>NZ_JZAM01000228.1:0-167439 GCF_000960595.1 Vibrio sp. S234-5
TATCCTTTACGACTACATGGTCAAGTGCATGCAGGAGTTAGCGAAAGCGGAACCTGATATCGATGCACTCCTGCCTTGGAACTTCAAACACTAACAATATCGCCCCGTGGGTTCATGGGGCGGATACACTGAGCTCATATGACAGCAAACCTGCAACCGAGGAATATCCGTACCTTCACTTATCATCCCAACACTGACTATCCACTGAACATTCGAGTGTCGAAAAGATTCAATTTCATTTAGTGGGTTTACATGGTGATAAGTAACAATGCTGGCTGATTGATTAAACTGCTCGACCAAGCGTTTTTGAATATCTTTCGCGTGCTTGATAGAAGCAGCGACCACTAACCCGCCTGCGTTTGGCGAAAGTTCCCTGATCTGCGCTAGCTTTTTACAGGCACTGTTCAAGATGTAATGCATCGCTTCTTCATTGTGAATGACGCTTTGATAAGAAATATCAGATTGTTTAAGGCAATCCAAAATGGACGCAAAATGTTGCCTATTGCCTCCAGACGTAATACTCAAATGCTCATTATCGATTAAGACAATTTTCGGTTGGCGACAAACTCCGTCTACAACCGCTTGCTTTAAGCCATACTGGTAATCGCAGATAAGCATCCCTTCAGGGTCAGAATATTCTGCCATCACAATCGGCAGTCTGTCTGAACGCCAAGGAGTGCCTGACAATGCCAGCGTGTATCGTGCAAGTCCTTGTATCTTTGAGACTATCTCTACACCCCAAGAGTTTGATCGACCATCTTCTTCAAACGAACAGTGATGAATTTCATCAAATACAACTAAGACTCGATGTTTGCTGATAGTGTTCCAAAAGTTATCGTCAAAAAAACGGATAGATTGGTAAGTATAAGATCCTCCCAGAGAACCTAACCCTCCGTTGAATGAGCACTCTAATTTCCATGCAAACGTTTTTTGCATCCCTTCTGCTACAGACAAAGATGGCGAAAAACAGAGCACTAAGTCAATCATACCTTCTTCAAATAAGCGCCTTGCTACCTCGGCAGCCATAACGGTTTTACCTGCACCAGGAGTCGCTTGGCAGAAGAAATGCGGTCGTCTATTGGATGCAAATTTATTGATAGCCAGCTCTGTACAGTCGGCTTGCCATACCCTTAGCATTGTTACACCTTACCTTGTGCGACTTTCATCCAATTGGTTAGTGCATTGATTTTGCCCAATAGCTTTGCTGATCGCTCTCGCGCTGCGCTAAATAGAGGTTGCATCTTTTGTCTGCTATGGGGGAAGCGCGTCAACAAAGACTGATATTCCTCTATCTCCCCAAGAGTAATCGCAAGCTCTCCTTCATATTGTTTTTTCTCCTGCTCCAATGCAGTTAGAGAGGTATCAGCAATTTGAATCGCTATTGGATCAACGTTAACTTTACTCTTTCTAGCCACTCGGGGCTCGACTGTGAGTGCTTTGAACTCGCTAGTTTGATGGTAACGTTTCGCTCTGTGGGTCCCAACAACAGAAAGCCAACCTTTCTCCTCGAATGATAGAAGTTGCTTATAAATGTACTTTCGAGCGTCATCCTTACTCGGGAAGGTCACATCACTGTTTAGTAGAGTATCCCTAGCATCTATGACTGAAAAGCCATCCATTCCTTTTTCAATCAATAGGTTAAACATGTGAGGGTTAATTCTTATCACTTTATTCATATCACTAGTACAAACAGCTAAAACTTAGGATTGCTAAGTATACAAAAATCAGTAAAACTTAGACAATCTAAGTTACCTAGAGGTTGAAAAGAAATGTGTAAGTGCAAAAAAACAACCCAATCCCAGAAAGGCTCAAAGCTGCGCGTAAAAAAGCCAAAATCACCCAAAAAGATTTAGGGGTGAAAATAGGTATGGAACCCAGCTCGGCGAGTGGGCGAATGAACCACTATGAGAAAGGTAGACATGTGCCCGATCTTGGCACGCTCGAACGAATGGCTGAAGAGTTAAACGTACCACTAAACTACTTTTTCTGTAGAAACGAGTTAAGTGCTGAACTGGCTTGCGTGATTGACAAAATGAGTGACGAAGAGAAAGCAGCGCTGTTGGATAACCTAAGCCGTGAAAAGTAGCCTCTAAGCTTTAAGCCCATTTTTGCTCAATAGCATGCTCAACGGAATGGCGTCCGTAAAACGAGGGGCTACTATTTTATCTTCAGTGGTGATTGCATTTAAGTGGTAAGCAGAACCAGAGTCAATTTGATGAAGACTAAGCTGCTCTAAAGGACGATCAAACGGGTTATCTAGGTAGGGGAACTTAAATGCAAAAGTGCGTGACAATATTGTTTTGTCTATCGTATCCGCATTGTCGTTGAAGCTCATAAGCAACGCGTCTTTCAAGAAGTGTTTTAACGCTCGACATTCTCCTCGGCACATTGCAAACAAAGGATATAGCAGTTCATTCTTTGTAAGTACTGGTGGCTCATCAAAGCCCATCCTTGAACTCAGACCCGCGACAAATCTGGCAAAATGTTTTTTTTGTTCTAAGTCAAACCCATAAGATGCCGTTCTACTCGAATGACCCTTCGCTTTCAACAATTTGAAATAATCTATCCTTCTCCTCCAGCTTAGCCGCGAGTTCCATTGTGGTTCTGTCGCTATCACATCAGCATAAGGCATACCCACTAGCACAAACGAGACTCTTGCTTCTTCACTTATATATTTGAATGTGTTGGCAATAACTTGTCTCTGTTCTGCGGTTGAAAACTCAACCAGCTCTTGAATTTCATTAACAATAATCAGCTCAACAGATTTACGTTTAAGTTGCTTTACAACCGCTTCGCCAAGCGCAATTTCATTACGGCGCCGAACCCCTCGTCCTCCTGATTTACAATCTAAATCAACCAAAAATTGGGTCAGCGTATTCTGTTCATTGATACGACTTGGCACTCTAGTACTTAATACTGGCTGCTTTCCCCAAGTTGAACCCGATTGAAAACGTGACAAGTAGTTGTTGATCAAAGCTGTCTTTCCACTTCCAGCCTCACCAGTTAACAAGAAAGATTCTGGTTCACCCCCTAAAGAGTGATTGAAACGAAGTTGATCGAAAATGGAGTAGATTTCAGTTATCGCGGGATACTCGATAAAGCAGGTTTCAAAGGACTTTAGCTGCTCAAGCTGCTTTGGCGTTAAATTCAAACTAATACCCTTCAATATCTTCAAAATCATCGTCATCTAAGTACTCTGAGGCATAGGAAGCAACCTCAGATTTGAGCTTAACAGGAGTCACGTTGATTGAGCTTGGTCCCTCAGATCCGACATCATTAAACTTTGCTAGTTTCGACGTATTACCTGTTTTAGGAAGGTTGGGCTTGCTACTTTTAACACGACGGAATCTATCGGTTTCTTCGTGGATACGTTTTTTCATATATAGAAATGTATCCGCAAGAGCCTCATCATCAGCAAGATCCTTGGTGTTCAGTCTGCGTACTTTTTGTATGCGCTGGTGTTCAAAAAGTGAAAGTCCGTTTGTATACCCGCGGTTGTCTACTGCTGGAACTTTTATGTACTTCTTTTCTGATTCTAGGTAAACATGAATGTAGCTGATATCAGAAGGATCTGTTTTTGTCTTAACAAACAGCTTTTTGCCATTATTAGGTGTGCAATATTTCCGGTATTCAATAAGCTCGGCGGACTGATAGCGTAAGTTATGCAGCCTGATCCCGGCCACTCCAATCGTCCTGTGTCTAAGCAATCCTAACTCTACTCTGAGTTGCTCCTTCTCAGCACCATCATAGTAAGACGGCGTCCATTTCGATTGGTGCCACTTGTGGTATGGGATCTCGCGCTGTCTAGAATCAGGCGTCATGTGGTAATAGTCGACAATCCATTTATGAAGTAATTCAAGAAATACCGATACCCTAACCACCGCATCCTTCTTTGGATTGTAATCTTGTAGTTGAGTAGGATTGGTGAAGGTTTTTCCAGGCAGCGCGTTAACTAACCCTTTATTCATTTGATCGAACAACTTTTCGATCCCTGACTTTCGCCAAGGCTTCGCCTTTTCACTGTATTGAATATCGGACACCAAAGGCCGTAACGAATCTTCCAAGCTTTGACTCCAAAACTCGGCACCGTTATCGACGACCAAGCAATCAATCTTACCGTGGCAAGGCCACTCATTCTCAATCGATGGATACTTTGCTTTAAGCCAGCTTTTATCCAAAAGTGAATTCAACAGAGCCTTTCTAACAGAGTCAAAGCTTGGCTCTCTAAAGTTGATACTGCAACCAACAATGCACTTACTGAAACGGTCATAAAGCATCGTCAAATACGGGCGGCCCAAAGGAATATCTAGCTCATCGTCAATCAAAATCACTGGAACTGGGGTATGGTCTATTTCAACAAACTCCATAGTTTTAGTTGCAGCGACCTGCTGACCAACCGAGCGATACTCCCGATCTGCATATCGTTTACCAAATCTCGCAATCGCCACTTCATAAGGGGGTAACTCATTTATTCGATTGTAAAAAGAACGTTCAGCAATTGGCTTGATTTTGCCTTCAACAATCCCTCGATTCATTTGAATCACTCGACTCTTATAATATCGGTATGCTTCTGCAACGCTAAGTCGTTCACGTGTCAGGTATACGTTCTGAATTGCCTCATCAATCAAGGATTGCGAATCCATTTCTTTCTGGCGATTGCCCTTAAACGTATGCTTCGGAATAAGTGCCCATGGTTCTCTACCTGCTTCAGAGTAGGATTTATTCCAAGTTGCTACAGTCCGCCAACTAGGGGGAGTCAGCTGTAATTCTGACTCAACGAGACTTAAGATGGGGTTCAAGTTTTTCTCAGTCCACCCACCTTTCAAGCGCTTCTCCACAAAGGTAATCACTTTTATGCGGCGAAGAACCTCTTCCTGAATTTTTGCTGGCAAACTATCTATGGTCGATGATATTTCAACGGGTTCTAGAATTAGTTCTTTTGGGAGCAACTGTGATTCTTCTTCTGACGCTTCAAACTCATCAAAGAACCCAAATATGTTATTAGAGTCAGGTGGCATAGTTAGCACCAAACGCAGGTTTCTAGACCAAAGCCAATCGTGTTGAGGTCTGTTTTAACGTGCCCCGAAGAGATCCAAGGTAGAGTAGAGATAAGTGTGTCTTGCTCTGATAGACCAAAATACAAAGACACCTCTTGCAACTTGACCATTTGCTTGCGTTGAATAAAAGCCAAAACTCGCTTTTGAAACTCGGTCACTGTGCGCAATCCTGAATAGCGGTGTAACAACTTAAAGTTATCTAGTGTTGGTCCCATCCTGATTTGCTTTTCAGTAACGAGAACTAACCGTCTGTTGAACTCACTCAACGCTACTCTCTGCTTCTCTTCAAAGCGCTCCCTAAAATCAGGTTTAAGAATCTGGCTAGAGTGTTTGACCTCGAAGAATGTTGATTGCTCATTATGATCTATTGCTAAAAAGTCTGGAGTATATCGGCACTTGCGATTATTGAACTGATAGTGGAAGCCAAAAGGTTGAGAGGTAAAACTTTTGATGTTTGGGTTGTATTCGAGGTGAAAACAGAAATCGAATTCCAAAATGGAAAGAGTGCGAACAACAGCATCGTTCTTCAAGCTCATGAACTTACAGATGTTGTGTACGTGAGATGATTTCTTAGTTTGGTCAAACATAGCCAAGTCACTTTTGTTGTAAACCTACAACAAAAAAATAGACTATGAAAACTTATGGTGCAAATATGAAGAAAGCCTGCAATTTATGCGAACTTATTTTGCAAACATCACATTGGGTGGGGCCCCAGCCACATCCCGGCACACAAGTCATTCGCTGCGGCTGCTTCCTTCCGGACCTGACCGAGTTCACGAATTATTGTTGCGAGAGGACCAGAGCCCCGTCGATTCTGTTGTTGGGCTGCCGCCTAACGTGGGCACGATTATTAAGCATCGCCTGACGGATTGCAACCCCAATCTCGTAATTATCCCGACATGGCGGTTTGACCGCTTAACTCTTGCGCAAAATGGCATGATGTGACCTCATCACCTTTCAAGCGCAACAGATAAACAAGGGCTTAAGAGTACCCTATCTCTCGCTGCTGATGTTTGTTTTGGTACATATCCACATCCGCTAAGTGCAACGCCTGCTGCAAACTCATGTACTGTTTTCTGGTTCGTGAAATACCAACCGACGCCGTGACCACCAACGGCATACCGAGCAGATCGGTTTCAATCACAAACCGACTGAAACGTTGTAATGATTCGTTCACTTCGCTCTGCTTGATTTTACCAATCAGGATAAACTCATCCCCACCGACACGAAATGCTTTGCCCGACCATTGCTGGCGGATCTGCTGGCCAATCCTCTTCAACACCATATCTCCACTATGATGGCCATAAGTATCGTTGATCGGTTTGAATTGGTTGAGATCGATGTAAAGAACCGTCAAATCACTGGGTATGCCTTTGCCATATTTCTGCACCAGTGAGCGACGATTCCCCAGCCCGGTGAGGTTATCGGTATTCGACTGACGATAGAGATAAAAAGAGATGACCCCGACAAAGAGAAACAGCGCAGTAAACAGCGCCTGCGTACGCGACGCAAATAGCTGCTCCATCTCCAAAGAACTGCGCCAATTTGGGCGCAGATCGTAGCGCTCAGTGATGGCATCCAGATCGAGCATTTGAATCGCTTTTGAAAAATAGGGGGCGAGTTCTCGCCCACGGCCATTGTTGGCGAGACCAATCGATATTTTAGAATGGTGGAAAACACCGATCGCGTCGTCTTGTTCAATGGCTGGCATCGATTTAGTACGTAGCAAATAATTTAGTGTGGCGGTATCCATGGCGATGTAGTCGACTTCTCCACGGAGTAAAGCCTCGACCATCTGCTGGCGATCCCGATAGCGTACAAGTTCTTTAAGCGGCAACATCTGGCTAAGCAGAGCATCAAAGAAGTCGTCTTTGACCACGCCGATTTTCTCCGCGATCAGTTGAGAAACATGCGAATAGACCTTCTCCTTGTAGCCGATGCGTTTAACCATCACCGATTGGGGAGCATAGTGAGGGACGGTAAACTGGGCAATCTGTTCACGGGCGCTGGTATAAGTGAGCGGTGCAATCATATCCACTTCTTGCCTGGTAAACTCGCCCAACATGTTTCCCCACGTCTCATTGGCATGGCTGACTATTTGACAGTTGAGGGCCAAAATCTGACAGCTCTGCTGCACCACGTCAGCGGTAATGCCGTCAATGCGACCATCAGGATGATAAATCACGTAAGGGAAAATCGGCTCTAGTTTAATTGTAAGCGGCTGATTTAAATCGATACGAGTACTCGCAAGGGCGATCTGCAGTGCTCTTTTACGAATGGAAAATTGATAGTCGCTGATCTCATCGCGAATGCGCTTTTGTACCGCTTCGCTATGAATGTATTTGGCGAACGCCGCAAGCTCTTTCTCGTGTTGGCCTTTCGCACTGACAATCGACACTGGCTTAATCGAGATCTGGTCATTAAGTAGCTGCGCATCCAGACCTCGTAACAGCATCGGTTTTAGCTGATTGATGGCATCGACAACGCCGTCAACCGCTCCCGTTTCCAGCAATTGGAATGCCTGTTCATGGCCCTGATAGCTCACCTGCTTAATATGCGGATAATTGGCCGCAATCAGCTCGCTATAAATTGTCTCATCGGGTACTCCAACCACAGACACATCGTCCAAGGTACTTTCGTTAAACGAGTAGAGATAGGTGTATTCGATATTAGTGGGATAGGAATAATTAAACAGTTTGGCACGTTCAGGAGTGTAAGTGACGTTGGCAGCATAGTCGGTTTGCCCTATGGCGACGGAATGCAACACTTCGTCGAAGCTTGGTTGATGGACATAACGAACATCCAGTGAAAAATGCTCCGCTAAGGCATCAAACAAAATGCGCGTGACGACATCATCCGCTTCCGTGGCGACTGTGATTTCTTTGTTTTTTGCCAACGAGCTATGCGGAAGGCAAAACAACAGGCCAACCAGCAGCCAACAAATTTCCCTGACCATACTGACAACTTTTTCTGCTAATTATCTAGGAATAACTCAATAAGCCTGAGTGATTGATATGAAACATATACCAATTATTATAAATATGCATACGGTAAATTAGCATTCTTTAATATTGGTCACTTTTCTTGCCAAGCTTAATCTTGCTCTTCCATCTCTTCCGCCGCTTTGAGGATGTAGTCGGTCATCCAAGCGGTGCCAAGCAAACAGATCCAAACCACAAAGACAGAGTTAGGCACCTCAACGCTTGGCGTGACCACCAGAGCGGCGAACCCGACGGTTGGCAGGGTCCAACACAATAAGGTATTCCACGAGAAGCTTTTCAGTGTATTCAAACTTTCCATGCAGGCCATAATGCCAGTGATACACAGCGCGACTAAAACGGCGTTGGGCAGGTCTGCGACCCAAAGAGGGATCAGCAGCAGCAGCGGCCACCAGCTATGACGATTTGACGGTTTCCAATGACGTGCCGCCCACCAAATCACCATCACAGACAAAGTTTGCACGACCGTGACCCAGGGTGTGCCGCCGAGCTTTCCTGCCGATTGGGTTACCATAATGCCGACTTGTAAGGTGAGGACAATCATGCCGGAGGTCAACAGCACGCCAAGGCTGCTTTTTCGCGAGAAAACCACCATCAAAAGTGGAAACAGAATCCAGACACAGACGGACAAAGCAATCGGCTGCAAAGGTAGAGTCAGGCCGTAAGCCGTCATGGCCGCAAGTAGGATAAGGCCAAAGAAGCCGCCTTGAGGCAGAATCCATAACGCTGGGATTACCAACGCCAAAACTGGGATGTCCCCCGGATTCATACTGATGGCTCTGGCACACACCACCGCCAGCAAGCTAGTGATGACAAATTGAAGTACGGAAAATATCATAGCGCCTCCTTAAGACCCGTATCTGTACAACTCAGACTCAGCGTAACGATGGAAACTTTACGGTAAAAGGGTGTACGCTAAGCGGGCTCGTTTTCCAGAATGTCTGGCTTACCAATCCTTGGTAATCACGAACTAGGACAGTTTCAGTATGGACCAATTTTTGCCACAAATCTTTGCCGTGATTCACCAAATTCCATTCGGCAAGGTGACGACTTATGGAGAAGTTGCACGGATGGCTGGCTATCCCGGCTATGCACGCCATGTCGGCAAAGCGCTGAGTAACTTACCCGAAGGCAGCAAATTACCTTGGTTTCGGGTGATCAATAGCCAAGGGAAAATATCACTCAGCGGAGAGGATTTTGTGCGGCAAAGAGAAAAGCTCTTAGCCGAACAGATAGAGGTCAATCAAAGCGGGCGGATCAATCTGCGCAAATACAAATGGCAGCCATAACGGCTGCCATTCTCGAAAGCATGAGAAATCTTGAGGTTAACGTACACCGACCAGCATTAAATCAACGTGATGCGTTCTGCTGCCATCAGTCACAACTGGCGTGATGGTGTCGGTGGTAAATCGCAAACGTCCATTCACTTCAATGCGCGCACGAACATTGTAGGTGTGCTTGAAATCGATTTTCTTTGTATCGTAAGCCAAGTCAAATGATATTGGCACTTGTGCGCCATTGGTGATGACCTTGTATTTTGCGATCACTTTCGATGGCGCATCCGCGCGTGACACGTCTTCAAGTAGCACAATCACCGTCGTATCATCCGGCAACGCAATACGTTCACGATAACTGACCGTTCCTTTAATGGTTTTGATGCCCTGCTCCTGAACAATCGGCTCAGCACTTTGACAACCGACTAGAATAACGCCAACGAAAAATGACATTACGGCGTAAATAATTTTCTTCATAAAACAGATCTCATTGATAGTTCACCAAGGATTATAGGCTCGCGATTGGGATCTGTCTTGCACAACAGAACTTTACGCCTGATATTGACTAAGCTAAAAATAACGGTTTCACTGTCGCGTACCAATCAGAACCAACAACAACATGACACAGGTCACTCAAAGGAACGCCAAATTATGAGTAAACCCTTAAAAGAACTCCTAAGTTTACTGCAATTAGAAAAACTGGAAGAAGGTCTTTTCCGCGGGCAAAGTGAGAATCTCGGCCTTCCTCAAGTTTATGGTGGCCAGGTATTGGGTCAGGCACTGTCAGCGGCTCGCTATACTGTGTCGGAAGATCGAACGGTGCACTCCTTTCATAGCTATTTTCTCTATCCGGGCGATCCCGAGAAAGCGATCATTTATGATGTAGAAAACCTGCGCGATGGCCGAAGTTTCAGCACTCGACGCGTCAAAGCGGTGCAAAATGGCCGGCCGATTTTTTACCTCACTGCTTCTTATCACGGCGATGCGCCGGGGTTTGAACATCAAAATCAGATGCCCGATATTCCAGGGCCGGAGAATTTCGCCTCGGAGACAGAGCTCGCCAGCCATATTGCTGAGTTTCTCCCACAGAAACTGCGCAAAACATTCTGCGGCGAAAAGCCGATTGAAACCCGCCCTGTGACGGTGATTAACCCGCTCAAACCGCAAAAAGCTGAACCGAAACAGTGTCTGTGGATTCGCGCCAATGGCGACATGCCTGACAGCCAACTGATCCACCAGTATCTACTCGCTTACGCTTCCGATTGGGGATTTTTGGTCACCGCGCTACACCCGCATGGCGTATCTTTAATGACGCCCAATTTTCAGGTCGCCACCATCGATCACTCGATCTGGTTTCACCGTCCATTCAAGATGGATGAGTGGCTACTGTACGTGATAGAAAGTCCAACCGCTTCAAACACGCGCGGTTTGGTACGCGGTGAGATCTACAATCAGCAAGGGCACCTCGTCGCTACCGCCGTGCAGGAAGGAGTGATGCGCTTCACCGACAAATAAGCAGCATTCGATCACTGCGTTGTACAAAGCGCTACAACGCGTTTAACGGCAACGCAGTGGTATACTTGAGCGGTTCCATGGCAAAAGTCGAGGTCACATTGGAAATCCCCGCGACGCTGTTGACCAACTTCTTGTAAAACTCATCAAAACTTTTCATATCTTTAACCAACACTTTCATCATGTAGTCGTATTCCCCTGCCATACGGTAGAACTCCATCACCTCTGGAAACTCATTAACGGTTGAGACAAAACGGTCATACCAAGCATAAGAGTGGTCACAGGTTTTCACTTGCACGAAGGCTATAAAGGAGAGATCCAACTTTTCTGCATTGAGAAGTGCAACTCGCTTTTCAATAAAGCCTTCGTCTTCAAGGCGCTTCAAGCGTTTCCAACACGGCGTGGTGGTTAAGTTCACCTTCTCGGCCAAATCATTGAGTGACAAAGTGCCGTCTTGCTGCAACAGCGCTAACAAGGTGCGATCGGTTTTATCTAACATCTCAGTTTCACCGCTTTCAGAGAAAATTTTTCTACAATATAGAGAAATCACCAACGAGAAAGCAAAGCATTTCTCCACATGAGTAGGTACTTTGTCACTATCGAACCCATTATGGAAAGCCAACATGTGTACTGATCACGACTGGATTAACAACGCCATCCGCAAGATTGAAGCGGACTATCAACGCTCAGCGGATACCCACCTGTTCAAACTCGACCTTCCTTCGTTGCAAGGCATTGATATCTATCTTAAAGATGAAAGTACCCATCCAACCGGTTCTCTCAAGCACCGCTTGGCGCGCTCCCTGTTTCTCTACTCGATTTGTAACGGGTGGATTGGTCCGGAAACCACAGTAATTGAAGCTTCATCGGGCAGTACTGCGGTGTCTGAAGCCTATTTTGCGCGTCTACTTGGCCTGCCATTTATCGCCGTGATGCCAAAATGTACTGCACGCAAAAAAATTGAGCAGATCGAGTTCTATGGTGGCCAAGCGCATCTTGTCGATCGCTCGGATCAAATTTACGCCGAATCACGCCGCTTAGCGCAAGAACTCAATGGCCATTACATGGACCAATTTACCTATGCAGAACGTGCGACCGACTGGCGCGGTAACAACAACATTGCCAATTCAATTTTCAGCCAAATGACGCTGGAAGAGCACCCCGAGCCGAGCTGGATTGTCATGAGCCCGGGCACCGGCGGCACCTCAGCCACTATCGGCCGCTTTATCCGCTATCAGAAACTAAACACCAAACTGTGCGTGGTAGACCCAGAAAATTCGGTCTTCTTTGATTACTACCAATCGCGAAACGCAGAAATCACACTGGATGCAGGCAGCAAGATAGAAGGGATCGGCCGCCCACGCGTCGAGCCAAGTTTTATTGCTGGCGTGGTCGATGAAATGCGTAAGATCCCCGATGCCGCTTCAGTCGCCAGTGCACATTGGCTATCCAAGCTGATTGGTCGCAAGGTCGGCGCGTCCACTGGCACAAATCTGTATGGCGTGCTGCAATTGGCGTGTGAAATGAAGCAGCGTGGTGAGCAAGGTTCGATTGTCACTCTTCTGTGCGACAGCGGCGAGCGCTACCTCGACACCTACTACAACCCGCAGTGGGTCGAACACAATATTGGCGATATTACGCCTTATTTAGAGCAACTGGCGATCATCGAACGTGATGGCTGCGTCGAACCCCTTTGTTGCCCTGCATGATGCATAAAAAATGAAGCAATTCTGAAAAGAAACATGCCCGCACACTGGCGGGCATGTTTTTACGCTTTCTGCTGTTTCTTTTCGAAAGCAGCCAATTGTTCTGGCGTGGCTGGCGGCTGGTGATTGGCTTTCCACTCATCGTAGCTCATGCCATACACCCTTTCTCTGGCATCATCGAGACTGATATCCAGTTCCAGCGCCTGCGCTTCTGCCAAGTACCACTTACTAAAGCAGTTGCGGCAAAAACCGGCCAAAATCATCAAATCGATGTTTTGCACCTCTTTATTGGCATCAAGATGGGCCAGTAAACGACGAAATGCCGCTGCATCCAACTTATCCTGCTGCTCCTGCGTCAACTGCTGATATTTAAACTCTGCCACTTTACCTTCCTTTTGATCATATCCAGCCTCTGTTGGCATCAACCGTGACTTACCCGCCCTTTGGTATCATGGCTGAGCGCTTTATTCAACTCGGCTTCGACATGACCGGGAGCTTCAGTGTGACGAGATAGCAAGCGATACATCGCCGGGATCACCAGCAGAGTCACCAGCGTGGCAAACGCCATACCAAAGAAGATCACCGTACCGACAGCAACGCGGCTCTCATATCCGGCCCCATTGGACATAATCAGTGGAATAGCGCCTGCCAGTGTGGTGAAGGCCGTCATCAAGATCGGGCGAAGACGCCTCGCCGCCGCATCGACAATCGCTTTTTCGAACTCAAAGCCGCGATCACGCAACTGGTTGGCAAATTCGACGATCAAGATGCCGTTTTTCGTCACCATACCGATCAGCATAATCATACCGATCTGGCTATAGATGTTCAGTCCTTGACTCATCACTATCAGCCCGAGGAAACCACCAAACACCCCCATAGGAACGGTAAACATCACCACTAGCGGGTTAATGAAGCTCTCAAATTGCGCTGCCAGTACTAAGTAGGCAACCAATAACGCCAGCGCAAACACCAATACAATACTGGACTGATTCTCTTTGAAGTCTTTCGACTCACCGGAATAACTGACCGAAATATCGCCCGGCAACAACTCAATCGCTTGCTGATCCATAAACTCCAATGCTTGGCCTAGGGTTGCCCCGTCAGACAAGTTCGCCGTGACCGTAATGGCTTTCTGCTTATTGTAGTGAGAGAGACGAATGGACGAGGCGATCTCCTCAATTTTCGTCACTGTATCAAGCGTAACCAGCTCGCCACTGCTTGTGCGTAGGTAGATCTGGCTGAGATCGGCGGCGTTATTAAAACGATTTTCATCACCACGCAGGTAAACATCGTACTCTTCGCCTCGGTCGACAAAGGTCGTCTCTTTTTTGCCGCCCAGCATAATTTCTAACGTGTCTGACACATCGGCAATCGAAATGCCCAGTTCAGCCGCACGCTTCTTATCTACCGACACCACCAGCTCAGGGGTTTTCTCCGAATAGTTGATCTCTGCCCCTTCCATCATCGGTGACTCTTCGGCGAGATTTTTCAGTTTTTCCGCCCACACTTTTAGCTCGTCATAGTCTGAGCCACCAAGAACAAACTGCACTGGTTCGCTTGAACCTCCACGGAATCCGGGCATAAACGGAAACACGCGCACATCCGGAATCCCCGCTAAGGCTTTGCGCACTTCGCCAAGTGCTTGCTGCGCCGTCACGTTACGCTCGTTCCAATCATCCAAAATCATGATAACGAAACCGGTTTGGTCGCCAGCTTGTCCGCCAAACGCGGGCGATTGAATGCTGAATGACTTCAAGAAGCCCTGCCCAAGTAACGGCATTAAACGCTGTTCGACCAAATCCATGTTAGCCGCCATGCGGTTGTAGCTGGTTGCATCCGCGCCGCGTACAAAGGCAAAAATCACACCGCGATCTTCTTGTGGTGTTAATTGCGCCGGCACTTGATTCATTAAGCTGTAGCTGCCCCCTACGCAAGCGAGAATAATGACGGGAGCCAGCCAGCGCCACGCCAAAGCTTTTTTCAGCACGGCGCGATAAGCGGTTTCCAGTTTGGCGAAGAGAAAATCGACCAAATCATTGAATCGATTTTTCTTCACGTTGGCTTTGAGCATTTTGCTGCCCAGTACTGGCGTTAAGGTCAAGGCGATCAAAGACGAGAAGATCACCGACATCGCCAATAACACTGAAAACTCGGTAAACAGCAAGCCGACCATACCATCCATAAAGGAGATAGGCAGAAAGACCATCACCAGCACCAAAGTCGTGGCGATAACCGCAAAACCGACTTCGCGAGTACCTTTATAGGCTGCCAACAGTGGCGGCTCACCTTGCTCAATGTGGTGGAAAATATTTTCCACTACCACAATGGCATCATCGACCACCAGACCAATCGACAAAATCAGCGCCATCAAGGTAATGAGGTTGATCGAGAAGCCGAAGTAGTAGGCGGCAATAAATGAAGAAATCAGTGACACCGGTACCGTCACCGCCGGGATCAGCGTTGCTCTCACCTGACCGATGAAAATATACAGCACCAAAATTACTAAGCCACCCGTGATAAAAAGAGTGCTGTAGACTTCAGAAATGGAACGCTCAATAAACACCGTCGAGTCATAATCAATCGCTAAACGGGTGCCTTCGGGCAGAAACTTCTGCACTTTCTCCACTTCTTCATGGACACGTTTGGCCACTTCCAGCGGGTTGGCATCCGATTGCGGTACAATCCCCATGCTGACGTTGACTACGCCGTCACTCTTGAACGTCGAGTTTTCGTTCTCGGCGCCAATGAAAACATCCGCCACATCTTTCAGATAGATCGGCGTATTGTCGCTGGCCCGTTTGACCACCAAGTATTGGAAATCTTCCACGGTTTTGTAGCTGCGCGCTGTCCTGACCGACATCACCGTCTGATCGTTTCGCACCACACCGCCCGGGCTTTCGAGGTTTTCACTGCGCAGTGCCGAAGTGATATCGGTAGCGGTGACACTGCGCCCCGCCATCAACTCCGGTTGCAATTTGACGTACATCACCTTGTACAAACCGCCAGAAACATCCACCGAGCTGACACCAGTGATCAAGCTAAAACGGTCCATCAACACGCGCTCAATGTAATCGGTGAGCTGAGTGCGATCCATTTCTGATGAGCTTAAATTGATGTAGACTGACGCCTCACCGCTACCGTTGTTTTTATAGACAATCGGATCATCGGCTTCTTCCGGCAGAGCACGCTGCGCGCGGGCTACCGCGTCTCGCACATCACTGATCCCCGTGTTGAGGTCGTAACCCAGTTCAAAGGTGATGGTGATACGCGAAGAGCTATTGCGCGTGGTAGAAGATATTTCGTCAATCCCACTGATGCCAGAAAGTTGATCTTCCAGCACCGAGGTGATTTGACTTTCAATGATGGTGGCCGATGCCCCTTCATAACGGGTACTGATCGACACAACCGGACTCTCGATATCGGGCATTTCCCGCACTGAGAGCTTAGTAAAAGAGACAAAGCCAAACACGCACAGCAGCAAACTCAGTACCAGCGCTGCTACCGGTCTCTTGACCGACACATCAGACAACAGCATGGTTAGCTATCCTTCTTGGTTTCTGGCTGAGCGCTGTTGGCACTACCAACAAGCTCTTTGACCAACACGCCATCGCGCATATTGACGATGCCTTGCACCACAATTTTGTCGCCTATATTGACGCCCGATTCGATCACAACTTGGTTTTCAACCCGAGCTCCAAGCCGTACCTCAGTTCGGCGCGCTTTGTTATGTTCATCAATCACGTAGACGTAGCGTTTTGTGCCAGAGTACTCCAATGCCTGCACTGGAATAATCGGCGCTTCGATGGCAGGGAAAGCTAAGGCCGCATTGAGCAACATGCCCGGCTTAAGCTTGTTCTCTGGATTGGCAAATTGGATACGAACGCGCAGGTTGAGCGTCTCGGCATTGATGCGTGAATCGATGCCGACGATCTTTCCTTGGAATGTCTCATTTTTCCATGCATTAGAGCTGGCCGTCACTGCCATTCCCAGCGAAATCTGTGACAAATAACGTTCTGGGATGTGTAGATCGAGCTGCATCAGCGAAAGATCGTCTAATGTCAGTAATTCCGTTCCAGCGCTGACCAGCTTCCCTCGGCTAAAATTGATAAAACCGACAGTGCCCGCAAACGGCGCCGAGATATGCAAATCGTTCAAACTCGCCTTTGCTGCTGCCAAACGGGCTTCGGCAATCTCAACACTCGCTTTTTGTGCGTCTATCTCGGTTTGGGTGATGGCATTGCGTTTTACCAAACGCTCGTACTCTTTCAGTTTACGCTGCTCATCCTTCAAATAAGCGTTCGCTTCTGTTTGCGCCGCCAGTACCTTGCCATCTTCCAACTTAATCAATAACTGCCCTTGGCGCACGTTTTGGTTCGCTTTCACCTGAATCGACTCCACTTTTCCGGAGACTTCAGAGGCGATCACCACCGACTGTACCGCCTCAAGCTTACCAACCAAAGAGAGCGACTGGTTTATCTGGTGCGTTTGAACCTGTTCTGCAACCACCGTCACTGCGGTTGGCCCTTTAGGTGCAGCGCTTGCCAGCGACGAGTGTCCTGACAAAGTGAGCACCAACATAGAAATTAGAATGCGCTTATTCATAGTCCATCAATCAAAGAATGTAAGTTGGAGAGTTTTGCTCAATTCATCTGAATACGTTTTATTTGACGGGAACCGCCAAGCAGAGCAAAAGTATTTGAGTTTGTTAGTTTATCAGCTCAAAACTCAGGTAACGTCAAGTTGTGTAAATTATCGCAAACCTTATACGCACGATAGCGACCATTCAGATCAAATGGCGACTTAACACTCAAAATGAATACTTTCTGGCAACTTTGCCCAAAAAGGAAGCATTCAAACCAAAAACGCCAGAAAAAGGCTTTACAGTCACAAATGGTTTGTTATGATGCGCTCCGCACTTGAGCGATGCGTTGGGAAAACGTCGCTTAAGCTTTTCAGTTAGTGAAAAGAAAAACACCCTGGAGGGGTTCCCGAGTGGCCAAAGGGAGCAGACTGTAAATCTGCCGGCTCCGCCTTCGATGGTTCGAATCCGTCCCCCTCCACCATATTCTTTCTTGTGATTTTGTCATGAGAAAACACTTGGAAAGCCGTGTTGGGAAAACACTTTCTAAGTATAAAAATCCCTGGAGGGGTTCCCGAGTGGCCAAAGGGAGCAGACTGTAAATCTGCCGGCTCCGCCTTCGATGGTTCGAATCCGTCCCCCTCCACCATGTTTTTTCTTGTGATCTTGTCATGAGAAAGCACTTGGAAAGTCGTGTTGGGAAAACACTTTCTAAGTATAAAAATCCCTGGAGGGGTTCCCGAGTGGCCAAAGGGAGCAGACTGTAAATCTGCCGGCTCCGCCTTCGATGGTTCGAATCCGTCCCCCTCCACCATATTGTTTCTTGTGATCTTGTCATGAGAAAGCACTTGGAAAGCCGTGTTGGGAAAACACTTTCTAAGTATAAAAACCCTCTGGAGGGGTTCCCGAGTGGCCAAAGGGAGCAGACTGTAAATCTGCCGGCTCCGCCTTCGATGGTTCGAATCCGTCCCCCTCCACCATACACAAGAAGCCAGCTCATTGAGCTGGCTTTTTTGTTTTGCTTCTGGACTTGATCATCGTATTAACGATGCTTATCAAAACGTCAACGGCTTGATAGCCAAATAAAATTACCGCAATAAAAAATCCCGCTCACCTTGATGAGCGGGATTTTAGTAAGACTAAATTGGAAGGGGTTGTTTTTATCCCTGAATACCGACAATCAGCCAAGGCGCGTTGTCTTGGGTTAGGTCACGCTCTAAGTGCCAAATGTCCTCGATATCTTCTTCAATGCCTTCAACCGCGTCACGATAGCGACCACTGAATTGCAAGCTCAACTGCGCTTTAGTGTCGTCGTACTCGGCACGAACGATCTGTGCATCGACATACATCACTTCCGTATGCTGCTCACCAGCGAGCTTTTCACGCTCTGCTTTCAGATCGGCAAACAGTGTTGGCGAAACGTACTCTTCAATCGTATCCAACTGATTATGGTTCCAAGCACCTTGCAGTGTTCGGTAATGCTCACGCGCACCATTGACAAATGCGACTTGGTCAAACCCTGGTGGGTAGTTGTGCGGCACATCAGATTGATTGGCAAAACCAAAACTGCCATTGGATGAAGAACCCGCTGTTTGTTCAAAGTTATGTACATTGGCTTGTTCAAACTTAGGCGCTTGACCACCAAATGCAGGCTGTTGACGATGCTGATTCATACTGCCCTGCTTGGCGGCAAGCAAGCTACGCATCAGTTTAAAGATGATAAAGGCAATCAGGCCGATAATCAGGATATCCATAAACTGAATGCCTTCAAACGCACCACCGAAGAAAGCCGCCAGCAAGCCACCTGCTAACAATCCCCCTAGGATTCCGCCCATGAGACCTTTCTTCGAACCCTGTTTCGCACCCTGATCTTTGCCGATGGTGTTGGTATCCTGCTGCTGTTGTTTTGGTGCAGGTGCGGTTTTGTAGCTCTTTCCGAGCGATTTACCGCCACCAAACTTTTTCGCTTCTGCAATCGGCATTACCGCGACAGAGACGATGAGCAGGGCAACAATCGATAATAAACGTTTCATCTTTATCCTTTTGTTATCTTATTGAAACAAATTCCAATCCTCGGGAAGGCCAAGTCATGGCGCGCTAACAAGAGAATTGGTCACTTGGAATCATACAAGTATCTTAGTTGCTTTTAAATGCTGGCGAGAATTGGACTTGTATCAGAATATTGCTACAGAGAACGATTTACACCGCGATGAATTATTGACGGGTATATCAGACACGTCTAAAATATCGAACGTTGTTCAATTTGTAGTAGCAGAAAATGGCCCGTAGAAACGATCACACCAGAGAAGAACTGGTTGCCTTAACCCTTCAAACCGTTAAAGATTTCCTCAGCGAAAATTCCTATCACGAACTCAGTTTACGTAAATTGGCAAACATGATTGGTTATGTGCCCAGTACTTTGGTCAATGTTTTTGGCAACTACAATTTGCTCTTGCTCCATGCCATTGCTCAGACCTTGGATGAGCTGTCTAACGAAGCCATGACCGCCATGCAAAATTCTCCGGACAGTAAGCAAGCGCTGTTTAATCTCGCCTATTGCTACCATGATTTCGCCCAACGTAACCCATACCGGTGGCAACTGATTTTCGAACACAACATGAACGGCGCTGAACTACCAGAGTGGCAAGCGAAGCGAATCGATCACATGACAGGCATGCTGGAATCTTTACTCATCCAGATAAGCCCTGAGCATAATCCCTCTGAAGTATTGCAAGCCAGCCGAGTGCTTTGGTCCGGAGTGCATGGTATTACACTCTTAAGCGTCGACGACAAGTTTTTTTCAGCCGAACCGGTAGATGGCAAACAGCTGATTAACAATCTATTGTCTAATTATCTTGCCAACTGGTAACCACAAGGCTTAATCATGTCCCGCAATCGACAACCTTCGCTGTTAACACAACGAAAGTTTTTGCCTTATTTTGTCACACAATTCTTCGGCGCTTTTAACGACAATATCTTTAAGAATGTTTTGTTGCTGTTTGTTGCTTTTGCGGGCACAGGTGCGCTACCAATTTCAAGCAATCTATTTATCAATTTAGCGGCAGGACTTTTTATTCTGCCTTTTTTCCTATTTTCCGCCTCCGCCGGTGTGTTGGCCGATAAATACGAAAAGTCGTGGTTTATCCGCAAAGTTAAATTATTTGAAATTGCCATCATGCTGCTTGGTGCAATTGGCTTTATTACCGAAAGCTACGGCGTTTTGCTGCTTTTACTCTTTTTGATGGGCACCCAATCGGCATTTTTTGGGCCAGTCAAATACGCGTTATTGCCGCAACAATTAACGACTAAAGAGCTGTTGCCGGGCAACGCACTGGTTGAAGCGGGCACTTTTATCGCCATTTTGCTCGGTACGCTTGGCGCAGGCATTATTGCCTCTGCTGAACAGGCAAAATACATTGCTGCGCTGAGTGTGGTGATCTTCGCTCTGTTTGGCTACCTTTCGAGTCGCGCGATTCCGATGGCTGCGGCCAGCGCGCCCAATATTAAATTTCGCTGGCAACCTTATCGCCAGACCAAGCACACACTCTCTATTAGTAAAGCGGATCCGGTCATTTTTAAGGCCACACTGGCGATCAGTTGGTTCTGGTTTTTAGGCGCAGCCTATCTGACTCAGTTCCCTAATTTTACCCAGCACTATCTCAATGGCAGCGAGAGCGCAGTCTCATTTCTTTTGGCACTCTTTTCTGTCGGCATTGCGCTCGGCTCTCTCTTGTGTAACACACTGTCCAAACAACGTATCGATGTGGGCATTGTACCGATTGGTGCCATCGGCATGACCATTTTCGGTTACCAAATGGCCACCGCCATTCAAGAGGGTTTACCACAGTTCCAAACCTTCGCTGAATTCATTGGCTTTGAACCACTTTGGCCTCTGTTTTTTCATCTGTTGATGATTGGCGCTTGTGGCGGACTGTTTATTGTGCCGTTGTACGCACTGATGCAACATCGAGCTAAAGAGAGCGAGCGGGCGCAGGTGATCGCCGGGCTGAACATCATCAACTCCTTGTTTATGGTCGCCAGTGCCATTCTCGGCATTATTTGCCTGAGTGTGATTGAGATGAGCATTCCGTCGCTGTTTGCTCTGCTAGCGTTACTCAACTTACTCGTGGCAGCATACCTGTTCTTGTCCGCACCTATGTTTGTCGTCCGTTTTTTGGTTTGGCTGCTGACCCACACTCTCTATCGCGTCAAACACAAAAATCTGCACCACTTGCCAGAACAAGGCGGAATGCTCATCGTGTGCAACCACGTCAGCTATATGGACGCGTTACTGCTCAGTGCGGTCTGCCCGAGATTGATCCGGTTTGTGATGGAAGAAGAGTACGCCTCTTTGCCGCTCTTGAATCGCTTTTTGCGCACCGCAGGAGTAATCCCCATTTCCGCCTCTAACCGCAGTTCAATACGCCGCGCGTTTAATGACGTAGAACAAGCGTTGAACGAAGGCCATATTGTGTGCATCTTCCCTGAAGGACGGCTCACCCCTGATGGAGAGATTCAGCCCTTTATGCGCGGTATTGACCTCATCTTACGCCGCAGCCCAGTTCCGGTGATGCCGATGGCGATCAAAGGGTTGTGGGGCAGCTTTTTCAGTCGTGCTCGTGGCAGAGCATGTAAAGGCTTACCACAGCGTTTTTGGTCTCGCTTGGAGATAGAAGCCGGCGCACCTGTGCCACCCAATGACGCCTCAGCGTCACGGATGCAAGAGAAAGTGCAGGCACTGCGAGGCGATTGGAAATAACCGCAAGTGTTCAGATTAGATGAACACTTGTTCAATTCATTAAAACTTGCTGATCGTAGCGTTACGCTATACTGTCGCCCCGATCCTTGATTACGCTGATTCTCTTGAAAAAAAACTTGCTTGTTTTTGGCCTTGCACTGTTTTGCTGCCTTACGCCATTTGTCTCCTCGCCGATGGCACTGGTGATCGGCTTTCTCCTCGCAAGCTGTGGCTACGTACCCTCGCATCTCCCCATCTCGACTTACACCAAAAAGCTCCTCGCTTACTCGATTATTGGCCTCGGTTTTGGCATTCATTTCGAGCAAGCATTAGCCGTCACTGCCGATGGTATCGGGTTAATTGTTGCCACCATTTTTGGCACGCTGAGCTTAGGTTGGTTAATAGCCAAGATGATCAGACTAGAAAGCACTACCGCTTATCTGATCTCGACAGGTACGGCGATTTGCGGTGGCAGCGCTATTGCCGCCGTGGCGCCTGCGATTAAAGCGAAAGACGATCAGATCGCTCTCGCCCTAGCGACCGTATTCGTGCTCAACTCTCTGGCGCTGTTCCTGTTTCCGGTGATTGGTCACGCGCTCGATTTAGATCAACAGACATTTGGCACTTGGGCGGCGATTGCCATTCACGACACCTCTTCCGTCGTTGGTGCCGCTTCGGCTTATGGAGAGCAAGCACTCACCACGGCAACAACGTTAAAATTGGCGAGAGCGCTCTGGATAGTACCGATTGCGCTTCTCAGCGCTTGGTTATTTCAGCGCAAAGGCGACAACCAAGCAAAACGCGTCGTTATCCCCTATTTTATTTTGTGGTACTGCGCGGCAATTGGCATCAGCGATACCCTGCCGCAATTTGACTGGATCTATCAAGGTATCTTTGCCGTAGCGAAACAGGCATTGGTTGTGTGTCTATTTTTGATTGGGTGCAGTATTTCAGTGGAAAAACTCAAAAGAGCGGGCGCAAAACCGCTGCTGTTTGGCGTTGGTTTGTGGCTGGTGATATCGAGCACATCACTCGGTTGGCTGCTGCTCCGTTAGCTCTCCGTCGATTGAGTGATGCCATTATTGCCAAGCGTTTGCTGGCGATGCAGCACAAACAGCGCCGACAAAATGAGGAAGGCCGTTAATTCCGCTAGGGAGCGATAGAGCCCTTCGTTACTGAGCGCGACGCCGATTTGCAACAGTACGACGCCGAATAGAATTCGCTTAGCCATAACCTTATACCTTTATCATCTTCAAATCCCAGATGATTATGATTCACAGTTATAACTAAGCGAAATTCCCTTTGCGACTAAATCATTCCTAAATTGACTAATTCGCCAAACGACCCTCTGCGAGTCTTTGCTCCAACCACTGTTTGATCTCATGGCGCGCTGGTTTAATCGCGCCACTTTGTAGTGAGACGGGCCATAGATAATAAGCGACTGGCCACTTGAATTTTTCGAGCTTACCCATTAAGTGCGCATCGTAGGTTGGCTTGGCGAAGAGTGCCGTGGTTTGTAACACCGCGACAGGGCGATGGCCAAACTCGGCGTCGGCAATCGGTACCACGATCGCAGCGGCGATCTCAGCGTGCTGACACAGCGCACTTTCAATCTCTTCGCAATGGATGTTTTCTCCGCCGGAGATAAACAAGTTGTCCGCTCGGCCGACGATCCGCAGCTCCTCATCCTGCCATTCACCAAGATCTTTGCTGTCAAACCAGCCTTGCTCATCGGTAAGAGGCGTTAATCCACCTTGATAGTAGTAGCCTTGCGCCAAGGTTTGTCCGGCAATATAAATCCGCCCATCAACCAATTTCACTTGGCGATTTTTCAGCACATGCCCAGCATTGCTCATACCATCGATTGCCTTGGCCGTAACGGTTGAAGCCGCTTCAGTCATGCCATAGCCGAGCCAAGTTTCAATCCCTTGCTGTTGCGCTCGGGTTGCAAGCGAATGCTCAACATGGCTGCCCCCCAGAAGGACATGCGTGAGCGATAGACTGGCATCAGCATCCAGCAAGCGCTTAAGCTGCGTTGCCACCAGAGAAGCGTGCGTGACCGACAATATGTCGTCGGCAAGTGCACCCTGGCCTATTTTCAGCGTCGCGCCAGCCAGCAACCAACGATAAACAATGGCGACGCCAGCAACGTGGTAGAGCGGCAGAGAGAGCAGCCAGCAATCTTGCGAGGTGAAGGGGAACTCTTGCAGTAAACCCTGCGCAGAAGCAAAGTGCTGTGCATGAGTGTGCGCCAGCGCTTTGGCCGCGCCAGTCGAGCCCGAGGTAAAAAGCACGCTTGCCAAGCGAGAGGAATGATACGCCATCGGCTCCGTGTCAGATGCAGCCATGTGCAGCAGTTGCGGATGAAAACGTGGCAGTTGAGCCCAATCTTGCTGAACGTCGACCTCTGGGCAATCGCCAAAAGCCGTGCAATAGATAAAACGGCGCTGCTCAGGGCGATAAAGAGCGTTGAGTTTTGCTGTCAGCACCTTCGCTGGAGCAGGCATAACAAACGCCACCAAAGCGCCTAACTGCTGCGCGGCTAAACAGAGCAAGACACTTTCCGGACGATTTTTGCCAATCAGCGTCACCACCTCGTCGCTTGTAACGCCTTGTTCTGCTAAGAATCCAGCGTAGCTATCCACCACTTGGGCTAATTGCTGCCAAGTGAGTGAGCAAGCAGGCAGCTTCAGCGCCTGCGAAAAAGGGGTTGTTTGCGCCCAATGGCGCCACATCGGCAGTGCCGCAGGCACTGTGATGTTGTTCATGACTGCCAAACCAAGTTCTGCTCAGACAAAGGAGTCACTGGCAGTTCACAACTCGGCCACGCCATTTGCAACTGTGCTTTAAACAGGCCAATGGTATCTAATCCCGGGGTGACATTCGGCAGTTTCCAGTGGGACAACCGAGCCAACTGGCTCAAACCTAAGCTCGATTCAAGGCTTGAACTGATAACCGCTTTGATACCAAGCGCCTGAGCACGCTCGATCAACCCGATACAGCGTTGCACAGAGCCAATCAAGGTCGGTTTGATGACGATCGCTTTCACGCCCGTTAAATCTTCCAGACGAAAATCGTCTCGCTTCACCGCTTCTTGCAAAGTCTCATCCCACGCAATGGCGATACCGGTGTTAATGGCAAACGACAAACTGTCGCCCGGCTTTTGACACGGTTCTTCAATGAAAACGATGCGCTGACGTAGAGAGGGGGTAACATATTGGGCAAATTTGTTGGCTTTTTCTGGCGTCCAAGCACGGTTGGCGTCCAGACGCAGCGTGAGATCTGGGATGCTTTCCAAAAACAGATTGACCAGCATGCCGTCACGGATCGGCTCATACAAACCGACTTTGACTTTTGCTACCTTGTCTCCTGGCATGGCACTCAAAATAGGCAGCAGTTCGTCAGGATCGCCAGTACATAAGGGCGCAGCAAGGTAATTCCCCTCGACAGGTAGCGCTCCCGAAAGCTCCAACAGCGCCATCGACAGACCAAACGCGACCGAAGGATACAAAGCATCAAACTCTAACGCTTGCCCGGCTAGCCAAAGTTCAAGCTGGGCTTGCGCCTGAATGCCCGCCTCTTCTACCGACTCGAGACTAAAACCGGGTAAAGGGGCGATTTCACCGTAGCTTCGTTGCCCATTCTGGTTTAGCTCAACAACATAGCCGACTCGCTCTGTCAGCTTTTCATCTCTTAAAATCACACCGCTGTCCATCGGCAGCGTATAACGAAAAAGTTTGGCTGATTTCATGATTATTCCTTGATCTCTTAACGCCCGTTGCTCTTTGTTGCACCACAAAGAGCAGAAAAGTGCGGCCACAACGCAACCAGTCACTGCGCTGCAGCCGATAAAGCGAGGCGATTAAGGATTGCGCGGGAACTTATTGAAATCAGGTCGACGCTTCTCGTTAAAAGCGTTACGTCCTTCCTGACCTTCATCGGTCATGTAGAACATCATGGTGGCGTTACCCGCTAACTCTTGAAGCCCCGCTTGGCCATCGCAATCGGCGTTGAGGGCCGCTTTCAGACAGCGCAGAGCCATTGGGCTATGTTGCAGCACTTCGCGGCACCAGCGCACCGTCTCTTTTTCCAATTCTTCAACAGGGACAACGGTATTCACTAGGCCCATGTCCAACGCTTCTTGCGCGTTATAGAAGCGGCACAAGAACCAAATCTCACGCGCTTTTTTCTGACCGACGATGCGCGCCATGTAGGAAGCGCCCCACCCTCCGTCAAATGAGCCAACTTTAGGGCCAGTTTGACCAAATTGCGCGTTGTCAGCGGCAATGGTTAAGTCACACATCATATGAAGCACGTGACCACCACCGACCGCCCAACCTGCGACAGACGCAATAACGGGTTTCGGACAAGTGCGAATATCACGTTGGAAATCAAGCACATTTAGGTGGTGAACTCCGGAGTCATCTTTATAGCCGCCGTAATCGCCGCGAATCTTTTGGTCACCGCCAGAACAGAACGCGTCTTCACCTAGACCGGTCAAAATAATCACACCGACGTTAGAGTCATAGCGAGCATCTGCAAGCGCTTGGATCATCTCTTTAACGGTTTGCGGGCGAAATGCATTACGCACTTGAGGACGCGCGATGGTGATTTTAGCAATGCCATCTTCCGACTTGTGATAGTGAATATCTTCATAGCCTGCGCTGCAGTCGTTCCAACTGACTGGGGCGTAGAGTTCTGCTTCGGTGATGCCTACGGTTTTAGCCATGGTGATTCCCATTGTTTTCGTTGTGGTTATCGTTGATAAACCGATTGAATAAATGCGCGGACCGTTTTCGCGAACGCCATAGGCTGTTCCTGATGAACGTTGTGGCCCGCCTGACTGATTGGCGTACAAGGCAAACCGCTTTGCAACGCCAATGTGCTAAATTTCGTGTCTTTTGCACCGCATACATAATGCACTGGCAGCGAAAGAGCCTGGATATCGGCTAGCAAGTTCGCTTGCTTGCCAAGAGAAGTCGATAACAGCATATCTGCAACGGCAGCGCCAAGATTAGCACTACGTTTTGTTATCAGAGTTTGTCTTTGCTCATGGTTTAGTGAGGAAAATACCGGCTGTTGATACCAATCGGACAATACCTGCTCAATGGGTTCGCGGCGAAAGCGATTTGCCCAGCGCGTATCCGCTCGTAGCCGCTCTTCTCGCTCTGAGACGCAAGCAAGGCCAAAATGGCCACCTTCCAAAATGACCCCTTGCAGATTCAGTTGGGCAAACAGTCGACTCACCAGACTTTGCATCACAATGCGCGCACCAAGCGAATATCCGAGCAAAATCAGGGGCGTGCCGGGCTTAATCATTGATTGCATTTGCTGCGCGACAAACTCGCCGCATGCGAGGGCATCTTGGCAACGCACGGCTTGGTGAACGCCATGGCCGGGCAAGTCGATAGCGACGTGCTCAAACTCAGTGAGGCAACCTTGCAGCGCCGCCCAATCGGCGCTGCTGCCAAGCAAGCCATGTAAATAGACCAAGGTGGGCGCGGTCACACTAGAGCTCGGCAACGGCACGGCAAAGAGCCTTAACATCGTTGCTGGCTTCAAGTGGCGCGGTTTTCACTTCCACTAGCAAGGTGCCTTGGCCAGAGGCCAAATGCTGCTTAATCATTTGCCCGCATTGCGCCATGTTTTGTGGCCGAGCATAGGCCAAAGCAAACTGGCGGGCAGCGAACTCAAAACCAAAGCCGTGCGGCATTTGATACAAACTTTGCCTTTGCTGCGCGGGAACAGGCAAGAGATCAAAAATCGCTCCGCCATCATTATTCACCACCACCAGCACCGCGGGGAGTGGATTGTGGGCAAACAGCGCTAAGGAGTTGAGATCATACAGCGCAGAAGTGTCACCCAAAATCATCAAAAGCGGCTGTTGCTGCGCGCGCTGCACACCCGCTGCGGTGGCAAACAGGCCATCAATACCCGACGCGCCGCGATTGGTAAACACAGCCCGGCCATCTAACCGAGCCACCATATCCGCTAAGCGCACAAATAAACTGTTGCCCAGAAAAAGCGTTGTACTCGTTGCCCATTGCCCAAGTTGGCAGGCAAGAGAGAGCTCACTGATTGGCTGGTTGGCAATTTTTTCGGCGACCCATTGGCTGCGCTGTGAGTACCATTTCAGCTCGTCTGCCCAGCCCGAATGCGGCGAGTCTCCTTGCCATTCACTCAGTGCTTGGCACTGCCACTGCTGCGCGCTGGCGACAAAGTGTCTCTGCGGGAGATGTGCAGGGTTGTTTCGCTCCAACTGAGGAAAGACATACCAATAGTTGCATTGACTCGAGATCTGCGTTGGTAGCCACTGATTCCAGCGCTTTGACACCAGACGACTGCCAAACTGAACCACCAACTCCGCCTGCGCAAGTTGCGCAGAGGCTTTGGGGTTTTGTAGCCAGAGGTCATACCCTGCCCATTCAGAGCTCACGCCACTTTGCACATCACACAGCACTGGCCAGCCAAGCCGCTTGGCGAAGACCAACGCCGCTTGTGCATCGGCCAGAGGCAAACTGCCAATCACCACCAGCCCTTTTTTCTGCCACCACGCCTCACCAATGGGCAAGTTGTTGTGCAGATGAAGTGATTGCGCGCTATAAACTTGTTCACTGCGCAACCACGAGGCAATCGATGCGAGATACTCGGCGTAGAGCGCTTTGTTGCCATCAGAATACAGTGGTTCAGGGAAAGGACAATTGATGTGCACCGCGTGCCCGGCGGCCGCTTGACGGTGCATGACTTGATCAACCGAAGTCAGCAGCCAAGGCAGACCAATCGAGGTGGTAGGGCTAGGCAAATCCAGCTCGGCGCAAACATGGGGAGCGAAAATGCCTACTTGGCGAATCGCTTGATTGGCGCCACAATCCACCAGCTCGACAGGCCGATCGGCCGTAAGCAGCACCAGTTTCTCCCCGGTTAGGCCCGCTTCTGCCACCGCTGGCAGCAAATTGGCGACGGCGGTTCCCGAAGTGACAATGATCGCTACTGGCTTACCACTGGCTTTGGCTAAGCCGAGAGCCAAATAGCCCAATCCACGTTCATCAAAATGGGTGTGCAAATGGAGATTCGGGTTGGCGTCGGCTTCTAAGGTCAACGGCGTCGAGCGAGAGCCCGGAGCTACGCACACCTGTTGCACACCAAAACGGCGCAGTTCTTCCAGCAGAACTTGGCACCAAACCCGATTTAATAACGCTTGGTCGTGTTTCATGAAGCAACACCCAGCGGTGGGTACTCTGCGATGAGCGACAATAAGGTGGACATTTTCTTGTCCAACTCGGCCCATTCGTGCTCAGCAATCGAACCGGGGACAATACCTGCGCCCGCAAACAGTTGTAACTCGTCATCGACAATCAATGCACTACGAATAGCGACACAGAACTCCGCTTTATCGTGGCTCAAATAGCCGACCGAACCGGCATACCAGCCGCGAGAAAATGGTTCATTGTCGAGAATAAACTGCATCGATGCCTGACGAGGCAATCCAGCCACCGCCGCCGTCGGTTGCAGCGCCGAGAGAAGCTGTACGCCATTGACCCCCTCTTTGAGACGCGCGTGAATATCACGCTTTAAATGCTGCACTTTGCGCAAACGAACCAAACGCGGATCCGCTTCCACTTGCACCGTCTCGGCATGTGGTGTCAAACGCTCGACTATATCATCCACCACATATTGGTTTTCGTTGAGGTTTTTAGCATCTTGCGCCAGCCAATTGGCTAGTTCGAGATCGTGCGTGGCATTAACGCCGCGGCCAATCGTCCCAGCTAACGCTTCGGTATGCAGTTCTCTATCGTGTCTGAGATAGAGCCGCTCTGGCGTTGAGCCGATGAAACTGTGTTTTCTATCTAGGCTTAACATGAAATGAAAACTGTGGTGATTGTGCTGAGCACTGGCTTTAAGCAGCTGCGAGGCGCACAGTGGCGTATCAAGCTGCACGCTGGTTTTACGCGCCAGCACCACTTTCTTAAAAGCATTTTGCTCAATGCCATGCAGCACCTTATCTACCAAACTCTGCCACTGATCCTGACTTGGCAAATGATCGATGTGGCAAATGTGCGCAGCCAGCGGCGCCAGTAGCGAAATGTCGCACACCAGCTTGCGTAAACTTGCCAGTAAGCGGGAACGCTCAGCGCCCAAATTGACCGCAAGGGAAAGCTTGCCATCTTGTTGAAGTAGTTCGATCTGTGGCAAAAAGAAAAATGAGGACATGCAGCGACGATTTTTCTCACTCAGTCCATCAAATGAACGCCCTCCCCAAACCCGCTGCCCAGGGGCCAAAATTGCGTAAGCAGGTGCTGGCTCGGTAAACGTATGCAGTTGGCCAAGCGCCACCACCTGTTCGCGGCCATCACGAGAATGCCAATAGAATTTAGGGAAAATAGGCTGCGCTTCAAGCCAATCAATTAAGGTGAATTTCAGCGCGGTGTCGATGGGCTCAATCAGACGGCTCTCGTCCTCTCCAGCATTTTTGACTCGTTCAATCAGTTGGCCAATGGCTTGATGAAAATACGACAAATCTACCTCGAACATTAGAGGATAAAGAAATACTGTCGCTACTCTATTGATAGACCCTGATCAAATCAAGGTTGTAGGACATCTTTTACCAGATCCTGTGATAACAGGCGCTCATTCGTTCGCGCTCTTTCAAACACACAAAGTGCGTATTACAGAAACTTTAGGGTTAATTGCACTTTGCTGTAGATTTTTATCCTAAAGAATGTCAAGTTAGTGTGCTTTAATAAAGAAATTATCGATTTTTCAGGAATTATACAATGCAAAATATCGGGATGTCGTCAAAACTTGATAATGTCTGCTATGACATCAGGGGTCCGGTACTCAAACATGCTAAACGCATGGAAGAAGAAGGGCATAAAATCCTTAAACTCAATATCGGAAACCCCGCCCCGTTTGGCTTTGACGCCCCTGATGAAATTCTGGTCGATGTGATTCGTAATCTGCCAACCTCTCAGGGCTACTGCGATTCCAAAGGTATCTACTCCGCACGCAAAGCAGTTGTACAGCATTATCAACGCAAGGGAATTCGTTCGCTCGATGTCGAAGATGTCTACGTGGGTAACGGTGTGTCTGAACTGATTGTGATGGCGATGCAAGCACTGCTGAACAACGGTGATGAAATGTTAGTGCCAGCACCGGACTACCCACTGTGGACGGCGGCTGTATCGCTTTCTGGCGGCAAAGCGGTGCACTATTTATGTGACGAAGAGTCGGATTGGTATCCTGATCTCGAAGACATGAAAAAGAAAATCACGCCTAAGACGCGCGGCATCGTGCTAATCAACCCCAATAATCCGACAGGCGCCGTCTACAGTCGGGATTTTCTACTGCAAATGATCGAAATTGCTCGCCAGCACAAACTGATGATTTTTGCCGATGAAATCTATGACAAAGTGCTGTACGACGGTGCCGTGCACACCTCGGTTGCGACACTGACTGACGATGTGCTGGTGATGACGTTTAACGGTCTGTCGAAAGCTTATCGTGTGTGCGGTTTCCGTGGCGGTTGGATGTTCCTCACCGGACCAAAGCACTTGGCTCAGGGTTACATCAATGGGTTGGACATGCTGGCGTCGATGCGCTTATGTGCCAACGTACCCATGCAGCACGCCATCCAGACTGCGCTCGGGGGGTATCAGAGCATTAATGAGCTCATTTTGCCGGGCGGACGTTTGCTGGAACAGCGTGATCGCGCGTGGGAACTGATCAATCAAATTCCCGGTGTGTCGTGCGTTAAACCAAAAGGCGCGATGTACCTCTTCCCGAAAATCGACGTGAAAAAGTACAACATTACCGACGATCAGAAGATGGTATTCGACTTCCTAGTACAAGAAAAAGTGCTGTTAGTGCAAGGAACAGGCTTTAACTGGCCAAAACCTGACCACTTTCGTATCGTGACTCTGCCACACATTGAAGATCTCGAAACCGCGATCGGCCGTTTCGAACGTTTCTTACACACTTATCGACAGTAGTAATTAGTGTAAAACTTTCATATGCTTAAAGGTGTTCCATCTGGAACACCTTTTCCTTTTTGCTGTCGATGAGGTCTGTGATGAAAGAAAGCCATTTTTTTGCCCATCTCGCCAGAATGAAGCTAATCCAACGCTGGCCGCTCATGCGCTCTGTCTCCACCGAAAACGTCTCGGAACACAGCCTGCAAGTGGCGTTTGTCGCCCACGCCTTGGCACTGATTAAAAACAAAAAATTCGCTGGCAATGTCAACCCAGAACGGATCGCGTTGATGGCGATGTACCATGACACCAGCGAAGTATTGACTGGGGATTTGCCAACGCCAGTGAAGTACTACAATCCTGACATTGCCAAAGAGTATAAAAAGATCGAAGCAGCGGCGGAAAAAAAGCTCCTGTCGATGCTGCCTGAAGAGTTTCAGGACGATTTTCGTCCTTTCCTACTCTCAGAAGAAGCACCGCAAGACGAAGCCAACATCGTAAAGCAAGCCGACTCGATCTGCGCCTACCTAAAATGTTTAGAAGAGCTCAGTGCTGGCAATCACGAATTTGCCTTGGCTAAGAAACGACTAGACATCACTTTGGCCGAGCGTGACACGCCGGAAATGGTCTATTTCCTGCAGACCTTTGCCCCCAGTTTCGAGTTATCGCTCGACGAAATCAGTTAATTCCCAAGCGGAGCAAGACAGTGCAAGTAACCCTTAGCCCACAATGGCTGGAACGCCATGATGATGAACATAAGATCCGCAGAGACGATCACCGCAGTCCCTATCAACGTGACCGGGCGCGAATACTGCACTCGGCCGCTTTTCGTCGCCTGCAAGCCAAAACCCAAGTGCATGGCAACAGTCTGGAAGATTTTCACCGCACTCGCCTCACCCATTCGCTAGAAGCAGCGCAACTGGGTAGCGGCATTGTCGCGCAAATTAAGAAGAAACAAGCGGAGTTTCGCGATCTGCTGCCAACTGAAAGCTTGATCGACTCACTTTGCCTTGCTCATGATATCGGCCATCCTCCCTATGGGCATGGCGGTGAAATCGCGTTGAACTACATGATGCGCAACCACGGGGGCTTTGAGGGCAACGCGCAGACCTTTCGCATTGTGACCCAACTGGAGCCGTATACCGAACATTTCGGCATGAATTTATCGCGCCGCACTCTATTGGGTTTGATCAAATACCCCGCTCTTATCAGTCAAACTCAAGCGCTTGTGCAACCTAAAGCGGTTTCCCACCAGAGACAGCTCAAAGCCAGTGACTGGATGCCCGCGAAAGGCATTTATGACTGTGACCGAGCGCTGTTTGAATGGGTGTTGGCGCCACTTAACACCCATGACCAGCAGTTGCTTGGCCAAATGCGCATCGCGCCAGAAAATCCTTGTGCTCATCGTAAAACGCGCTTCAAATCTCTCGACTGTTCGATCATGGAGCTGGCCGATGACATCGCCTACGGTGTACACGACCTCGAAGATGCTATTGTGCTGGGTTTGGTCAATCGCGGGCAATGGCAAGAAGGCGCAGCCAGCAAACTGGCGGATTGTGGTGATGCTTGGTTTGAACAACATCTTAGTTCGATTGGTGACATGCTGTTTAGCGGTAAACACCATCAAAGAAAAGATGCCATCGGCGGCATGGTCAATGCGCTGCTAACCAGCATCCGCGTCCAGCGCGTAGAGGCCGATTTTGCCAGCGAACTTCTGGCGTACAACGCCTTTCTTGAGCCGGGAATGGATCAAGCACTGACCATACTCAAAAACTTCGTCAGCCACTATGTCATTCAGATCCCACAGGTGCAAATTGTCGAATATAAGGGCCAACAGATCATCATGGACCTCTTTGAAGCCTTTAGCGCTGATCCCAAGCGCTTGCTGCCGATTGCAACTCGGCAGCTTTGGCAAGCGGCGCAAGAGGAAAGCGCGCAGATGCGGGTGATCGCAGACTACATCTCCTCGATGACCGACGGCCATGCACAGCGTTTACACCAGCAGCTCTTCTCTTCACACCATTAACGTTTACGATAGTTTTGCTCAAACACCCCAGGCGGCATTTGCGCAATTTGAAACTCAATCATATTGTGAAATGCCGTCAGCAATGGCGTGAAGTCTCGCTGTGGCTCAAGCAGAGACAAAAGATGATAGCCCGCTTCCAGCGTCGACAAACTGTTTTCACTCGGCGCTTTACGAATCACGTAATTGCCAACCAGATTGTCTGGCAGCTTGACGCAAGGCAATGTATGCAAGTTGCTCGATAACTGCCACATTTTAAACGCTTTCTTCCAGGTCCCATCCAGTAAAATCACCCTGAGTTTGCTCGTTGCGGCGTTTTTCTGGGTAAGGTCACTGAGTGGATACGCCTTGTCACTGGGATAAAGCAGCCAGTGTTGGTAACCTTCTTCACAAAGCAGATGGTTCAGTTCTTGATGGTGTGTGAAGTCCTCTCCGATAAAACAGCGGCTATTGGCAAGTGAGAGCGAGAGAATTCTCGCGCTGCCCAATGGACGATGTTCTTCACTCGGATGTTGAAGAATGATAAGTTCGGTATCCGCTGGCAGTGCACGTATCCACTGACACAGACAGGCTTTTTTTGCTTTACCACATCGGGAACAATAACGGGACATAGAGTGAACCTTTTTATCTTTCTTTCAATTATCAGTACCGTGTGTCTTGCGCTTCAATATCCCGCGTTGAGTGAACTCGCTGAGTGGAATAAATTGGCCATAGAGCAAGGGCAATGGTGGCGAATCCTAACAGGAAATTTCACTCATACCAACTTTGCCCATTTGACCATGAATCTCGCGGGGTTGTGGGTCATCTGTTATCTGTTCAAGCCACGTTGGACAAGCGTCGCTTGGCTACTAGGCTTGGTAAGTCTGCTGGTCGGTGTGTCAAACCTCTCGACCTCTATGTCGAGCTATGTCGGTCTTTCCGGCACATTACACGGACTGTTTGCGTTCTATGCCTTGACGGAGTATCTGCATGGCCGAAAGAGCAGTGGGCTATTGGTTGCCGGGGTGATCGGCAAAGTGTGGTGGGAACACAGCTTTGGCGCGTCAATTTCGACCAGCGAGCTGATTGCCGCGCGAGTGGCGATTGAAGCCCATCTATTTGGCATGCTTTCTGGCTTAGTTTTCGCCCTCATATGTTTTGGTATCGATAAAAAAAGGCCGGTATAACACCAGCCTTGCCAGACGTAGCGAGCCAACACTACTCCAACTTGATCCGTTCTTGGTTCTTCGCCACCGTTGATGGACCAATTCCTTTAACACGCGCTAAATCTTCCGCCGATTAAAAGGGGCCATTAGCCTCGCGATCAGCAACAATCTGCTGCGCTTTCTTAATCCCAATGCCTTTTAGCAAAGCAGCGATTTCTTCAGCGCTTGCGGTATTGATGTTGACGGTGATCTCAATCCCTTCATGCTTATCGACTTTCGCAGGCGCCTCGTTAGCGTTTGCCGTAAAGGAAAACAAGCAACTCAAAACAAGTGCGATAGATACCAGTATCCGTTTCATAAACTTCTCCTTTGATTGTGTATTGCTGTTTATACAAACGCCAACAAAGGAAAGAAACACGGTCTGATAAAAAATAAAACGGGTCACTTTCGCAACCCGTTTTAAGTAACATATCAATTACACGGCAACTGGTTAGTTGCTCACGACGTAATACTCGATATCGGTGTTGGCACGCAAAACAGACAAGATAGACGTCAAGTCACGCTGCGCAGAGACACGCTGAAGTTGCGTAGCAAGTTGTGGCGCCAAAGCAGGATCTAGACTTTCTTGTACTTTTTCTAGCGCAACCACCACCACGTTGCCCGTATAGTCTCTGGTTTGAGCATACACGGCTTTACCTTCTTCAGGTTTAACCATCGCAAACACGGTTTGCGCCAATGGTGAACGACGATCGATCTGCTCGACATCGCCAAACGCTAGGCCTTTTTCAGCCACAAGCTCAGTATTTCCCGCTTTCAGCGCGACGACCAAGTCGCTCGCAAGTTCAATCGCTTGTTGTTCGCCTCTGACTTTCGATAGCTCCTCAACCACTTTTGATTTCACTTCATCCAGTGGTAACACCGTCTCTGCACGAGCGTCTTCGACGCGAACCACGACAATGTGCTCTGGCGCGATTTCAATCGCTTGTGAGTTGAGACCGTCTTCCTTCACTTCAACGGTTTGGAGCGCTTGCATGACCGCTGGGGTACGCAGCACAGCAGGCGCATCCGCATCAGAGATGAAATCCGTACGCTGAACTGCTATGTCAACCGCTTTGGAGGCTTGATCGAGTGAGTCTGGGTATTCAAACGCCACTTTTTCTAGCTCACTTTGCAGATCGTAGAAGTGATCAATCGCTTGCTGATCGCTCAGCTCTTGTTTGATCTGCTCAGCCACTTGCTCATACGGTTTACTTTCAGGTTCACGCAGCTCTTCAAGCTTGATGATGTGGTAGCCAAAGTCAGACTTAACTAGACCAGTTGTCTCTCCCGGTTTTTGCAGGGCAAATGCGGCGTCTTCAAATGCGGCATCCATCACGTCACGCTCAATCCAGCCAAGATCGCCACCGGTTTCTGCGCTAGCAAAGTCATCGGATTTCGATTTCGCAAGCGCGGCAAAATCAGCACCCGCATTAAGCTCATCCAAAATGGCTTGTGCTTTCGCTTCGTCATCACCTTCTACCAGAATGTGCGCAACACGGCGCTGCTCTTCTGAAGAGTATTTATCCAAGTGTTGTTGGTAATACTGCTTTGCTTGTTCATCTGATACTGAAATCTGCTTTTTCAGATCTTGTGCATTCAACTCAATGTAAGCCACTTTTACTTGCGCAGGGCGAGTGAAATTGGTTTTGTTGTCATTGTAGTACTGCTGAATCTCGTCATCGCTGAGCGTGACTTTGCTCGCGAAGTCATCCAGACTTAAAACAATCGAGCGGATGTCACGAGTTTGAGTAAACAGCTTACCTTCAGAATCCACTTCGCCAGGTAAAGTAAACTCACTGGCTTGCAGCGCTTCCATCAACTGGCTACGCACCATCTGGCGGCGCATGTACTCTGCAAAGGAATCGGGTGAATGACCGGACCGGCGCAGCATTGATTGATAGATATCCTGATTGAATTTACCTTCCACTTGGAACTCTGGCATATTCAGAATAATGGTACGGATCTGCGCGTCACTAATACGTAGCCCTAGAGACTCTGCATGCTGGTCGAGCAACACATCGTTGATCATGTCGTCAAGTACCGATTTACGGAACGATTCAACATAACCTGGATCGGCGAGCAACTGGGAAAAGTAATCACCCATCTGCGCTTGCATACGGTTACGCGCATTCTGGTAAGCCATTTCAAACTCACCACGACCGATTTCTCTGTTGCCCACTTTTGCCGCTGCATTATTGCTACCGCTGACCAGGTAACTACCAACACCCGCAAAGATGAAAGAAAGGATGATCAATCCTAGGATAATTTTTACCGCGATGCTATTAACGCCTTCGCGTAATCGATCCATCATAACTAAACTACTCTCCGCTCACGAAGCCATCTGCTTCTTAAGAAACTAATCGCGCGATAATACCAGAAAAAGAAATGCGCATCAGTAGGATGCGCATAATTTAGAAAAGTTCGGCTGTTACAACGCAAAATTTGCTTCAAACTGATTTGTTAGAACAAAAAATGTTCAACTAAAATCAGTTACAAGCGTCTTTCAGAGCTTTACCCGCTTTGAATGAAGGTACTTTTGCTTCTGCGATTTGGATTTCTTCACCCGTTTTTGGGTTACGACCAGTGCGTGCTGCACGAGTACGGACGCTGAACGTACCGAAGCCAACTAGAGCGACCTGCTCGCCAGACTCAAGGGTGGTGCTTACGGCTTCAATGAATGCATCCAGGGCACGACCTGCTGACGCTTTAGAAATATCTGCATTTGCAGCGATGGATTCTACTAGTTGAGTTTTGTTCACTGTTATTCCCCTTTGTGTCATCTGTGATTATTTTTTTAGATGACTTTCGTTCCATTAAAACAAAAAATCAGCGCCAAGCCTTATTACAAAAGGGCTGGCCGCTATCGAGGTCTAAGTTAGCTCTCAAAAAAAAGGCTGACAAGCCTTTTCGGACTTGTCAGCGCAAAGTTTTACTTATTTTTGCAGCACATCACTATTTTTTCGCGTCAAATTCGACCCCAGTTGGGTCTTTTTCTAGCGCGACTTTTAAAACTTCATCAATCCACTGCACCGGAATGACTTGCAGATCAGCAATCACATTGTCTGGAATGTCTTCGAGATCGCGCTCGTTATCCTTAGGAATCAACACCGTTTTGATACCACCACGGTGAGCTGCGAGTAGCTTCTCTTTCAAACCACCAATAGGTAGCACCTCACCACGCAGCGTAATTTCACCTGTCATGGCAACTTCCGCTTTGACCGGATTGCCCGTCAAGCTGGATACCAACGCGGTGCACATCGCGATACCAGCACTCGGTCCATCTTTGGGTGTCGCGCCTTCCGGTACATGCACGTGAATGTCTTTTTTCTCGTAGAAATCGCTGTTAATACCCAACTTTTCTGTACGAGAACGCACCACAGTCATTGCGGCCTGAATCGACTCCTGCATCACGTCACCCAGTGAGCCCGTTTGCGTCAACTTACCTTTGCCTGGCATCGCCTGCGTTTCAATGGTCAGCAGGTCGCCGCCCACCTCTGTCCAAGCCAGACCAGTCACTTGGCCAATGCGGTTGCTTTCATCCGCTTTTCCGTAATCGAAACGCTGCACACCAAGATACTCTTTCAAGTTTTCCATGGTGACCGTCACCGACTTCAACTCAGGTTTCAGCAGAATGTTCTTCACCGCTTTACGACAGATTTTCGACACTTCACGCTCAAGGCCACGCACACCCGCTTCACGCGTGTAGTAGCGGATAATACCAACTATCGCCGAGTCTTCAATGGTGATTTCGTGCGCTTTCAAACCATTTCGTTCAACCTGTTTCGCAACCAAATGGCGCTTAGCGATGTTGAGCTTCTCATCTTCGGTGTAACCAGAGAGACGAATCACTTCCATACGATCCAGTAGAGGTCCTGGAATGTTCATCGAGTTTGATGTCGCGACAAACATCACGTCAGAGAGATCGTAGTCCACTTCCAAATAGTGATCATTGAAGGTGTTGTTCTGTTCTGGATCAAGTACTTCAAGCAGCGCCGACGCCGGGTCACCGCGCATATCCGATGACATTTTGTCGATTTCATCCAGCAAAAATAGCGGGTTTTTCACGCCAACCTTTGCCATTTTCTGAATAAGCTTACCCGGCAATGAACCGATGTAAGTACGACGATGGCCGCGAATTTCGGCTTCATCGCGCACCCCACCTAGCGCCATACGGACATACTTACGACCAGTAGCCGCGGCAATTGAGCGGCCTAATGACGTTTTACCTACACCTGGAGGACCGACCAAACATAAGATAGGCCCTTTCAACTTGTTGATGCGATTTTGCACCGCCAAGTATTCTAGAATGCGCTCTTTTACTCGCTCTAAGCCATAGTGATCTTCATGAAGAATCTCTTCTGCTTTCGCCAGATCTTTCTTCACTTTGGAACGTTTGTTCCAAGGCACGTTCACCATCCAATCAATGTAACTACGAACTACCGTTGCTTCTGCTGACATGGGAGACATCATTTTCAGCTTTTGCAGCTCTTGTTCGGTCTTCTCGCGTGCTTCTTGTGGCATTTTGGCATCGATGATCTTCTGTTTCAGCACTTCAAATTCATCAACGCCGTCTTCACTCTCACCCAGCTCTTTCTGGATCGCTTTCATCTGCTCATTCAGATAGTACTCGCGCTGAGATTTTTCCATCTGCTTCTTCACTCGATTGCGAATGCGTTTTTCAACTTGCAGTAGGTCAATCTCAGATTCCATTTGTCCCATAAGAAATTCTAAACGTTCGGTGACGTCGACAATTTCAAGCACCTTCTGTTTGTCTAGAAGTTTTAAGGGCATATGGGCAGCAATGGTATCAGCAAGGCGCGCTGCGTCATCAATGCCACCTAATGAAGTTAATACTTCAGGCGGAATTTTTTTGTTCAGCTTGATAAAACCTTCAAACTGATTGATCGCACTGCGCACGACCACCTCTTGCTCACGCTCATCCAACTCTGGCGTCAGAACATATTGCGCTTCTGCGAGGAAAAATTCGCTCTCTTTAAAATGGGTGATCTTGGCGCGCTGCTGGCCTTCCACCAATACTTTAACGGTGCCATCTGGTAATTTCAGTAGCTGTAAAATGGTCGCGACCGTACCAACGTTAAAGAGGTCATCAATCTTAGGTTCGTCTGTATCTGCCTGCTTTTGTGCCACCAGCAGAACTTGCTTGTTGGTTTCCATCGCAGACTCAAGGCAACTGATGGATTTTTCTCGGCCAACAAACAAAGGAATCACCATGTGTGGATAAACCACCACGTCACGCAGAGGTAGTACGGGGATCTCGATAAGCTCGGAACGTTCCAAGTTCATATAATTCTCTCTTCCACTTACTGATATGAGCAGTATATGGGGGCTAATTATTTGGATTCAATAATAGAAATTAAAAAAGGAGGTAAGTAATTACCTCCTTTTTTCGTTTTGGGAACTTACTCAGCGCCAGCGGCTTGACTATCAGCGTTGCTGTAGATTAGCAGCGGTTCTGATTCACCGTTAATCACCGATTCGTCGATAACCACTTTGCTTACGTTATCCATGGATGGCAATTCGTACATGGTTTCCAGTAGTACGCTCTCAAGAATAGAGCGCAATCCACGAGCACCTGTTTTACGCTCCATCGCTTTTTTCGCAATCGCGCGCAGCGCATCTTCACGAAACTCAAGCTCGGCATCTTCAAGTTCGAACAACGCCGCGTACTGTTTGGTTAGCGCATTCTTCGGCTCACAAAGGATCTGAATCAACGCTTCTTCATCCAGTTCGGTCAATGAAGCGGTGACTGGAAGACGGCCGATAAACTCAGGGATCAAACCATATTTCACCAAATCTTCAGGCTCAACCTGAGTGAACAATTCACCAACGGTTTTCGTTTCATCTTTCGAGCGCACTTCCGCCCCGAAACCAATACCTGTACCAGTAGCAACACGTTTCTCAATCACTTTATCTAGGCCTGCAAACGCACCACCACAGATAAAGAGGATTTTCGATGTATCGACTTGGAGAAACTCTTGCTGAGGATGCTTACGTCCACCTTGTGGTGGTACTGAAGCGATGGTGCCTTCAACCAGTTTTAGCAGTGCTTGTTGAACACCTTCACCTGACACATCACGCGTAATGGATGGATTTTCCGCTTTGCGAGAAATCTTATCAATTTCATCGATATAAACGATGCCACGCTCGGCTTTCGCGACGTCGTAGTCACATTTTTGCAAAAGCTTTTGGATGATGTTTTCAACATCTTCACCCACGTAACCCGCTTCTGTTAATGTGGTCGCATCTGCCATGGTGAAAGGTACATCAAGGAAACGCGCTAGCGTCTCAGCAAGCAACGTTTTACCGCTACCCGTTGGGCCGATCAGCAAAATGTTACTCTTACCTAGCTCTACGCCATCGTTAGTCGTATCACCATTACGTAAACGCTTGTAGTGGTTATATACTGCAACCGCGAGCACTTTCTTCGCTCGGTCCTGACCAATTACATAATCATCAAGATGTTCGCGAATTTTACGCGGCGTTGGTAACGCTTCGGATTCGCGCTTTGGAAGCACATCTTTAATTTCTTCACGGATGATGTCGTTACAAAGGTCGACACATTCATCACAGATGTAAACGGAAGGACCCGCGATTAACTTGCGAACTTCGTGCTGGCTTTTACCGCAGAAAGAGCAGTATAACAGTTTACTGCTACTGCCCTCTTTGCCTTTATCTGTCATTCGCTAACCTCTTAGCCTTTACTCATTATGCTTTGAGTGTATAACAATTCGTATCAACTTGCGTAGGCAATTATGCACCACGGTGAGTGAGAACTGCATCCACCAATCCATATTCTACTGCTTGTTCTGCCGCCATGAAGTTATCACGATCGGTGTCACGCTCAATCACTTCCAGCGGCTGGCCTGTATGCTCTGCCAACAGTCGGTTGAGTTTGTTCTTAATCGTCAGAATTTCCTGAGCGTGGATCTGAATATCCGATGCTTGGCCTTGGAAACCGCCCAGAGGCTGGTGAATCATCACACGTGAATTTGGCAGAACATAACGTTTACCTGGAGCACCACCCGCAAGTAAGAAAGCGCCCATTGAACACGCTTGACCCATACATACAGTGCTCACGTTCGGTTTGATGAACTGCATGGTGTCGTAGATTGACATGCCTGCGGTCACACTGCCACCAGGAGAGTTGATGTACAGGAAAATATCTTTGTCTGGGTTTTCAGATTCTAAGAACAGTAGCTGAGCCACAACAAGGTTTGCCATGTGGTCTTCAACTTGTCCCGTAAGGAAAATCACTCGCTCTTTGAGCAAACGAGAGTAGATGTCGTAAGAACGCTCACCACGGGAAGTCTGTTCAACCACCATGGGTACTAGTGCGTCAAGAATTGGCGACATTGCATTTTTTTCTTGGTAGCTCATATTCTTATGTCCCTAAAATAAATGGCCCGGATGATGCTTATCACACGGACCATTGTTAGCAGAATAGTTAACGTTTAGTCAACCTTCTACGCTCGATATTGCTGATTAAGCTGGTTGGTTCATTAGCTCGTTGAAGCTAACTTCTTTATCAGAAACCTGCGCTTTAGCAATGATTGCGTCGATAGCTTGCTCTTCTAGAGCAACGTTACGCATGTTGTTCATTAGCTGTTCGTTTTGCTCGTAGTAAGCAACCACTTCTGCTGGATCTTCATACGCTGTCGCCATTTCAGAGATCAGTGCTTTCACTTTCTCTTCATCCACTTTCAGCTGGTCGGCTTTGATCACTTCACCTAGCAGCAGGCCAACCACCACGCGGCGTTTTGCTTGCTCTTCGAACAGTTCACGTGGAAGCTGCATTGCTGCTTCAACATTGCCACCAAAGCGCTGAGCCGCTTGCTGACGCAGAACGTTGATCTCTTGGTCGATAAGCGCTGCTGGTACGTCGATTTCGTTCTCTTTTACAAGGCCGTCAATCGCTTGTTCTTTGATGCGATTTTTAACCGCTTGCTTAAGTTCACGTTCCATGTTTTTACGCACTTCAGCTTTCAGAGCGTCAACGCCGCCTTCAGCCACACCAAACTTAGCAACGAATTCGTCGTTCAGTTCTGGCAGTTCACGGGCTTCTACTTTGTTGACTTTGATTGCGAACTTCGCCGCTTTACCTTTCAGGTTTTCTGCGTGGTAATCTTCTGGGAAAGTCACATCGATTTCGAATTCCATGCCTTTAGACTTGCCAACGATGCCATCTTCAAAGCCTGGGATCATACGACCAGCGCCCATTTCTAGTGGGAAGTTTTCTGCTTTGCCGCCTTCAAACTCTTCACCGTCGATAGAACCAACGAAGTCGATGGTTGCACGAGTACCAACTTCGGCCGCACCTTCGATCTCTTTCCAAGTTGCTTGTTGCTTACGCAGTGTTTCGATCATCTCTTCAACGTCTGCGTCTTTCACTTCAACCGCTGGTTTCTCAACAGTGATGTTTTCAAGACCCTTCAGTTCTACTTCTGGGTAAACTTCGAAAGTTGCGTTGAATACTAGGTCTGCACCTTCTTTGTTCTCAACAGGAGCGAAAGTTGGAGCGCCAGCTGGATTGATTTTCTCTTTGATGATCGCTTCGATGAAGTGGCGTTGCATCACTTCACCTAGGATGTCTTGACGTACTGCGCGACCGTACATTTTCGCAACCATCTTCATTGGCACTTTGCCTTTACGGAAACCATCGAAACGACGGTTTTTCGCGATGTTGCGTAGTTCAGCTGTCACTGCATCTTCGATGTTAGCAGCAGGAACAGTAATATTCAGACGGCGCTGTAGGCCTTCTAGCGTTTCAACAGTAACTTGCATTGTATATAAACCTCAAAAATGGCTCAGATTACTCTGAGCGTATGAGCCAGACGGTCGCTAGAGCGGCCTGACCAGCTGCATCCTTGTCTGTGCTCTGCTGAGCACCTATTTTAAAAATCGAGTACGGTGCGAAAGTTCACACCTGACTAATCAGCGATATCTTCGGTTAGCCAAAGGTATCTCCCATTAGTCTCAGGACGAAATTTCAGACGCGACATTCTAACGATCTGATCCTACCCTGTCGAGCCAATCGCCACTATGTGAGCAATGTCTGTCCTAAAAACTCGAATTTACGTCGCAATATGCGCTGCCTTATCGCTAAGATTGGGACAATAGCGACTTTTTCAAGAGAATCGACAGCTTTTTTTATCCAAAAGCCCAAAAAGAGATCTTGCTCTTGTTTTGCTCCACAGAGTTGAGATCTTTTCCGCGACTATTCTCTACAACTCGATAACATAAACGCGATAACAAATTTATCAGACCAGCGTTTGCGCTACGCTGGTCCCGTTTTGATGTTTTATCCGTGTCAGTAGCTGGAGGCAAGGAATGTCACAACGCAGACGCATTATTTTGATTTTTATCGCCTTTTACCTCTTTTCGCTAATGGTCACTGGGCATTGGGTTTGGCAAACCACCTACGCTTCTCTACTGCAGCAGCACCAATCTCAATTAGAACGCTTTGCTAGCCATATTCAGAATAAATTGGATAAATACGCCCATATCCCGCAGCTGCTCTCCAAAGATGAGCCACTGTTCCAAGCCTTGCTTCATCCGAACAATAGCGCACAAATCGATGTCACCAATCGCTATTTGCAAGAGGTCAATCACGTGATTAAAGCGGTCGATACCTATTTGATTGACCAATTTGGCAACACCATTGCCGCAAGTAACTGGAATCTCGACCGCACTTTTATTGGCCGCAACTTCGCCTTTCGCCCTTATTTCAAGCAGGCGATTGTGGGAGAACAGAGCCAGTACTTTGCCCTTGGGTCAACCTCTGGCCAGCGCGGCTACTACTACTCCTACCCCATGACGTATGCTGGCGCACCGATTGGCGTTGTCGTGGTCAAAATGGATCTTACCTCGATAGAGGAAAACTGGCGTGAAAAGCGCAGTATTTTTGTTGCCAGTGACCGCAACCAAATTGTATTTATGTCGAGTAATCCCGACTGGCTGTTTAAAAGCCTAACGACTCTAAGCCAAGAGACCTTGGCGCAGATCAGCGCATCACGCCAATATCTCGACCAAAAGATTGAATCACTCAATTTTGTCGGCGATCTCACCAGCGAACACAGTGAAATCCGTCAAGGCAGTCATTATCGCTCTGCCACTTTGGTTGTCTCCTCCCATGCGCTGCCTGAGCTGGATCTGACCATTCGCGTTCTCTCGTCCAAACACACCATCGTGTTCAATACCCTTGGCGCTCTGCTGGTGTTGACACTGGTTTTTGCCATCTTATTTCTACTGGGACAGCTTTATTACCATCGTCAGCAAAAACACCGTCAAATAGAACAATTACAGCAAGAGGCCAATCAAAAGCTCGAATTTCAGGTGATGGAACGCACTGCCGAATTGCAGGCAGAAATTGCCCAACGCGCCAAGACCGAGCAAGTGCTGCGCGTCACCCAAGATGAGTTGATTCAAGCCGCCAAACTGGCCGTATTGGGGCAAATGTCCGCCAGCATCAGTCATGAGCTCAATAACCCGCTGGCCGCGATTCGCAGTTTTGCAGAAAATGGCAAGCTGTTTTTGCACAAAGAACACTATGACCGGGTCGATGACAACCTCAGCCGGATATCTGCCCTCACGGATCGTATGGCGAAGATCAGTCAACAGTTACGCTCCTTCGCACGCAAGACGACAGGGGATAAGTTGGTTGAAACCAAACTTTTGCCGATTTTGCTCTCGACCAAAGAGTTGATGAAACCCGCGCTTAAGTCTGCACGGGTCCATCTGGAAACCGATTTTCCTCAGGATGATATTTGGCTGTTGGCCAACACCATTCAACTGGAACAGGTGCTGATTAACTTGCTGACAAACGCGATGGAAGCGATGAGCGAGTGTGACAACAAACGCCTAGTGATCACGGTCGAGTTAAATGCAAACGCGATGGTCGCCATCCACATTGACGACAACGGGCCAGGTATCGAACTCAATGCTTTCTCTACGCTTTGCGAGCCTTTCCACACCACCAAAAAAAATGGTCTCGGGCTTGGCCTATCAATTTCTCAACAAATTCTTTCCGGCATGAAAGGAAAACTGAGTGTGAGCACAAGCGCGTTATGCGGCGCTCGCTTCACGGTAGTGCTGCCGGTGATTAACACAGAGGTGTCATGATGTGTCTAGTGTATTTTATTGACGATGAGTCGGATCTGCGGCTGGCCATCGAACAAAGCTTTGAACTGGCCGATATCGAAGCCTGTTTTTTTGCTGATGCCGAGAGCGCCCTGTTGGCGATGAAAGGGAACGACAAACCCGGTGTGGTGGTGACCGATATCTGTTTACCGGGGATCTCAGGGATGGATCTGCTGAGCACTCTCAGCCATCGTGATAAAGATCTGCCCGTGATCATGATTACTGGTCACGGTGACATTTCCATGGCGGTGAAAGCGCTGCGTCAAGGCGCATACGATTTTATTGAGAAGCCTTTCTCGCCGGAGCACTTGGTCGAAACGGTCAAGCGGGCGATTGAAAAACGTCAATTGACCAACGAAAACCAAGCGCTGCGCCAGTCGCTCAAAGCAAGCAAGGCACTCGGTCCGCGCATCATCGGAGAAACGCCGTGCATTCAAGAGCTGCGCGACACCATCAGCCATATCGCGGATACCAACGCGGATATTTTACTGTTTGGTGAGACGGGAACCGGGAAGGAGCTGATTGCTCGATCGATTCATGAACAAAGCAGTCGCCGCGAGCAAAATTTTGTCGCCGTTAACTGCGGGGCGGTGCCGGAAAATTTGATTGAAAGCGAACTGTATGGCCATGAGAAAGGCGCGTTCACAGGCGCAGACAGCCAGCGCATCGGCAAATTCGAATTCGCCCAAGGCGGTACGCTGTTTTTGGACGAAATTGAATCGATGCCGATGCAAGCGCAAGTTCGCCTGTTGCGTGTACTGCAGGAGCGAGTGATTGAGCGCGTCGGCTCAAACCAATTGTTACCACTCGATATTCGTGTGATAGCGGCCACCAAAGTCGATCTCAAACAAGCGGCTGCGCAAGGCGAATTTCGTCAAGATTTGTACTACCGCCTCAATGTCGTCACGCTGGATCTGCCGCCTCTGCGCGAGCGTAAAGAGGACATCCCTGCCCTCTTTCATCACTTTCTCTTAGTCGCGGCTTCCCGCTACGGCAAAACCGTTCCTGCTCTCAATAGCAGCGATTTACAACAATTGCTCGCCCACAGCTGGCCGGGCAATGTCAGAGAGCTGCGCAACGCCGCTGAGCGCTACACACTACTGGGTAAACTGGCACAATTGGGCGATCTCCCCAGCGTCAGTAACAATGCACAAAGCTTAGTCGAACAAGTGGCGGAGTTTGAGAAAAGCATCATCGAACAAACACTGATCGAGTGCGGGGGGAGCATCAAGGAGACGATGGAAAAACTCAAAGTGGCGCGCAAAACGCTTTACGACAAGATGCAGCGTTACGATTTAGATAAAAGTCACTATAAAAACGATTAAGCCTCATGATTACGACCTCATAACGAAGCCGCCTCGACAAATAGGCCGAGGCGGCTCTTTTTGGCCTAATTAGCGACTATTTGGTAATAATCTCCGGTCCCATTAAGGTGGTCGGCAACCACGTCGAGACCCATGGAACATAGGTCACGATAATCAAGAACAGGAACATGACGCCTACCCAAGGGAGCGCCGCTTTCACCACGCCCATCATCGACATTCGTGCCACCCCTGCGGTCACAAACAGGTTGAGGCCAACTGGTGGCGTGATCATGCCAATCTCCATGTTGACCACCATGATGATGCCAAGGTGGATCGGGTCAATGCCAAGCTGAATCGCAATCGGGAAAACCAGTGGCGCGACGATAATCAGCAAGCCCGACGGCTCCATAAACTGACCACCAATCAGCAGCAGCACGTTGACCACGATAAGGAAAGCAATTGGGCCAAGACCTGCCGACAGCATGGATTCTGTGATCATCTGCGGGATGCGTTCTTCGGTCAGTACGTGTTTGAGAATCAGCGCGTTGGCAATGATAAACAGCAACATGATGGTCAGCTTACCCGCTTCAAACAGCGTTTTTTGCGTATCTTTGTGCACAAAGGTTTCGACCATTTTCACCAGTGCCGGACGAGTGTTCTCTTTGTCGGCAAACGGGCCCATGTCTTTGTAGACGAAATTGGCGATAAAGAATGAGTAAACAGCAGCCACCGCAGCCGCTTCGGTTGGGGTGAAGACCCCGCCGTAGATACCGCCTAAAATAATCACCACCAACAGCAAGCCCCAACTGGCGTCTTTGGCGGCGGCCACTGCTTCTTTCCAGCCAACAAAAGGTTGCTTGGGCAGGTTTTTCACTCTTGCGGCGATGTAAATCGCCACCATCAACATCAATCCCGCCAGCAGACCGGGAATCACGCCGCCAAGGAACATGCGCCCGACCGACACGTCGGTTGCCGCCGAATAGACCACCATCACGATAGAAGGTGGGATCAAGATGCCAAGCGTACCTGCGTTACAAATCACCCCGGCGGCAAACTCTTTCGAGTAGCCATTTTTGATCATCCCGGCAATCACAATGCTACCGATCGCCACCACCGTTGCCGGTGAAGACCCCGACAGCGCGGCAAACATCATACAGGCCACCACAGAAGCCATCGCTAGACCACCACGAAACCAGCCCACCATCGCAATGGCGAAACGAATAATCCGCTTGGCCACCCCGCCAGTCGACATAAAGCTCGATGCCAGAATGAAGAAAGGAATGGCCAGCAGCGTGTAGTGTCCTTCAAAGGCATTGAACAACGTCTGCGCCACCGATGCGAGGGAGGCGTCTGAATGCCACATCAAAAACAGAATGCTGGATAAGCCCAGCGAGACGGCGATCGGCACGCCAATCAGCATGAAGGCGATCACCATCAAAAACAGAATCAGAATAGCCATGGATTAACGCTCCTTGCTGTCGGTTTGTTGCGATTTGCTCATGATGGCTTCTGCGCCGCTTAGCTCCGCTTTCAAGCTCTCTAAATCTTCTTCCGCTTCGTGCCCCGCGATCATGCGATCTTGTTGATTAGTCACAATAAGCCAAGCCACTTGGAGAAAACGGAAAGTGAGCAGCCCCATACCAATAGGCAATGCCATGTAAGGAAGGAAACGCGGGATCTTTTCATACAACTCCCCTTCGTTAAACCACACAGATAAAAATTGGAACATCTCCGGCATCGGAATATCGTCGGTCTCATACCAAGCACGTTCGGTGGCAAACGGATACCAGTAATTCCACGAGCCAATCAGCAGCAGGATGGCAAACGCCAGACAACAAGCCACGGCCAACAACGCCAGCACCTTGCGAACTTGTGGTGGTGCCTTATTGATGACCACATCGACTCCGATATGGAAGTGCTTCTTCACGCCGTAGGACGCGCCGACCAGCACCATCCAGGCAAACATAAACACCGTCAGCTCCAAGGCCCATAAAATGTTGTCGTTAAACAGGTAACGCATCACCACGTTGATGAAGGTTAGCAAGGTCATCGCCCCTAAGAAAAAGGCAATCAGCCCCTCTTCGACTCGGTCGGTAAACTGGCCGATTTTGGCCATCATTGATTGTTCCATAATCGCTTTCGCTCTTTATTTTTGGCAGGCCTCACGGCTGAGGCCTGCCGTTTTTCGTTATTTCTTGTTTGACGCCAGCGCTGCGTCAATCAGATCAGAACCGATATCTTTTTCAAACTTTTTCCATACTGGCGTTAGCGCCGTGACCCACTCTTGGCGCTGCTCTGGCGTCAAGGTGCGCACCACACCACCGGCTTCAATCACATACTGTCTGTTCGCCAGCTCCACTTTGTTCGATTCGGCGTTACGCATTTCAGTTACTTCTTTCAAGATGGTGGCGAGCTGATTGCGCACATCGCTTGGCAGGCCATCCCACCACTTGGTTGATGTCACCACCAAGTAATCCAGAATGCCGTGGTTGGTTTCGGTAATGCCGTCCTGAACTTCGAAGAACTTCTTACCGTAGATGTTTGACCAAGTGTTCTCTTGACCATCGATAACTTTGGTTTGCAGACCACCGTACACTTCGGCAAAAGACATTTTCTGTGGGTTCGCGCCAAGCTGCTCAAACTGAGCCACTAACACATCCGACGCCTGAACGCGGAATTTCAAGCCTTTGGCATCGGCTGGCACCATGATTGGCTTGCTGGCCGAAATCTGTTTCATGCCGTTGTGCCAAAATTCGAGGCCACGGACACCACGACGATTCATGGCGTTTTTCAGCTTTTCGCCCGCTTCAGAGTTTTGGAAACGGTCTACGGCGTCAACATCTTCAAAGAGGAAAGGCAGGTCAAAAATGCGGTATTTCTTGGTGAACTTCTCGAATTTGGAAAGCGACGGCGCAGCCAGTTGCACGTCACCGTTGAGCATCGCCTCAAGCACTTTATCGTCATCGTAAAGGGTTGAGTTTGGATAAACCTGCATACACGCTTTACCGTTCATCTCCTTATTGACGCGCTCTTCCAACAGAGAAGCGGCGATCCCTTTCGGGTGTTTGTCGGTGTTGGTCACGTGGCTGAACTTGATCACGATTTCGCCCGGATCACAGTTCGCGGCGGCGGTAAAGCTGGTCACGGCAAGAACAGAAGCAGCAAGTAGGGTAAGAGGTTTAAACATTGTGTTCTCCTTGTTGAAGTAAGCAGCCCCTTCTTTGGGGACTGATGTTTCACTAAGAGCAACAACTAGGCCACATTTGCTAACAATTTTTTAACCATTAAAAATCAATAAGATAAGATAAGATCATTTATAGCGAATAATATTTCGCTGATCATTCATTCAAGAAATGGGTGGAAAATGACCCATTAAAAATCGCCAAAGGGTGGAAAATGACCCATTGAAACTGGGTGCTTAAATCAGGAACAGCATGAGTAAGTGAGAAGAGAACGAGTAAGTGAAAAGAGAACGGAATGGAGAAGAAGGGCGTGTCCTCACACCAGACAGCAAGCGCTCTGGTCACTCTCCCCCGATTGTGCCGGTCGCAGCCTGTGCCAACTGCGAACGCGATAGAGGACACGCAAATAGAGGCGTCGTTTGCCCGGAGAAAGCACAAACGACGCAAGCGGGTTAGAACTCGATGCGCGCCTGACTTTGCGCGTCGAAGTAAACCGCTTTAGACAAGTCGAAATAGAGCGGCGCGGCGTCGCCCACTTTTGCTTGCAGTTCTGGCGATAAACGGCAGGCCACTTCTTGATCGTTAACTTTGATCATCGCGATGGTGTCTGGCCCCGTCGGTTCCAAAACCTCTAGTTTAAGATTAAGACAAGTCGACGCCGATTGATCATCACTCGGTTTGTCACTGATATGTTCAGGTCGCAGGCCAATCACCACCTGCTTTCCATCTTGCTCACGCATCGACACTGGCAAGCGAATGTGATGCTCTTGCCCACAGCCGCCCGTCACTTTAATCACGGGCTGATCTTGTTCATCCAAGTCCACCATAGTGTGAATAAAGTTCATCGAAGGCGAGCCCATAAATCCGGCGACAAACATGTTGGCCGGTTTGTTGTAGATCTCCTGTGGTGTACCGAGCTGTTGTAAAATGCCGTCTTTCATCACCGCGATACGGTCTGCCAGCGTCATCGCTTCTATCTGATCGTGCGTCACATAGACAATGGTGGTGTTGAGCTGCTGATGCAGCCGTTTAATTTGATGGCGCATTTCCACGCGCAATTTGGCATCCAAGTTCGATAGCGGCTCATCAAATAGGTAGAGTTTCGGCCGACGTGCCAGTGCTCGCCCCATCGCCACCCGCTGGCGTTGACCGCCAGAAAGCTGGGACGGCTTGCGATCCAGCAAGTGGTCGATTTGTAGCATCTCGGCCACGCGCTGCACCTCGGCATCGATCTCGGCTTTCGCCATCTTGCGGATCTTAAGGCCAAATTCGATATTGCCGCGCACCGTCATATTGGGATAGAGCGCATAGGATTGAAACACCATCGCGATGTCGCGATCTTTCGGTTCGACCTCCGCCACGTTCACCCCATCAATCACAATTTGCCCTGAGGAGATGTTCTCAAGCCCAGCAATGGTGTTCATCAAGGTTGATTTTCCGCAGCCAGATGGACCAACGAGGATCAAAAACTCGCCAGAGTCGATACTGATATCGATTCCCTTGAGGGTTTCAATGTCCGCTTTCGTGTAGGTTTTGCGGATCTGTTTGAGTTCTAGAGTTGCCATGTTACTTATCCTTTTACTGATCCTGCCGTTAAACCACGCACAAAATATTTGCCTGCTAATACATACACCAGCAGCGTCGGCAGCGCCGCGATGATCGCCGCCGCCATATCAACGTTGTACTCTTTGACCCCGGTACTGGTGTTAACCAAGTTGTTCAGCGCCACGGTGATCGGCTGCGTCTCTGAGCCGGAATAAACCACGCCAAACAGGAAATCGTTCCAGATGGCGGTAAATTGCCAAATCACCGTCACCATGATGATGGGGGTAGAAATCGGCAGCAAAATCTTAAAGAAAATGGTGAAAAAGCCAGCGCCATCGAGCTTAGCGGCTTTGATCAACTCATCCGGTACACCAATGTAAAAATTGCGGAAAAACAGCGTAGTAAACGCCATACCATAGATAACGTGAACCAACACCAAGCCTGTGGTGGTGTTGGCTAAACCCAGTTTGCCCAGCACAGCCGCCATCGGTAACAAAATCACCTGAAAGGGAATAAAACAGCCAAACAGCAGCAAACTGAAGAACAGGTTGGAGCCGCGAAATTGCCATTTGGTTACCACATAGCCGTTGAACGCGCCAAGCAAAGTGGATATCGCCACCGCCGGAATGACCATCTGAAAGGAGTTCCAAAAATAGCCTTTCACCCCTTCACATTTCACCCCGGTACAGGCGCTGTTCCACGCTTTGTACCACGCATCCATCACCCACTCTTGCGGCAAAGACATCAAGTTGCCTGCTTTGATATCGGGTAAGGTTTTAAATGAGGTGATCACCATGACAAACAGCGGCATCAGATACACCAAGCAGAAGAAAACCAAGGCAGCGTAAATCGTCAGGCGGGCCAAGTTCATTTGACTGTTCATGAACGCTTCTCCCTAAGTTCGGAATAAAGATACGGCACCAAAATGGCAAGAATGCCAGCCAGCATCATCATGGCACTGGCTGCGCCAAGGCCAATCTGCCCGCGGGTAAAGGAGTGCGCGTACATAAACAGCGCAGGCAAATCAGAGGAATAACCCGGTCCACCTGCGGTCATGGCAGTGACCAAATCGAAACTCTTAATCGCAATGTGCGATGTGATAATCACCGCGCTGAAAAACACCGGACGTAAACAAGGCAAAATGATCTTCCAATAGATGGTCGGCAGACTCGCGCCATCAATCTGCGCCGCTTTGACAATCGAAGAATCAATCCCGCGCAGTCCAGCTAAAAACATCGCCATGACAAAGCCAGACGATTGCCAGACCGCGGCAATCACCAAGGTATAGACAGCCATATCGGAGTCCACCAACCAGTCAAACTCAAAACCAGTAAAGCCCCAATCATGCATCAGTTTTTCAATCCCGAGGCCGGGGTTTAGAATCCACTTCCACGCCGTGCCCGTGACGATAAACGACAGCGCCATCGGGTAGAGATAGATGGTGCGAATCGCCCCTTCTTGGCGAATATTTTGGTCCAGAAGAATCGCCAGCCCAACGCCCAAAACGATGGCAACCAGCATAAATAGCAGCCCAAACACCCCCAGATTGGTGATCGAAGTTAACCAGCGGTCGTTGTCCATCAGTTTGGCGTACTGATCGAAACCCGCAAAATTGAAACTCGGCAAAAAGCGCGAGTTGGTCATAGACAGCGCTGCTGTCCAGAAAATAAATCCATAAATACACACCACAGTGACCAGCATCGTTGGTGCCAAAACAATTTTTGGCAGCCAATGTTGCAAGCGGTCGGCAAAACCCGGTTTCGGTGCGTTTTTGGCAGATGACCCGTGCAAAACATGCTCCATAACGATTCCTTGTAGCAAACACTCAGTCGTGGCCAACGTCGCCCGTTGTCCATAGTATTGAGTGGCGGAAATAGGCAGACAGGCTCCCCACAAGCCTGCCCGCCCCAAGAGTTAGATGGCCGCTTTCACCGCTTTCGCCAGCTTTTTCGCCGCTTCTTTCGGATCGGCCTTGCTGTCGTTGAAAAAGTTGGTCACCACGTCATAGATGGCACCTTGCGCGTAGCTGGTGGTGGCAAGACCGTGCGCCATACTCGGCACAAGATCGCCCGACTTAGCACTGGCTTTGAAGGTCGCCATAGAGTCCAGCGCGCACTGGTCGAACTTAGACATATCCATGTCCAGACGCACTGGAATGGAGCCTTTGTTGAGGTTAAAGACTTCTTGGAATTCTTTGGTCAAAATGGTTTTTGCCAAGTCTTGCTGCGCTTTTTGGTTGGCTTTATTGCTCAGCTCAAAGAAAGCAAAACTGTCGATGTTGAAGGTAAACTGCCCCGCTGTGCCCGGCGCTGGCGCGCAGATGTAATCTTTGCCCGCGACTTTGCCCGCCGCAGAAAACTCTCCTTTTGCCCAGTCGCCCATGATCTGCATTGCTGCTTCGCCATTGATCACCATCGACGTGGCCACGTTCCAGTCACGTCCCGGCGCGTTGTCATCAATGTAACTGCGCATTTTCTTAAATTTAGTAAACACTTCGACCATTTTGTCGCCCGAGAGCACATTCATATCGAGATCGACAAACGCTTTGTTGTAGTCGGCACTGCCAAGGACATCGAGTGCTACCGCTTCAAATACCGTTGCGTCTTGCCAAGGTTGACCACCATGTGCCAGTGGAATAAAGCCCGCAGCTTTGATTTTGTCGGCAGCGGCAAAAAATTCATCTAAGGTGGTGGGTAGCGCAACGCCCGACTTTTTCAGCACTTCTGGGTTGGCCCACAGCCAGTTGACGCGGTGCACGTTGACAGGAACTGCCACATATTCACCATCAAATTTCATCACTTTGGTGACCACGGCAGGAAGAATGCCATCCCAATTCTCTTTTTTCGCCGTCGCGTCTAGCGATGTCAAAAAGCCGAGCCCACCCCATTCTTGGATATCGTGGCCTTTGATTTGCGCCGCAGAAGGCGGATTGCCAGAAACGGCACGGGTTTTGAGGACGGTCATCGCAGACTCGCCGCCGCCGCCAGCAACGGCGAAATCTTTCCAAGTGTGGCCTTGCTGCTCCAGCATCTGTTTCAGCACAGCGGCAGATTTGGCTTCGCCTCCAGCAGTCCACCAGTGAAGTACTTCCACTTCACCAGCCTGAACCAATGAAGTCGCAGAAAGAAGAGAGAGGGTAAGTAGGGTTTTGGTCATTTTCATTGTTATCTTCCATGTATCGGCTTAGTCAAACCAGGCTTGGTCTGATATTGAGCAGTCTATCCGTAATAAACCGTATGGATTGCAACAAACAGTAACCACAATGTAACAATTGAGTTACATTACACTTCAAGCCCTGATGGAATAAGCACTTCCACTTTCAAGCCGCCCTTTGGCAAATTGCTCAGAGTGAGATCTCCGCCGTGCCCGTGCAAAATATTGCGGCAGATACCCAGCCCCAAACCGTGGCCATCAGTATCACGCGCTAAGCGATAGTAGGGCTCAAACACCGCTTCCAGTTTATGGTTGGGAATGCCCGGGCCTGAGTCGGTGATGGTCACTTTCACCCAGTTATCGTTTTCCTCTAACTGCACTTCGGCGCTGCCTGCATACTTGAGCGCATTGTCCAGCAAGTTGGTCAGTACTCGCTTAATGGCCAACGGTTTCGCGACCAAGGGCTCCATCGGATGCGGGGTAAAGTGGACTCGAACCTGATGCTGATTGTAACTTTCGATGATCTGCTCCAGCATAACGTTGAGATCGATATAGTCGTTATTTTCATGCAAATCCGTGTCACGCACGCACTGCAGCGCGCCTTTGACCATCATCTCCAGATCATCCAAATCTTGATTGAATTTGCTGCGTTTACGCTCATCGTCCAACAGCTCGGCCCTAAGACGCAGGCGAGTGATCGGCGTTTTCAAATCATGGGAAATAGCCGAAAACAGGTGCTCACGATCCACCACGTAACGACGAATACGTTGCTGCATACGATTAAAAGCGCGCGTGGCGGTGACCAGTTCACTCGCCCCCTCCTCCACCAGAGGCGGCTGTTCAATATTCATGCTCATCTCATTGGCCGCGCGCGCCAGACGTTTAAGCGGTTTCACCTGCCGACGGATCATCGCATAGGTGAGCAGCAGCAATAAGCTGGTGGACAAAAACAGAAACAGCATCTGCTCTCGCCCCAGCAGCTCGTCATCCAAGGTCAGATACGGGGCAGGCAAAAGCGCAGCGATGTAGATCCATTCATGGCTACTCAGCTCAATTTGCACCACCAGCACAGGCGGATTAATCGGCGCCAAAGTTAAGGTGTGGTGCGCCCACGATTTGGGTAAGTCGTGCAGATAAATGTCGTTTTTGAGCAGCCGTAGTGTTTCCGGGCTGGAAAAATCGACCGACACCGATTCAACCCGCGTGAGCTTTTGCCTCAGCACACTTTTGATTGCGCTGACCGAAGCCTCTTTTAAGCGGGTATTTTCAATCGGCTCGACCTGTAATTTTTCTCGGTTAAAGGAGACGAAAAAGCGCGTCCCGCCCATATTGCGGATCTGATCCAAAACAATATGGCGGTAGTTGACCGGTAAAGATTGGAAAAAGGTCACAGTCGAAGCAAACATGCTCGCCATGCTGGCTGACGTCGAGCGAATCCCTTCAAGTTCTTTCTGTTTCGACTGGCTATACCAAATCGCGGTGGCGATGCCTTGGGCAATCACCACCGCCAGTAGCGTCAACATCAAGGTTCGCGCAACCAATGAATGGGGCCTAAATCTCAGCATCACTCATCTCGCTTAATGTTCATAACTGACAGGGACAGAGAGAATGTAACCGTTGCCGCGCATGGTTTTGATGTAGTGCGGATAGCGCGCACTGTCGCCCAAACGCTGGCGCAAACGGCTCAACTGCACATCGATACCGCGCTCGAATGGCAGTGATTCTCGCCCTCGAGTTGCATAGGAGATGGTGTCGCGATCCAGCACCTCATTTGGCCGAGTCAGAAACAGCATCAGCAAAGCAAAATCACTGCCAGAGAGTTCGTGTTGCGTTTGCGTTTCCTGATGGGTAAGGCGATGGGCCAGAGTGTCTAGGCTCCAATCACCGAACAGAATTTGCTTTGGCAGCGTATCACTGCCCTTTTCTTGTCGAACTTGCACACGGCGCAACACCGCTTTGATGCGGGCGATCAGGTGGCGCGGATTAAACGGTTTCGCGATGTAGTCATCAGCGCCAATTTCTAAGCCAATGATCTGATCGGTCTCTTCCGAGACAGCAGTAAGCATAATGATCGGCACGCTCGATTCACGGCGAATGTACTGGCACAAGCTAAAACCATCCTCGCCGGGCAGCATGATGTCGAGCAGGATCAAATCCGGAAAGCCCTCTTGGCTAAGATGTGCTTTGAGCTGTACACCATCGGCGACGGTTCTTACCTGATATCCGCTGCGCGTCAGATACTCATCCAACAGCTCACGGATCTCTTCGTCGTCGTCAACCACCAAAATTCGGCTTACTTCCTGCATTCGCCTCTACCTATCATTACAATTCATTTACATAGTCTATCGATTTCGCCAATCAATAATGAGAGATAGTTTAGTGAAATTTGAGGCAAATCCGCGTTTGGATCACAGTTAGGAAGAGCAGCTGATGACCATTTTCTTACCCCACTCAGGCGGAAGACGCGCGTAGTGCTCAAATTGCGGTGCGTCATCGTAAGGACGGCGAAGTAGCTCTGCCAGTTGTTGCACTTGGCTAAAATCACCTTGCTGCGCTTTTTCTATCGCTTGCTGGGCCAGATAATTACGCAAAATGTATTTAGGATTCACCAGACGCATGGCCGCGCAGCGCATACTTTCTGACAGCGGCGAACCGTCTGCTTGCACTTCTTGTTGGCAGCGCGCCAGATAATCATCCAACCAGCGCGTTACCGACTCTCGGTCAATAAAGAGATCGATCACCGCTTGTTTGCCATGGCGATCCAACTCCGACAGCGTGCGCATAAAACGGGTGTAATCGGTGCGGTTTTCCGTCAGCAGGGCGAATAGTCGGTCAAACAACTCACTATCTCCGGTAAGTCGCGCGTTCAAACCCAATTTGCTGCGCATCAAGCGGCTAAAGTGCTGACCCAATAAAACGTCAAACTGCGCCAACGCGGCTTGCAAGTCGGCACGTTCGATCAATGGCGAAAGCGCGTGGGCCAGGGCAGAGAGATTCCACAAGGCGACTCTGGGCTGCTGATCAAAAGCATAGCGACCTTGATAATCGGAGTGGTTACAGATGTAGCCCGGCTCGTAGTCATCAAGAAACCCAAACGGGCCGTAATCAAACGTTTCGCCCAAAATCGACATGTTGTCGGTATTCATCACCCCATGAGCAAAACCGACCGCTTGCCACTGCGCAATCATCAGTGCAGTGCGCGCGACAATCTGCTCAAACATCGCCAAATAAGGCTTAGCCGCTTGTTGGCATTGCGGCAGATACCATTCGATGACTTTGTCAGCCAGCAGTTTGTGCTCAGCCAACTGATTGGTATAGAAAAAGTGCTCAAAATGACCAAAACGGATGTGAGTGGTGGCTAAACGGATCAGCAGCGCGCCGCGCTCGGTCTGCTCGCGATAAACTGGGGTATCGCTACTCAACATCCCCAGCGCGCGCGTAGTGGCAATGCCTAACCCCGCCATGGCTTCACTGCACAGATATTCACGAATGGTTGAGCGCAGCACAGCACGGCCATCGCCCATGCGCGAGTACGGCGTCTGCCCCGCCCCTTTGAGATGCACGTCAAACCAGTTGCCCTGTTTGTCCTGCATTTCGGCCAGCAGCAGGCCGCGACCGTCGCCCAAATCGGGGTTATAGACACCAAACTGGTGCCCGGCGTATTTCATTGCCAGCGGCGAGAAACAATCCGGCACTTGCTCAGCCGCAAAAGCGCAGCGCAAGGTTTCATCCGCAACCTCCGGCAAAGCAAAACGGGCGGCTAAAGGTGCGTTCCACACCACCCAGTGGCTATTTTGCAGCGGCTGCGGCTTAACCGCAGTATAAAAGGCGCGAGGAAGCGAAGAAAAACGCTGTGAGAATGTGACCGATGGCCAAGCAGACATAAAGGGCTCCAAAAAAGAGAAATCCTCTCCAAACTAGCACAGAGTGAAGGTGACAAACACCGATTGGCAGCAGGGAAATTGCTTGTGCCATATGGCTCTGTCGGTGGAGCCTAAAGTGAAAACGCGCCCGAAGGCGCGTTTTAGCTGAGTTAGGTGCGCGAGCGTCTGCGCCCAAGTAACGCGAGAAATAGCAGAGGTAGTACGGCAAGCGAACCGCCGGATGAACCGCTAGAAGAGCTGGCGGTAAACGAGGTCGCATTGATCTCTGGTGTCACCGTTACCAGCACCGTTCCGCTGGCAATTGCCCCTTCTGCATCCTGAATTTGGTACTCCAGCGTCACCACAGTTTCCTGCGCCACACTGTTTGGCGCTTGGTAGTGAATTTGATTGTTCGCTACGCTGGCCGAACCGAACTCTGGGGTTGATACCGAGATGAGCGTCAGTACGTGGTTATCCTGATCGTAGTCATTGGATAACGCCATAATGTCGACACTAGAGCCAGCGGAGAGGCTGATGGCATCTTGCTTCGCCATCGGTGCACTGTTAGCCACTTCAAGCTGAATCGTGGCGCTATCGCTCAAGCCACTTGGATCAGTGACCGTTAGCGCGAAAGCCAGCGTATTGCCCATTATCACCTCTTTTGGCACCACAAATTCGGCAGTACTGCTGCTGGCATTGTTCAAGTTAACTTGGGGTCCAAATATTTGTCGCCATTGATATTGCAGCTCATCACCGTCGGCATCAGTGCTTGCATCACCCAGCAGCGTAATCCGTGCTCCTGCGACCAGTGCAACCTCGGCAACTGACGCTTTGGCTTGCGGAGCCGCGTTGCTGCCCGTAACATCGATCTCGACCGTCACCACTGAAGAAACAAGGTTTCCAGCGGTCGAACGTAAGCGATAGGTCAATTGATCTTGCCCAACAAAGTTGGTTTTCGGCGTGTAAACCCAGTTTGTGACTGTGCCGTTAGTCGGTGGCGAAACCAGTTCGGCCTGGAACACATAACCCGCGTCCATATTGTCATTGGTCATCACATCCAACGCCACCGAGCCGTTTTTATCAACTTCAACCTTATCTGCCATAGGTTGGACTAAACTTGCGAGGTCGACATCAAACAGCGCAGCAAAAGCCACCGTTTGGTAACCGAGCAGTTTACTCAGGCCATTGCTCTCTTTCTCTAACCGGCTACCGAGCCACGCTTTTTTCTCATCCGTCGGCTCCATATTCTGTAAATCACTGAAGAGATAGTTTTGCTCCAAAACGGCATTTTGCAACTCCACCACCAAGGTATGAGTCCCAACGGCGAGCTTTGCGGGAGTACTAAACATCACTCGGCCAGAGCGGCTCACTACCCCTTCGGCTAATCGTTCTTGCTGGCTGCTGTCTAACAGCAGATTGGCAAAGTTTGCCCCATTTTGTGGATAGCGAGAAACGGTATAGCGAACTGGCAGCGAGCTATTCACCACTTGGTAATAGAGTTGAACGCCATCAATCTGGGTGGCTTTGGGCAAATTCACTTCAAACGCCAGCGCGTCTTTGCCCGCTTCCGCTTGCACATAGCTCCGGCGTAAACTGGTTAACCAAGCGAACTTCTCGCCATCTTGCGGTTTGACAAAATCAAAACGCGCAGCGTGCTCACCACTGACAATCCCAGTGAGGCTAACGCCAGTTTCAAAGCCAGCGACGCTGGTTAAATTCGGCTGTGAGTTGTCCGAAATTTGAGTATTGCCATAAAGACCCGGGTAGATGTCGGCACTGTCGGCACGACCGCCGCGCTCCAGTTCGCCCAATCCGTCAGCTTGCATGATCTGCACCTGCATTGGGCCAGTTTCGTTAAATGCATTGTTGACGTTAACCGAGGTCACCAGCATCCCTTCGGCCTGCAAAGCGCGGTCGTAATCGACACTGCGACGATTTTCCACATACAATCGCGGGCCAAACTCCTTCAAATAAGGGTCAAGATAGATAAGCCCCGCCTCTGCGTTTGCCACTTGCACTGCCGCTTGCGATTGACTCAACACCTGCGGCGCAACAAAGCCGGAAGCGTGTTTGCTCCACGCGCTCATATTGACTGGCGTGTCACCGGCGTACTGATCATCCGGGGTCATGGCCCAAGACCCCGCCCCCATCACACCCCACTGGCCAACGGAGCCATCGTGTTTGTAAGAATAGAGATCCGGCAGGCCAAGCATCAGATGGCCCAGTTCATGGACAATCACCCCGAGTGTAGCTTGGTGATCGACTTGATAATCACCAAACAAACAGTAAGCAGAAATGGTTTTCCCATCAACGGGGGCGTCGTTGTGGTAATACATGTGAGGCCAGATCGAAGGTCGATTGACGACGCCTGTGGAGCGATCGCCCCCCGCGAAGACAAACATTACTGACAGTTCGGTGGGATCAATGGTGCCATCCGCGTTGACATCGTATTGGGCGAAATCGACGTATTGATCGAGTTTTTGATAACTTTCCTGAAAAATGCTGTTGAGGCGGTTGGTACACCAGGCTGAATCATGGCAGCTGGGATGGAACTGATCGAGCGTAATATCAATGACACCATCATTCGCCGTGCCAAAGCTTTCTTTCGCGGGTACGACTTGATACTGACCGGCCGAGTTTTTCGCGTAGTAATCCACCACGCTCTGCCCTGCCTCACCAAACACTCGCTCGGTAAAATCGTGCACCATGTTGACATTGGAAAAGGAAACTTGCACCACCAACAGCGGCTGTTCAAACGGCTGCGCTGGCGCAGAGAAAGCACTGCGAGCCAGCCTTTTGTTGGGGGTAAAACTGCGTGAGCGGAGAACTTGGTTAGCACTGTCTGTGTTAAGGGCGTCAGGCAAATTAAGCGGCGGGCGTAATTGAGAACGCGTCGGTGCTAGCGCGCCCGCAAGCAAAAGCTCTCCGGTTGAAATCAGTTGAGCGCCTGTTGAATCACTTTGGATTTCAGCAAAGTACCAGTTATCCCCTTGCTGGATGAGAGCATTGCCTTGCTCATCTTCGAACCAGCTAAAATGGGCCGAGCCCTGCAGGCGAATTTGAGTACTGGAACCATCCGGCAGCACTATCTCATGCCAAATCGGTGCCGGGGGAACCATTGCCAGCGCTGAGGCTGACAATGCCATCGTTGCGGCGCTACACGCCAGCGTAGAAAGCCATTTTTTCATTCTTAACCCTAACTCCCTTTAAGATATTCTTTGGCTTGTGTCTCAATAACGAAACGAAAGCACACACCTTATGTATCTCCAGCTCAGACACAAGAACAATTTATAAAATACGCGAATCATTCAGCAAAATAATTTGTTGTCATTGACAATCACTCAAATAAGGCCCAAGCGAGCCTTTTGACAAGTGAGCACTGCGTGCAGACCCTTATTTTATCGCCGCGTTCTCTTGGCGGACAAATTCAGCAAGACAGGCTAAACGGCGCTGCGATTCCTTGACATACGGGTTTGCTTCATCCCAAGCATATCCGGCCAAAATGGAGGAAATCATCTGCTTAATTCGTTCATTGGGCTCTTCAAAGAAAATCACATCCTGCAAGGTGCCATCGTACCAACCTTCGACATAGGTGCGGAAAGTGTTCACCCCGACCATGAGCGGCTGCGCATAGTCACGTTGCCAATCTACCCGTTCCCCATTGAGCTGTTTTGCCACACAAGCACTGGCGAATTGAGCTGATTTCATCGCAATGGTTACGCCAGAAGAGAACACTGGGTCAAGAAACTCACCGGCGTTACCAAGCAGTGCATAATGTTCCGTTGCCAAATGCTTCACGTTGGCCGAATAACCGCCAAGCTCCCCAGCCGGATTGGGGTATTGGGCGCGGCTAAGCAACTTCGCCAAACCGGGCTCTTCGCTAGCAAGCTGCTGTATCGCCGAGATTTTATCTTGCGGGTAGTTGGCAAAAAATGCTGGCGTACCGACGATACCCAAAGAGCAAACGCCGTTAGAAAATGGGATCAACCAGTACCAGACATCGGCGTGTTGTGGGTGCACGGAAATAAGAATTTTGTCGCGGGTATACGCCATGTCCCCAGTATCAATATGGTCAACGATATGGGTAAAAATCGCTTGGCGTGGTGGCAGACAAGAGGGCTCTTCAAGGTCAAGCAAGCGAGGCAGCACCCGGCCAAAGCCGCTGGCATCCAGTAGGAAATTCGCCTCTAACTGATAAGCCTGGCCAAGCTCGTCTTTCACACTCAGCAGTGACGTGTTGCCTCTCATCTCAACGCGAGTGACTTCGTGTTGATAGCGAATCTCGACCCCTTGACGTTCGGCATCATCGGCCAGCACTTTATCAAACGTCGCGCGTTGGACTTGATAAGTCGTTCCTGGGCCGGGGGTAAATTTGTCAGTAAAATCAAATTCGGTGTAAACGCCGTTTTTTCTAAATGCGGCACCATTTTTAAATTGAAAACCAGCCTGATTCACCGCATCTAGCATACCCGCCTGTTCAATCACTTCCATGCAAGCGGGTAATAAGCTCTCACCAATTGAAAAACGCGGAAATAGCGCTTTTTCCAATACAATGACGTCGATGTTTTGCGCTTTCAGTAGCGCAGCGGCCGTCGACCCAGATGGGCCAGCACCGATAATCACAACCTGAGTCGATTGCTTTTGCATCTCATTTTATCCTGAGTTTTTAATGTGATTTTGCGACCAGTTTTAGCAAGGTGTGGCCAAGACCGATGTTGTCGGTTCTTTCAATCACCTCTAACTCCGCTTCAGCGACAATTTGCAGAAAATCGTCACTGCGGTAAAAACGGCTGTTGCCATTGGCCAAACAGGTAAAGTACAGCGAGGTCGCATTAAGGCTGTAAGATGCGGCGTCGTATTTCTGTGCGTCACAAAAGAGCTCAAGAATATACACTACTGCTCCGGGCTGAAGGCTCTCTTTAACGCGAGTCAAAATGCTGAGAATCTCCATTGGCGAGAAGCAGTCAAGAAACTGGCTCATCCACCAGATATCGCCTTGTGTCGGCAAAGGCTGATTTTTATCCAGCATATTGGCTGGGAAAGGGGATATTCGCTCAGCAAAACCTTGCTCACGGGCATTGGACATCGCCAGTTCTAACTGGCGTGGCAGATCGACAATGGTCACTTTGACATCCGGATCATAATTGCAACACTGAAGAGCCCATTTTCCGGTGTTTCCACCAATGTCTACGATGTGTTGGGGTTTGTCGGCAAACACCCGCTCTAGCAGGATCGGAAAGGAACGGTCGGAGTAATAGTGATCGAACTTAAACCAGCTCTCTTTTGCTTTCTCCGGTAGACGTGAAAGCCCTTCGTAAATGGTGTTCCAGTCGCCGAGCTCTTTCAACCCTGCTGGTGTGCCTGTGGTAATCGATTCCGTCAGATGCATCATCGCCGCATAACAAACGTCCGCGGTAAAATCCATGTTGGCTTTGGTCATGCCATCATGCAGCAAAAAATGACCAACGTTTGCCAACACGTAGTTAGGCTTTTTCCACACCACAATGTGTGCACTTAACGCCATATCCAGCAACACTTTGACACCGTATTCGGAGACGCCGGTTTTTTCCGCAATCTCCACAGCAGGTAACCCCGCCTGACCAGCGGCGTCGAGGACCGTAAGGATATTCAAATCTCTCAACGTTCGAGCGGTGTGAAATAAAATCGGTGCAAAGGAGAGTTTCTGTGCCTCTGTTTTTGCTTGTAAAGCGTTGTAAGGGTCTAAATTATGATTTAACACGAAAAAACCTAACTAATAGTTAAAAGAAGAGGTTACTGATTAGCCGTAACCGCAAGCTGACGTTGAATATCAACATTTAAGTTATTGATCCAACGATTGTAGTTGCGATGGATTTTGCCATCATCTTCATCTAGGTTTTCTGATTTAACGTAAAGAATTGAATAAAATTTAGTGTCATAAGGGATCATGACTTCTGCAATATGCGATCGAAGATGCAGTTTTGCGGTCAAAACGCCCGGTTCAACTTCGGTAATGCCCCAACCACGCTTTGTTGCTGCTAACACTATCGCGCTTTTCACTTGTTTGCTTTGAAGATCATAACTGATCGGAGTATCCTGTATCTCCATAATTGGTTGTAAACGACCACAGCCAACTAACAACAACGTCAAACAAAAAGAAATTATAATTTTAAAGGTGTTCATCTAGATATTGCTCCTGAATTCAAACGAAATAGAAGCCCTTAGTATGAACTCCGTTGGAAACAAATCAACAACCTATGTCAATTTCATCCTCTTTTATCTGTTTAAATATTGAAAAGTGGTATGCAAGTTCAGTTGGACTGAATGATCGCCAAGCTTGGCAAGATTGGGCTTTGAACGGTCAATATCCCGAAAATAGCGAAACGATATTTACTAATATCCCAGCAATGATGCGTCGGCGGATGAGCGAATTAAGTAAACACGCGGTGCACAGCGCACTGGAATTACTTTCGCAAACCTCGGTAGATTATATGGTTTTTTCCAGTCGGCATGGAGAGTTACATCGCAGCATCGCATTAGTTAAAGATATTTTACTAGGTGAAGAGGCCTCGCCCATGGCGTTTTCTCAATCTGTGCATAATACCGCAGCTGGGCTGGCCACCATCGCCAGTAAAAAGTCCATTCCATTGACTTCTATCGCCGCGGGCGAAAATACCTTCCACAGCGCTCTAATTGAAACCTTCTGTTATTTACAGCAACACCCTGACAAAAAGGTCTTATTGGTGGATTTCGATGAGCCTTTGCCCGAGGATTATGCCGAGTTCGAAGAACAATCGTACCGCGGTTATGCCCTTGCATTGGTGATTAGCCAAGGTGAGCAATTCACCATCAGTCAAGCCGCACCTAGTGTGGATCCAGTCACACCACGCCCACAAGCGTTGCAATTTTTGCAACACTATCTGGCGAGTTCAGTTCGCACATGGCCAGTTTCCACTCGTCGTCACACTTGGATATGGCAACAGAGATGAGAAAAATTGGTCAGTACTGGCGTATTGTCGCCACGGGTTTCTGTTTTGCCATGTTTGGTATTGGTGGATTAGCACTGAGTTTTGTGGTTATCCCTCTCATTCACTTGCTTGAAAAAGATCAAACGCGGCGTGAATATCGCGTACAAAACACGATCCAAATAACCTTCAATCTGCTTTGCAAGTTGATGAAATACACTGGCGCGATCGACTACAAAATAACCGGCGCTGATATTTTAGCCAGTGATAAGAACTGTTTAATAATTGCCAATCATCCCAGTTTGATTGATTACGTGTTAATTGCCTCACAGTTGCCACAATGCGATTGTTTAGTTAAAGCGGCGATTTGGGATAATCCTTTTATGAAGCACGTCGTAAAAGGCGCTGGTTATATTCCCAATAAATCCCCTGATGAATTACTCAACCAGTGTGAACAGCGCTTTGCGCGTGGAAATGTATTGTTGGTATTTCCTGAAGGAACCCGTACAACACCTGGAATAAAATCTAGTTTACAACGCGGCGCTGCCCAAGTGGCAGTTCGTACTGAGCGCGATATGCGCGTTGTGCACATTACCGTAACGCCTAGTTTTCTAACAAAAGAGAAAAAGTGGTATCAAGTGCCAGAGACCAAACCCTTCTTTCATATAGAGGTAAAACATAAGGTTGAGGTAAAACCATTTATAGAGCAAACTAGCAACCCAACGTCAGCAGCTAGAAGATTAAATCAACATCTGGCTAAGACCATTTTCCCAAGTTAAGTGACTTATTTGCCCTTCTTATGGCATTTTGCGCTCATTCTCGGGTTTTTTTCACAATATCAGTCAATATAAGTAGGTCCCAGTGGAAGTACTACATAACGAAATCAAACAACTGATCATCGACGCCCTTAACCTTGAAGACATTTCGATTGATGATATCGAAACGCAAGCACCGCTGTTTGGTGATGGTTTAGGCTTAGACTCTATCGATGCATTAGAGCTCGGTTTGGCCATTAAAAAGAAATACAATATCGTTATTGATGCGGATGATAATAACACCCGTCAACACTTCGCCTCTGTAGCTAACTTGGCGAATTATATTTCTTCACAAACCGAACACTAATTTAGTAGGCCCTGATATGTCAGTAGTAAATCAACAACAAGTCTTTGAGCAAGTAAAAGCCGCTCTGATTGAGCTATTTGAGCTGGATGAAGATGATATCCAGCCCGAAGCCAATCTGTATCAGGACCTAGATCTAGATAGCATTGATGCGGTTGACCTTGTGGTCCACTTGCAAAAAGTGACCGGTAAAAAGATTCAACCAGAGGAATTTAAAACCGTACGTACCGTCAATGATGTCGTGGACGCGGTTGTTGAACTCGTGAAGGGCTAACCGATGCGCACATTGCTGACAGTTCTGTCTGCAATCGTATTGCTCGCTTACCCATTTGCGGTTTACTTCGGTATCGATAAGCTTGGTCTTAACGTGGTCGCTCTCCTTTTAGGCGCAGTGTTCCTGCTAAGAATCTTTTCTGGCCATCAGGCCAAGCTTAAAGAGCTGAAACATCTGGCAGTATTAAGCGGCATGGTCGGTGTCACTCTGGTCACGCTTGGGGCAATTTTCAAGCAGCAAGGCTGGCTGACCTTTTATCCGGTGGTGATAAACCTGTCTATGCTGGCCGTTTTTGCCCTCAGTTTAACTCAACCACAAACGGTGATTGAACGTTTGGCCAGATTACAGCAACCGGATCTGCCTGAAAGTGGCGTGCGCTACACGCGCACCGTCACCAAAGTGTGGTGCGCATTTTTTGTCTGCAACGCGGCCATCGCTCTGTATACCTGCTTTCAGCCATTGCACGTCTGGACACTGTACAACGGTTTGATCAGCTATTTGGCAGCGGGGAGCTTATTTGCCGGAGAGTGGATCGTACGCCAACGTGTTCGCAAGGACTAAACATTCGATGAGTCAAACTCAACCATTTCTCTCTTTGTCGACGCTTTTGGCAACTGGCAGAGCGCCCAATCACCCGATCGCATTTGATGCGCAGGGAGAGCTCCACTGGCAGCAGTTCTCGGCGCAGGTTGCCGCACTTTGCCAACGACTCAACCGCGAGCCGGCGAAAAAGATCGCCCTGTGCTGTTTGGACAGCTACCACTTTGCCGTGGGCTTTTTTGCCTTGTGTTACAGCCAGAAAGCGCTCATTCTGCCGGGTAACTATCAGCCATCCGCTTTGACAGAACTCAGCAGTGAGTTTGATCTGCTCCTTTGCGATCATAAGATTGCGCAAAGCACGTCACTTCCTCATCTTTTGCTTGAGTCAGAGTCGATGGAAAGCGCCAGCTATGTGTTTGAGCCGCTGGATGTGGAAAACCTCACTCTGACCTTATTTACTTCTGGCTCGAGTGGAGTGCCAAAAGCAATCGCCAAAACAATCAAACAACTTGATATCGAGATTGAGATCTTACAGCGTCTGTTCGGCGCTCAACTGACGAACTGTCGCATTGAGAGTACTGTCTCCCATCAGCATATTTATGGCTTACTATTTCGCCTGTTGTGGCCTTTGTGCGCAGGTCGAGCGTTTGCACGCTATAACTTGGAATATCCTGAGCAGTTGATCGCCCACGCTGGGGAGACAGTCGCGCTGATCAGTAGCCCTGCGCTCTTAAAACGTTTGGGTCAGGAGCATCAGACTGGCGCTTTCGCGGCTATTTTCTCATCCGGCGGACCACTGAGTTTTCAGGCCGCCCACGATGCGCAACAGTTGTTTACTCAGTGGCCGATTGAAGTGTTTGGCAGCACCGAAACGGGCGGAATTGCCTATCGCCAGCAGGTTTGCGACCAGCAACCGTGGACGCTGTTCCCCGGCGTTGAGGTTATGCTCAATGAAGAACGATGCTTACGTTTACGTTCTCCGCATATCGATCCGCACCACTGGTATCAGACCGCCGATGAATGTGAGTTGCTCGGTGAGCGACAATTTATCCTCAAAGGACGCACTGACCGCGTGATTAAAATCGAAGAGAAACGCGTTTCGTTAGTCGAAGTGGAAAAGCGTCTTGAGCAGTTAGCATGGATCAGCGAAAGCGCAGTCATACCGATGCAGGAAAATGATCGCTTAGTACTGGTCGCCGCGCTGGTCTTAAATCAGACAGGCAAACAACAGATAGAAGATATCGGCAAAGGCAAATTCTGGTTGCAGTTGCGCGCTGAGCTGCGCCAGTGGCTAGAGCCGATTGCCGTACCTCGGCGCTATCGCCTAGTGGAACACATTCCACTCAACAGCCAAGGAAAACGGCTGAACAACGAAATCGAGATGCTTTTTCAGTCCAATTAATGACAAAAAATAGAACATCATGACCCCAAAAAGAAAGCCAACGCTGTTATCCGTTATGGTCGAACAAAACCAAGCCACACTGCATTTGCGTGTTGATCACGACATACTGGACTTTTCCGGTCACTTTAGTCATTTTCCGTTGTTGCCGGGCGTGACCCAAATTGATTGGGCGGTCGCTTATGCCAAGGAGTTTTTGCATACGCCACCTTCCTTTAAAGGCATGGAAGTGATCAAATTCCAAGAACCGATTCTGCCAGATAGCGAAGTGTCGCTACAGCTCAAATGGGATGACGAAAAACAAAAATTGCAGTTTGCCTACACGTCACAACGAAATGGCACAGTGGTCAATCACTCTACTGGAAAAATGAAGTTGGGGAACCCTAGTGAGTAATTACCACGCTTGCTTTTTGATCCCATGCTACAACCACGGTAGCACCGTTGGTCAGGTCATTGATGCCCTACTGCCATACCAACTGCCGATTATTTTGGTTGATGACGGCAGTAACCTCATTACACAGCAGCAACTTGAGCGGCAAGCAAAGCGCGACAATGTTCATTTGGTCAGGCTGGCGCACAACCAAGGCAAAGGTGGCGCAGTCATGGCGGGGATTCGCCATGCCAATAAACTCGGTTTTACTCATGCTATCCAGATTGACTCCGATGGGCAGCATGATATTCAAGCTCTGCCAAAACTGCTTGAAACGTCTCAAAGGCATCCCGAGCGCCTCATCTCCGGCAAGCCGATTTACGATGCGAGCGTGCCTAAATCTCGACTCTATGGACGCTACGTGACGCACGTTTGGGTATGGATTGAAACCTTATCCTTGGCCATCGAAGACAGCATGTGCGGTTTTCGCGCCTACCCGGTGGCGAAAACCGTCAGCGTGCTCAATAAGTACCGAATTGGCAGTCGGATGGATTTTGATATCGAGATCTTAGTGCGGATGTACTGGGAAGGGAGCGACATTGAGTTTATCGAAACTCGGGTCATTTACCCCGAAGGCGGCATCTCCCACTTCGATGCGCTGTGGGACAATGTCAAAATCAGTTGGATGCACACTCGGCTATTTTTCGGCATGTTGCCGCGTATTCCCAAACTTCTAGGCCGAAAAAAGCCCAATTCGCAACTAAGAACCCATTGGTCCAAACAGCAGGAAAAAGGCACCGTGCTCGGGATTAAGCTGCTGCTGGCGATTTACACTCTGCTTGGCAGGCCGACTTTCAACCTAATTTTGCGTTTAGTGATCGGCTACTACCATGCCACAGGCAAGCAGGCAAAAAGCGCCTCGCAAACCTATTTGGCCCAGTTGCAACACTACGCCAGTGACAAGCAGATCGAGCTACCCGACCACCTCACCAGTTACAATCATTTGCTCTCGTTTGGTCACACCATGCTCGACAAACTGGCCGCGTGGAAAGGTGACTTTTCAGCGCACAATCTTACTATTCACGGCCAACAACAGTTCGACCAAATGGTCGCGAATAAGCAGGGCGTGGTGATCTTAGGCTCACATTTAGGCAACCTTGAGCTGTGTCGCGCACTGGGGCGACGCCATACTGACGTCAAGATCAATGCGCTGGTGTTCACTGAGCATGCCGAGCGCTTTAACGCAGTGATGAAAGCGGTGAATCCGAGCTCGGAGCTGAACTTGATCCAAGTAAGTTCGTTAGGGCCGGACACCGCTATCTTGCTGCAACAGAAAATTGAGCAAGGTGAGTGGATAGTGATTGTCGGCGACCGCACCTCCACCAGCAAAGAGAGCCGAGCGGTCTGGGCCGATTTTCTCGGCAAGCCAGCACCTTTCCCTCAGGGGCCATTTATGCTGGCGTCCATCTTAAAAGCACCGGTTTATTTGTTGTTTGGTTTACGGGATGACACCAGTTCCACAGCGCATTTTGATGTCTATTTCGAGCATTTTAGCGACAAAATTGTTCTGCCTCGCAAAGAGAGACAGGCCGCTTTAGAAATGGTTGTGCAACAATACGCGCAACGCTTAGAACATTACACGCTGCAAGCTCCTTTGCAGTGGTATAACTTTTTCGATTTTTGGAACCTGACAGATCAGCAACATGACAACGCAAACAGAACATAACATCACCTTTGGGCAGGGACGCCTGACGATTGAAGACGTCAGCGCAATTGCACAGGGGGCAAAAGCCCGCTTAAATGACTCAGCCCAGTTCAACGCCAAAATCGACCGTGGCGTGGCTTTTTTAGAGAAGTTACTCAAAGAAGAAGGCGTTATCTACGGTGTCACCACCGGATATGGTGACTCTTGTACTGTGGCAATTCCAAGCCAACTGGTTGAAGAGCTTCCGCTGCACTTAACTCGCTTTCACGGCTGCGGCCTTGGCAAAGTACTCACTCATGAACAAGCGCGCGCGGTACTGGCGACACGGCTTTGCTCACTCGCGCAAGGTGTTTCTGGCGTGAGTCACGAGCTACTCAAGCAGATTGTCACGCTGATCAATCACGACATCGCCCCGCGCATCCCAGAAGAAGGTTCGGTCGGCGCTAGTGGCGATCTCACGCCGCTCTCCTATCTTGCAGCGGCCTTGATTGGCGAGCGCGAAGTGTTATATCGCGGCCAAGAACGTGCCACCGCGGAGGTGTTTGCTGAGCTGGGGATCCAGCCTATTAAGCTGCGGCCAAAAGAAGGTTTGGCGCTGATGAACGGCACCTCGGTCATGACCGCACTCGCTTGTCTAGCGTTTAAACGGGCCGAATATCTCACTCAGCTTATAAGCAAAATCACCGCGATGGTTTCGGTTGGCATGCAAGGCAATGACTTCCATTTCGATGAAGCCCTTTTTGCCGTCAAACCGCACCCAGGTCAGCAACAGATCGCGGCGTGGCTGCGTGCCGATCTTAAGGCTGAACAACCGCCGCGTAACAGTGACCGTCTGCAAGATCGCTACTCGCTGCGCTGTGCGCCACATGTGATTGGCATGGTGCAAGACGCCCTGCCTTGGCTGCGCCAATTGATCGAAAACGAGCTCAACAGCGCCAATGACAACCCCATCATCGATGGCGACAATGAACGCGTTCTGCACGGCGGCCATTTCTACGGCGGCCACATCGCTATGGCGATGGACACGCTAAAAACGGCGATTGCCAACTTGGCGGATCTGCTGGACAGACAAATGGCGCAGTTAATGGACTATAAGTTCAATAACGGCCTACCATTTAACCTAAGTGGTGCTGAAGGCGAGCGCAAACCGATCAACCACGGTTTTAAAGCGGTGCAGATCGGCATTTCCGCTTGGACAGCAGAAGCACTGAAGCACACCATGCCAGCCAGCGTGTTCTCACGTTCAACTGAATGTCACAACCAAGACAAAGTGAGCATGGGCACTATCGCCGCGCGCGATTGTCTACGTGTACTGGAGCTGACGGAACAAGTGGCCGCAGCCTCGTTGCTTGCCGCCACACAAGCGATCGAAATTCGTCGTCGTCGCGGTGAGTTGAACCAGCAACATATGAGCGACCAACTGCGTGCGATGTGCGCTCACGTGTTGGAAGAGTTTGATTTTGTAAGCGAAGATCGCCCGCTAGAGAAGGACCTGCGCCACTTTATCACGCGTATTCAACAGCGCCACTGGTCATTGTATTAAGAGGTTCTATGACAGACATACTTTACCCTCTGGAAGCGGAGGTGACGTTGGTCACCTCCTTTCAAGACGCCGATCCGATGGGCGTGATTTATCACGGTAACTATTTTCGCTTTTTTGAAGAAGCTCGCCGGGTAATGATGGAGAAAATCGATTACGGCTATCTCAAAATGACCGAATCGGGCTTTATGTGGCCAGTGATTGATGTTCAGGTAAAGTATGTCCGAGCCATTGCGTTTAATCATCCGATTCGGGTCAAAGCCCGCCTGACGGAATGGGAAAATCGGCTGCGTGTCCACTATGAAATCTACGATGCTCAGACTGGTCAACGCATGACAAAAGGCCACACCACCCAAGTGGCGGTGGGGATTGAAGACAAAGAGATGCGCCTTGCCTCGCCAGCGGCACTCCTTGAGCGTGTGGCACAGTGGCATCAGCATGGAAAATATCAATGCTAAACCGCTTGAAAAAACCGCTTTGTCTACTGCTAAGCCTGTTCTCTTTCGTCACCTTTGCCAAGGTGGACAACCTAGATTCGCTGCAAAAGCAGCTCTCTAGTCATGCTCTGGTGCGCGGCCAGTTTACCCAGCTTCGCCATTTGCAGATGTTTGCCCAGCCCCTCAGCTCGCAAGGTCAGTTTGTGTTGGATAAGCAGCACGGTTTGCTGTGGCAACAAACAGCGCCGTTTCCGGTCAATTTGGTGCTGACACAAGATAAACTCAGGCAGAGTATTGCTGGTCAAGCGCCAGAGGTGATCACGTCGGCACAAAATCCGATGGCATTTTACTTCAGCCGGATTTTTTTAGCCGTATTTCATGGCGATACCAACGCCTTACAAAACGAGTTTGACCTGTCACTCAGCACCGATGATGCCAAATGGACGCTGACCTTAGCGCCAAAATCCGCCCCTTTAAATGCGGTGTTTGAGCGTATTGTTTTGCAGGGCGAAGATGAGATAGAGCAGATTGAACTGCTGGAAAAACGTGGCGATCGCAGCGAAATACATTTCCAAGCACACAGCCATCAACCCGCTCAATTGACCAGCACGGAGCAGCAGCAGTTTGCGTTTTAAATCTCCTCTCTTCGCCTTTGGCTGGCTTGCACTCGTGATCGCCGCGCTCATTCTACTGCTGAAACTGTGGAACCAAAGCGCAAGCGCCCCGATCGAAACGGATATTCTCAAGCTTTTGCCACAAGACAAACAAAATCCCGTGGCCGAACAAGCCTTCTCGCACATGGCTGATTCGATGGGCAAACAGGTGGTGTTTGTGGTGGCTAACCAAGACGCCTCCTCTGCTTTTTTAGCCAGTCGCCAACTGGCGGAAAAGCTGCAACAAAGCGGCTATTTCCATCAAGTGATTGGCGAGATTGATGCCAACGCTCAGCAGCAGTGGGCCAACTACTATTTCACTCATCGCTTTCAGTTTCTCACTGCACAGCAGCGACAAAGGCTCAATGAACAACCCCAGCAGCAAGTGCAATACGTGATTCAGTCGTTGTATAACCCCTTTTCCGGCGTGACTGGCACTGAGCTCGCTAACGATCCTTTTCTGATGTTTCGTGATTATCTCAATGAGCTCTCACAGCGCGCGGGCACGTTTAAGGTACGCGATGGATTCCTCACCCTGGAGAAAGATCACACCACCTATGTGTTGCTCAGCGCACAATTAGCCGATTCGCCGTACAGTTTGGATGCCCAACGCGCGGTCGCGCAGATTTCACAGTGGCAACAGCAACTGTCGACTCAGACGGGTAGTGAGTTTTACCATACGGGGGTGCTGTTTTACGCCGATTTTGGCACTCAAAGCGCCAAGCAAGAGATCAGCACCATTGGCATGGCATCGCTTGCAGGCATTGTACTATTGATGCTTTGGGTGTTTCGTAGCGCCACCCCACTGCTACTCGCCCTGCTGTCTATCACTATCGGGCTACTGGTGGCGTTTTGTGTCACCTTGTGGCTGTTTGGCAAAGTTCATCTGTTCAGTTTGGTCTTTGGTGCCAGCCTGATTGGCGTTTCGATTGACTACGCGTTTCACTACCTCACTGACCGCTTAGCCGCTGGCAGAAAGTGGCACAGCATCTCGGGGCTGCAACACATTTTTGCCGCCATCACCTTAGGTTTGATCACCAGTTTAATTGGGTATTTGGGCTTACTGATTGCGCCTTTTCCCGGTTTACAGCAGCTTGCGCTTTTCTCCGCAACAGGCCTTCTTGCTGCCTACTTAACCGTTGTCGCTTGGTATCCCTGGCTGGCTGCGCGCCCATCAAAAGAACGCTCTTTACCGGGCCTTGCTCTCTGGCAGGCTTGGCTTGCCTGCTGGCAACAAAAACGCGTCGCTGTTTATCTTCCCGCAGCTATTGCCCTAGCCAGCCTACTCGCCGTTACCCAGATCCGTTACGACGATGATATCCGCCAGTTGCAAGCACTGCCGCCACAGCTCAAGAGCCAAGAGAGTGTCATCGCACAGCTCACTGGCGTGCACGCCTCACAGCAAATGTTGCTTGTTCGCGCCGAGAACAACGAAAAACTGCTGCAGCGCTTAGAGTCACTGGAACCCACGCTGGCCGATTGGCAACATAAGGGGCTCATTTCTGCTCATCAAAGCCTTGCACAAACGATCCATTCGGTCACCCAGCAGCAGCAGGATTATCAGTTAATCAAAGCGCTTTATCAGGGGTTTTCCGGCTCACTGAGCCAAAGTTTGGGGCTCAAGCAGGTCGCCAGCTTCGATGCGGCTTTTGATCCGGTCTTTTTACAAGATTATCTGCAATCTCCCGTCTCCGAGCCGGTGCGTTTTATGTATCTTGGGCTGATCGACGAAAAGGTTTCTGCCGCAATTTTGCTCAAAGAAGTCAGTGATTCAAGCGCAATCAAACAGTTTGCCGAGCAAGATGCCGAAATCCTTTATCTCAACAAAACAGAAGATATCTCGCAGCTGCTTAGCCAGTATCGCCTCAAAGTGATGGAACTCATCGGCGCCGCTCTGCTGGTTATCTTCAGCTTACTCAGTTGGCGCTACGGAGTGCGACACAGCGTGCGCATCGTTCTACCATGTCTCATCGCCTGCCTTGCTGGTCTGGCAGTATCTGTGTTCACTGGCTCCACACTCAATCTGTTTAACCTGCTTGCGCTGGTGTTGGTGATTGGCATTGGTATCGACTACACCTTGTTTTTTGCCGAGCAACAAGCAAGTCACAGCACCTTGCTCGCGGTGACACTCTCCGCCATCACCACCCTGCTGTCGTTTGGCCTGCTAGCACTGAGTGCCACACACGCCATTCACAGTTTTGGCCTAACGGTCCTAAGTGGCATTTTTGTCGCATGGCTTCTGGCACCAATGGCGATTGACAACAAAGGAAAATCATCGTGACGCTTTCACGCTTATGGCTTTTGGCCATCGTCAGCTTTGTGCTGCAAGGATGCGCTCTGACACCGTCTGCTCCACTTTCAACAGTGCAGATAACGCCAGAGGTCAAGGTCACCTTACCCTCACCAAGTGAACTGGGCCAACATATCAGCGCCACTCAGCTCATCACGGCCACGTGGCAGGCAGAACAAGGCCAGCAGACCCAGCAGCTTCCTGTACAGTTGCAAGTCGATGCGAATAAAGTGGTGTTGGCGGGTTTCTCGTCGTGGGGAACACGGCTGCTCTCACTAACTTATCAAGATGGCGAGATAGAAACGCAAGTCTTAAGCGGGTTAGAAAATACCCTACCGCAGCCGGAGCAGGTTCTTTTTAATCTGATGATCACGCTCTGGCCGCAACAAGCTTGGGAAGCACCGCTAAATCAGGTAAAGTGGCAACTTATTGATAGCACCAATCAGCGCACCATCATTGATAATAACGGGAAAGAGACGCTCCAGATTGAGTATGAGAATGGCCGCGGTTTTGACGGCACTGTCCATTTTTACTCGGTGCAAAATCACTACAGTATTACCATTGAGACGCTCAACTACCAGATAACACAACCCTAACTGTAATAAGCCAAATGAATTCGCACTCTTTTCAACCCATTTATATTCATGGCTGTGGCTTTCATTCTGCATTAGGTTCAACCCCAGAGCAGATCCATCAATGCCTAGCGCTAAACCGCAGCGAACAAATGATCGTTGAGCCTTCGCTGCTCAACACTCAAACCGCAACGGTCGTCGGAAAAGTGACCCAACCTTTGCCTGACATGCCGCTGCAACTGACGGATTATGACACACGCAACAACCGTCTAGCGCTCTCAGCGTTAAAACAAATTGCAGCGCAAGTCGAGCAAGCCAAGCAGCGCTTTGGCTGTCATCGTATCGCGGTTGTCATCGGCTCAAGCACCTCCGGCATTGCCGACGGTGAAATCGCCTATCGAGAGAAGATCCAAAGCGGTGCATTTCCTCACAGTTTTCACTACCGAAAACAAGAACTCGGCAACGTCAGTGATTTTGTCGCCGACTATTTCGCCCTCACAGGCCCAAGCTACGCCATCTCGACCGCTTGTTCATCCAGCGGCCGCGTGTTTATCTCGGCCAAACGCTTGTTGCAAACGGGTATGGCCGATGCTGTGATTGTCGGCGGCGTAGACACCCTGTGCCGTCTAACCCTCAACGGTTTTAACGGTTTAGAAGCATTGTCAAACCAGCATTGTCAGCCCTTTAGTGCCGATCGCGATGGGATTAATATCGGCGAAGCAGCGGCTTTTATGTTGCTGAGCTTAGAATCCAGTGATGTCGCTCTGCTTGGCTGCGGCGACAGCTCAGATGCGCACCATATTTCCGCACCTCATCCTCAAGGCAACGGCGCTGAAGAAGCGATGCAAAAGGCACTGCTCGATGCCCATCTTTCTGCCGAGGATATTGGCTATGTCAACGCACACGGTACTGCTACCCCACTCAACGACAGCATGGAAAGCAAAGCCATCTATCGTGTATTTGGTGACAAAGTGCCCGTCAGCTCAACCAAGCATCTCACCGGTCATACCTTGGGCGCCGCCAGCGCGGTAGAAGCGGCTATCGCTTGGAACATCCTCAAATACGATCTGGATTTGCCGCAGCAAGGATGCCAGAACAAAGCAGAAGATATTGCAATCCGCTTGGTGGAAACGCCTACCAAGCTTAAGAAGAAAGCGATTTTAAGCAACTCATTCGCCTTTGGTGGCAACAACATTGCGCTAATTTTTGGACTCACTCATGAATAACCTTGCTGACATCGCCACTCTGCTGCCACACGATGCGCCGATGATTTTGATTGATCGCGCGATAGACGTACAGCCAACTCGCATTCACTGCCAAGTAGACATTGGTGAACACAATGTCTTTTTTGACAGCGAAACATGCAGCATTCCCGCTTACGTCGGCATTGAATTTATGGCTCAGTCGATTGCCGCTTGGTCTGGTTATCATGCACTGCAGAAAGGCGAACAACCACCGATCGGTTTCTTACTCGGCAGCCGCCGTTATCAAGCCCATTGCGATCTTTTCCTCCAGGGCCAAACGCTGGATATTTTCGCCGAACAAATCATGCAAGACAGCGGTATGGCCGTCTTTAGCGGTCAAATCGAACTGGCTGGCCAATTGCTTGCACAATGCCAGTTGAATGTTTACGTACCAACCGAAGAAAAATTACAAGAAATGAAAATCAGGAGTCAACAATGACCCGACAAGTGTTAGTCACCGGGGCCAGTAAAGGAATTGGTAAAGCCATTGCGATTCAATTGGCAAAAGATGGGTTTTCCGTCGCCGTTCATTACATGGGAGATAAAAACGGCGCTGAAGAAACCTTAGCAGCCATTCAGGCACAGGGCGGCACAGGCCGTTTAATCCAGTTTGACATCAGTAATCGCACCCAATGCCGAGAACAGCTTGAAGGCGACATCGCCGCTCACGGCGCATATTATGGCGTGGTCAACAATGCCGGTATCACACGCGATACTGCGTTTCCAGCGATGACAGAGGCAGAATGGGATGGCGTGATCCACACCAATCTCGACAGTTTCTACAACGTGCTGCACCCATGCGTCATGCCGATGGTGCAAAAGCGTCAAGGTGGACGCATCGTCACGCTGGCATCGGTGTCTGGCTTGATGGGCAACCGTGGCCAAACCAACTATGCAGCGGCAAAAGCGGGTGTGATTGGCGCAACCAAATCGCTGGCACTTGAACTGGCGAAACGCAAAATCACCGTTAACTGTGTTGCGCCCGGCTTAATCGATACAGGTATGGTCGATGAACACGTCAAAGAACATGCATTACCGCAAGTGCCGATGCGCCGTATGGGGCAACCTGAAGAGATTGCTGGTTTGGTCAGCTATCTGATGTCCGACATCGCCGGGTATGTTACCCGCCAAGTGATTTCGGTCAACGGAGGTTTAATATGAACCGCAGAGTCGTTGTCACTGGCATGTCTGGTGTGACCGCGTTTGGTCATGATTGGGCCTGCGTTGAGCCGCGTCTCAAAGCCTTAGAAAATGCCACGCGCTACATGGAAAACTACGCGCAATATGAAGGGCTAAACACAAAACTCGCCGCCCCCGTGGTCGATTTTGAACTCCCATCGCACTATAAACGCAAGCAGGTACGCGGCATGGGGCGCGTCTCCAAGCTCGCCACCGTCGCAACGGAAAATGCGCTCAAGCAAGCAGGCTTAATAGGTCATAAGGTGCTAACCAATGGCCAAACCGGTATCGCGTATGGGTCATCAACTGGCTCTACCGATGCGATCGGTGCTTTCGGCGTGATGCTCAACGATAAAACCACCAAAGCGATCACCGCGACCACTTATGTACAGATGATGCCACACACCACCGCAGTCAACGTTGGGCTGTTTTTCGGTTTACGGGGCCGAGTGATTCCCACCAGCAGCGCCTGCACGTCAGGTAGCCAAGCGATTGGCTATGCGTATGAGGCCATCAAGCACGGTTACCAAACCGTCATGGTCGCAGGTGGAGCAGAAGAGTTATGCCCGACAGAATCCGCCGTTTTTGACACCCTTTTTGCCACCAGTCTGAAAAACGATGCACCGAAAACCACGCCGAGCCCTTACGACAAAGATCGTGACGGGCTGGTGATTGGCGAAGGCGCGGGAACACTGGTGCTGGAAGAGTATGAACATGCGGTGGCTCGAGGGGCGAAGATCTACGCAGAAATTATCGGTTTCGCCAGCAATTGCGATGCGGCGCACGTCACTCAGCCACAAATGGAAACGATGCAAATCTGCATGGAGATGGCACTGCAAAACGCCAATCTACATCCGAAACACATCGGCTACGTGTCGGCCCACGGCACCGCCACCGACAGAGGTGACATTGCCGAAAGCAACGCCACACAAAATGCCGTCGGCAAGGTGCCTATCAGTTCACTAAAGAGTTACTTTGGCCACACGTTGGGCGCTTGCGGCGCAATTGAAGCTTGGATCGCGATTGAGATGATGAACAGCGGTTGGTTTAACCCCACTCTCAACCTCAACAATCTCGACCCCGAATGCGGCGATCTCGATTACATCACAGGCAACGGGCGCGAGATGGATATCGAGTATCTGATGAGCAACAACTTTGCTTTTGGTGGCATTAACACCTCGATCATCTTTAAACGCGTACGTGATTAACTTTGCCATTACGGCGCTCAATATTGTGGCTCACTTTTTCTGGCCATTAAATGCGCAAACTGGTCATTCTATCAACGAGCTTTTATTGTTGTGAAACAAAGTGTTGACCTAACCAGAACTTCCGATTAGAGTAGACGCCATCGGACTGTAGCGCAGCTTGGTAGCGCACCGTCATGGGGTGTCGGGGGTCGGAGGTTCAAATCCTCTCAGTCCGACCATACACCTAGAAAGAGAGAGCTTCGGCTCTCTCTTTTGCTTTCTCGCCTAAAATAGCTTAACAGCGCCAATCTTCAATCCTTATCTCTTCATCATTTCATCATTTCATCATTTCATGTAACCGCTTTTTTGGCCGTCCATCAAATGCTCCTACTTGTCGCTTTGCATGAGAAAGAAAGGGAATAGCAGTGGGAAAGGCGCGAACCGCGTAGAGAAGAGTTACAAGAAAATCAGGGAGAAGAGAAAGAATAAAGGCAGACAGCATCGGCTTTGTCCAGAAGTGACAATGCTATCTGCCAAGTTCAATGGCGTAGACGAATTACAAGCTTAAGATCACACCAGCAATCGAGGCGCTCATTAGGTTTGCCAGCACACCAGCGGCAATGGCGCGAAAACCATAGGTCGAGATAAAGGTACGTTTCTCCGGCACTAAGCTACCTAAACCACCAATCAGCATCGCCATGGTCGAAATGTTGGCGAAACCACACAGCGCAAACGTCACAATCGCTTGAGAGTGAGCACTTAGTTGCTGTTTCACTTCCATCAACTGAATAAAAGCGACAAACTCGTTAACAACGATCTTATTGCCAATCAATGAGCCTGCGGTGATCGCTTCTTGCCAAGGAATACCTAGCAGCCACGCGACGGGAGCAAATAAATAGCCGAGGATCAGCTCAAAACTCAGGCTGATACCAAACCAGCTGCCAATCCAACCCAACATGCCGTTTAACAGCGCAATCACACTGACAAACGCCAGCAGTGTCGCGCCCACCGCAACGGCAATGCGTAGCCCCGACATCGCGCCATCGGCCATCGCTTCCACCACATTGGTGGCTTTTGGCATTTCAATGTTTTCCATCTGTGCCGCTTGTGGCTCAGTTTCTGTCTCTGGCATGAGGATCTTCGCCATTAACAGGCCCGCTGGTGCCGACATAAACGCAGCAGCAATCAGATAGTTCAGTTCTACACCGAGCGAGGCATACCCGACCAAGGTACCACCAGCAACCGAGGCAAGACCACAAGTCATCACTGCAAAAAATTGCGAATCACTCATGTGCTTTAGGTACGGTTTGACCACAAGGGGGGCTTCAATCATGCCGACAAAAATATTCGCCGTCGCGGAGAGCGATTCAGCCCTTCCCGTACCGAGCAGTTTCTGTAGGCCACCACCAATCAAATTGATCACTTTGGGCATCAAGCCAATGTGATACAGACCCGAGATCAGCGCGGAGAAGAAAATGATGATCCCAAGCACGTTAATGGCGAAAGTGAAACCGCCGGTTGCCAAACCGCCGAACAGAAAAGCGATGCCTTCCTGCCCATAGTTGATCAATCCTGACACAGCGCCCGTCACTGTATTCAGCGCATTTTTGCCCGCAGGAACATAGAGCACAAGTAAGGCAAACGCGACTTGCAGACAAAACGCCAGTAGTACTGTTTTCAAACGAATGTTTTTTCTGTTGGTAGATAATAGCCACGCGACAACGATAATGGCCACAATACCCAGTAAAGAGTTCATAGAAGGTTTCCAGAGAGAGGGGGAACAAGGAAGGCGCGGATTGTATAGTGACAAACGCGGGATGCAAGTCGGGAATGTTAATAAAGTGGAACAGGAAGAACAGCAGCCAACGCCTATACACTTAACTCTTTGAAAAAAATCAAGATAAACGTTTGCTATTTGGTATTGTTTCCATATAAGGAAAATGTTTCCCAACAGAGAAATAATATGTGACGAAAATCACTCAATGCGCAATGGTGATATAAGGCAACAGCTTTTGATCCCAGTGACATGGTGCGCCGATCTTTTGCCGAATAAATTCGATCACCGCTGAGGTTTTCTTTGGCATGTGTTGACGACTTGGGTAGACCGCATAAAACGGCATTTGCTGGCTGGCGCGCCATTCTGGCAATAGCTGAATCAGTTTTCCGCTGCGAAACTCATCACTCAGCAAATAGGTGGCAAGATAGCCTATCCCCCATCCGGCAATCGCGGCATCGCGCACTGCTTCGGCCAAATCAACGGAATAGTTGCCTGCTACTTTGACGCATAACTCTTCGTCGGCGCGGCGAAAAGCCCAGCTGGTGTAATCACGTTCCCAACTGCGATAAATCAAACAGTTATGCTCGCTAAGGTCCGTTGGATGTGCAGGCGTGTCGTGACGCATTAAGTAGTCGGGTGACGCAGCAACCACGAATTGGCAATCGGCCAAACGCTGGGCAATATACCCCTCTGGCAATTTCTCGTGGTTGGTGATCCACACATCCAGCCCTTCGTCTAACATATCCACTTTATAATCAAACAGGTGCAATTCGACTTGCAATTGTGGGTAGCGCTGACGCAGCTCGTCGATCGCAGGCAGCACATGCAACGTACCGAAAGATTGCGACAAACCGATACGCACCAAACCAGCCACCTCATCACGCTGGCTCTCCATTTCAGACTGCGCATTGTTCACCGCTTGCACCACCTGATGGCAATGACGATAAAAGCTCAGCCCTGCTTCGGTCGGCGTAAAACTGCGCGTGGTGCGCTGAATCAGCTTGATGCCAAGCGAGGCTTCGAGTAACGCAAGCTGCTTACTGACGTGTGAAACCGACACACCTAAGCTTTTCGCCGCCTGAGTGAAGTTGCGATGTTTAACCAAGGCGGAAAAAACCACCATTTGTGCTGCGCGTTCAGATAACATGTTGTCGTTAAGAAGGCCTTGCCATCACGCAACGCATGAGACAAGCCTAAGTTGGTGGTTAATCTTTAATGCGATCAGCCAGATGGCTAACGGCCAGAGCGAAGTAGTGAGAGCGGTTCCACTTCATTAGTACATTGTAATTGTTGTACACCAAGTAAACCCGGCCATTTTCATCATCCGGCATCACCAGCCAGGCTTTGATATCTTGATTGAGCATCGGCAACGCCCCGCCCACATAATTGGTAATACCTAGCTTTTTCCACTCTTGCAAATACTTACCTTTGGCTTCTTCCCTGCCCTGCAAGGAAAGGTCAAACCCTTTAGGGATTCTTACTTGCCGCCCCCAAGTGTACTTGTCATCCCAACCAGACTGGCTGAGATAACTAGCGGTCGAGGCAAATACATCGTGGGTATTGCTCCAGATGTCCTTTTTGCCATCACCATCGCCATCAGCAGCGTAGGCCAAAAACGAACTGGGCATAAACTGACATTGCCCCATAGCTCCCGCCCAAGAGCCTTTAAAATTCTCGTATTCAATGTGTCCTTGATCGAGAATCTTCAACGCCGCCATGGTTTCGGCGCGGAAAAACGCCTCGCGTCGCCCTTCATAGGCCATAGTCGCGAGCGCGTCGACCACAGGAAAATTGCCGGTAAATTTACCGAAATTACTTTCTACGCCCCAAAGCGCGACAATAAAGCGCGCTTGCACGCCATAGTGTTCAGCAATTTGCTTCAGTTCTGCGCCATGTTTTTGGTAGAGATCTTTTGCCTGCTGTACTTTCCAATCGGGCACCGCGCGTGGAAGATACTCATCCAGCGTCAGTTTTTTTTCTGGTTGATTGCGATCCGCTTTTACCGCTCGGGGCTTGTACTCGACATTGTGAAACGCCTGCGCAATGGTTTGTGCGCTAATACCTTCCGAGCGCGCTTGTGCTTTCAAGCGTTCAATATACTGCTCGAAACTTTCCGAGTTCGCCCATACCGAAGCACTTAGGCTCATACCGAGCATCGCTGTTAACAGTGTTCTCATATTGCCCTCCTTGAGCCAATCGGCCCGCAAACCCAGCCACGCCGTTAATCTGACTTCTGCTGCGCTTTGCGTTCTTTATGTTGTTCGAGAAGATTTTTCGGTGGTGGCGGCAGTTGCAAGAAGAAACCGTCATTTATTAGTGATTCGCGAACCTTCTCGACACTGACCAACGCCAACGTACGACCTTGCAAATTTATCGTCATTACTGGCAGTGGCTTACCAAACATTGCCATTAATTGTTCAGGAACTTTTGAAAAATCATCCTTTTTAGGAATGTAAAGATATGTGCCTTCTTTCTTAGAACTTTTATAGATAGAACAAAGCATGACAAGCCTTTTTTGTTAATTTCCGCATCCGACACGCGAAATTTAATTAAAACGTAATTTTTCAGACAAAATCACCTAAATGACCGCAAGATAACTTGCTGCGTGCAGGGATGAAATATAACATGACAACCTTAGTAAAAGACAACGCTCTTTCAATAAAGGCAAGAAGTATCGGATGTCTCGTACCCCTGATTTAAAAGGTAGCAGCTTCACCTTGTCGGTGTTGCACCTAACAGATTGCTCGGTCGACAGCGCCATTGAATTTGTGCAAGAAAAAGTTGACCAAGCACCGGCGTTTTTCGCCTCTGCCCCAGTCGTGATCAATATTGCCGAGGTCGAAGGCGATATCGACTTCGACCGCCTGAAACAGGGGATTGCAAAAGCGGGCTTGATCCCAGTTGGCATTACGGGCTGCAAAGATAAGCGCACGCAAAATCTCGCTTCACAAGCGGGTTTCGCCATTATGTCAGCCAGCAAATCACCGACCCAAGCTCCGGCTAAAATTGCTCCGACGAAAGTGGTGCGTACGCCGGTTCGCTCCGGACAACAAATTTATGCCAAAGACGCGGATTTGGTCATTTTAAGTCACGTCAGTGCCGGTGCCGAAGTGATTGCCGATGGCTCGATTCATATCTACGGCACCCTACGCGGGCGAGCTATCGCTGGCGCGAGTGGTCAAAAAGAAGCAAGAATACTCTGCCATGATTTGCAAGCGGAGCTGATCTCCATCGCTGGAAACTACTGGCTGAGCGATCAGATCGACCGCGAATTCTGGCAACAAAAAATTATGTTGAGCCTAGTGGATGAATCACTCCACCTCGAATTGCTCACTCTTTAAAGATTAGAAAGGAAAACACAATGGCACGCATTATTGTTGTTACGTCTGGCAAAGGTGGGGTTGGTAAAACCACGTCAAGCGCCGCCATTGCCTCTGGCCTCGCGCTACAAGGCAAAAAAACGGCCGTGATCGATTTTGACATTGGCCTGCGTAACTTAGACCTTATCATGGGCTGTGAACGTCGCGTTGTATACGATTTCGTCAACGTGATTAACGGCGAAGCCACCCTCAATCAGGCGATGATTAAAGACAAGCGCACTGAGAACCTGTTCATTCTGCCTGCATCGCAAACCCGCGATAAAGACGCACTGACCAAAGATGGCGTAAAACGCGTGCTGGATCAATTGGATGAAATGGGCTTTGATTTTGTCATTTGTGACTCGCCAGCAGGCATCGAGCAAGGCGCGCTGATGGCGCTATACTATGCAGATGAAGCGATTGTGACCACCAACCCAGAAGTCTCTTCGGTTCGCGACTCCGACCGGATTCTCGGTATTTTGGATTCAAAATCACTGCGCGCCGAGCAAGGGCTTGAACCCGTGAAACAGCACCTGTTATTAACACGTTATAACCCAACTCGTGTGAGTCAAGGCGAGATGCTCAGCGTGGAAGACGTGGAAGAGATCCTGCACATCTCTCTGCTTGGCGTCATTCCAGAAAGCCAAGCGGTGCTAAATGCTTCGAACAAAGGGGTGCCAGTCATTTTTGATGAAGCATCGGATGCTGGTATGGCTTACGCGGATACGGTCGAACGTCTACTGGGTAAACAGGTGGATTTTCGTTTCCTGACGGAAGAGAAGAAAGGACTGTTCAAAAGACTGTTCGGAGGCTAGTTTATGTCACTTTTAGAGTTTTTCCGCCCACAAAAAAAGAGTTCTGCCAGCTTGGCGAAAGAACGTCTGCAAATTATTGTGGCGGAACGTCGTAGCCAGAACGATCCCGCGCCTTCTTATCTTCCTCAGTTAAAAGAAGATATTTTGAAAGTGATCAGCAAGTATGTTGCCGTTGACCCGTCGATGGTCGATCTCACTTTCGAACATAAAGACGATGATATTTCGGTTCTGGAGCTGAACGTCAAGTTACCCGACGAAGAGAAATAAGCGCAGGCGCTGTAAAAACACATATTGTTGTGTTTTGCTTACAAAAAAAGACAGACGATCAAACCATCTGTCTTTTTTATATTCCGCATATTCCGCGCTTAGATTAGCGCATTCATTTTTTCGCCCAAAATGGGCAAACGCCAACCTTGCATCAGATCCGGCAAACTCTCTGGATCGCGATCCTTTTTCCACACCCAGGTAATCAACTGGTTAATTTGCTTCTTCGATGCCAAAAACTCTGAGGCCAGACCGGTGTTTTTCGTTGCTAAGGTCACTTGATCTTTGAGCTGCTTAAACAGCTGCTTATAACCCGGCAAGTCCATCAAACGGTCTATCTCTTCAGGATACTCGTCAGCCGGCGTCGTTAGCGCTTCTCTAACGATGGCCGCAATTTTATTGCCATGGCGCTGCACGGAACGTAAATCCATCCCCTCTTGCTCCATGCGTTTAAAGCTAGTGAGGCCCAAACGGGCAACCGTTAGCAAATCTTGCTCTTTAAAGACAAAGTTGAGCGCCAAGTCACGACGAATTGCCTCCTGCATTCGCCAAGTCGCGAGCGGCTTCAAGATGGCCAATTCACGCGGTTTAAGTTGCCATGCCCCTTTGATCTCGAGATAGGCGTTTGCTAAATCTGGGGTGCGCACGCGTTTGCCCGCCAGTAGTTCACTCTCTTGCTGCGCGGCTTGCCACCAGCCGGCCTGCTGCACTTGGTCTCGCAAAATGTCATACAGCGGCAGCAAATAATGCACGTCAGCCGCGGCATACTCCAGCTGTTTGTCTGACAATGGGCGCGCTAGCCAATCCGTGCGGGATTCACTTTTATCCAGTTGAACGTGCAAATATTGCTCAACCAAAGCGGCAAAGCCAGTAGACAGCCCGTGACCGAGAAAGGCCGCCATAATTTGCGTATCGACCATGGGAACTGGCGTGCAACCAAAAGCGTTGTGAAACACTTCTAAATCTTCGCCGCAAGCGTGCAGCACTTTAATCACCGCAGTGTCTTGCAACAACTCAACGAAAGCATCCATCTCTTTCACTGTCGTTGGGTCGATGAGCGACAAGTTTTCCCCGTCAAATAACTGAATTAAGCCAAGTTGAGGATAGTAGGTTCGCGTTCGAACAAATTCGGTATCCAACATCACCACATCCGCTTGTCGCGCTTGGTGGCAGACCCTATTGAGCTCTTTTTCATCGGTAATAATCTGATAATTCACTCGTCACTCGCTATCGCTTGAAAATAAAAATGCCAGCCTGAAAACATAGGCTGGCATTCTAGCATTGATTGTTACACTTTGCGCGGATTACGCAGCGGCATCATTTTTCGCCAGTTTTGCGTCGTTCTCGTCACGCAATACTCGGCGCAATATTTTTCCGACATTAGTCTTGGGCAGCTCTTCGCGGAATTCAATCAGCTTCGGCACTTTATAACCGGTGAGATGCTGGCGACAGTGGTTGATGATTTCTTCTTTGGTCAAACTTGGATCACGCTTCACCACGTAGATTTTCACCACTTCACCAGAGACTTCATGTGGTTGTCCAATGGCGGCCACTTCCAGCACTTTACCATGCAGCGCAACCACATCTTCGATCTCATTCGGATAGACATTGAAACCGGAGACCAAAATCATGTCTTTCTTACGATCAACAATGTGCAAAAAGCCCTCTTGATCGAACTTCACCACATCCCCGGTCGATAACCAGCCTTCGCTATTGATCACTTCTTTGGTCGCTTCCGGACGCTGCCAGTACCCCTGCATCACCTGCGGGCCGCGCACTTGCAGCTCACCCGTTTCGCTGTTGGCTAGGGCTTCGCCTTCATCATTGACAATACGCACCTCGGTTGAAGGAACAGGCAGGCCAATTGAACCGTTGTAATCAACCAAGTCGTGCGGATAGGCGGCAACCAGAGGTGAACACTCGGTTAATCCGTAACCTTCAAGCAGGTAGCAACCTGTGGTTTTTTTCCATTTTTCCGCCACCGCCCGCTGCACCGCCATGCCGCCGCCCACAGCAAGTTTGAGATTGCTGAAGTTCAACTCGTGGAAATCTTCATTATTAACCAAGGCATTAAACAGCGTATTGACCCCGGTAATCGCAGTAAAGGGATACTTTTGCAGCTCTTTAATGAACCCAGGAATATCTCGAGGGTTGGTAATCAGCAGGTTACGGCCACCCATTTCGATAAACAGCAAACAGTTCACGGTCAGCGCAAAAACGTGATAAAGCGGCAAAGCCGTTACCACTAACTCACGCCCCTGACTCAGGACAGGACCATACATGCCTTTGGCTTGCAAGACGTTTGCCACCATATTGCGGTGGGTGAGAATCGCGCCCTTTGCCACGCCTGTGGTACCACCCGTGTATTGCAAAAAGGCGATGTCATCGCCGGTCATAAACGGTTTGACGTATTGCAGGCGTCGCCCTTTGTGCAGCGCTTTACGCATTGAAATCGCCCCAGGCAGATCATACTTAGGCACCATGCCTTTGACGTATTTGACGACAAAATCAACAATGGTACCTTTCGCGCGTGGCAACATTTGCCCCAAACTCGTCAAAACCACGTGTTTCACTGGCGTATTATCAACGATTTGCTCAAGCGTGTTGGCAAAGTTGGAGACAATCACAATCGCTTTGGCGCCAGAGTCGTTTAACTGGTGTTCCAGCTCGCGAGGAGTGTAAAGAGGGTTGACGTTAACCGCGATAAGACCGGCGCGCAACACGCCAAACAGCGCAACTGGGTATTGCAGCAGGTTTGGCATCATCAAGGCAACACGATCGCCTTTTTTCAGCTTGAGCTCGTTTTGCAGATAGGCAGAAAAAGCACGACTGCGTTCTTCTAATTTGCGAAACGTCATCACCGAGCCCATGTTCATGAACGCAGGCTGGTCGGCGTACTTTTGCACCGATTGCTCAAACATTTCCACCAGCGATTCATACTGGTCTGGGTTGATGGTTTCAGGTACGTCACTTGGATAACGTGAAAGCCATGGTTTTTCCACGATGTTACTCCTCGTCAATAGCTGGCTAACGAAAGACTTTTGTCTTGCGCAATAGCGTCCTTTCTTATTTTGTTCGCTATTACAGCACAGCCGTCATGCTTGAGCACGAAACTCTCAAACACTTGTTTAAATTTTGTTAACTACACCAAGAATTCGCTGAGCCACCTCGAGCGATTGCTCTAAATGACAATGATGACCGCCCGCAACTGTCGCGATTTTTGCAGGATTGCTCACGTTTAAGTGGCTGAAATCCTTAAGCTCGCGAAAGCCATTTTCGCCTAATATGACCAGATGAAAACAAGAAATCTGCTCTACCATTGTTGCAGCATGTTTGTGGGACATGCGATAGAGCGAGTCGCATTTCAATTTTGCATCATGCCGCCACTGCCAAGTGCCTTGCTGCTCAATCACTGAGCGCTCGACGATCGGCCGTAACAGATCTGGAGAAAGCTGATTTGCCATCACGCGAAGGCGTAGTGCCTCGTCAAAACTGGCGAGATTACGGGAGGGTTTGGTACGCAAACGATTACGGCTGAGCACCCCTTGCCTGAGCCTTTGAACCGCGTTTTGCGGGGCTTCAGCCAAAGGCCCGTAACCTTCTATCTGAACCAGTGCATCCACCTGTTCAGCAAAGGCGGCACTATAGCAACTCGCAATCAATGCACCAAGAGAATGGCCGACTAACAGCAGTCTGTTTGGCGATAAAATGTGCAAAAACTGATGAATATCATCAATGTAGTCGTGAAAAGGGTAAAAATTGCCCGATGCTTTGTGGTCAGAATGCCCATGCCCCGGCAGATCGATCGCACACAGATGCAATCTAGGGCAAAGATGATGAAGATGCTGCATAACAGAGAGAAAACTGGCGGCGTTATCTAACCAGCCATGAATAAAAACGACTGATAAATCAGCCGTTTTTGCATCACCAATCTCAAGTGCCGCGAGACTCAAGTCCGCCAGCGTATAACGGGAATCACGCATTAGTTGACGTCTTTAATGATTTTTCCATCACGAGGGAAATCACGCAGTTGGCGGCAAGAAATGGAGTAACAAGGATAGAGATAAGTGGAAGTGTCGTAAACTCGGACTCGCTCTTCGATGGTCCAGAGTCGGTGACCATAAGCTTGGATCACAGGGAAGACGTAATCATAATCACCAATTTTGCCTTTTTCTTCACCGCCAGCTTGCCCCACAACCGTCATTAGACGACCCTGACTGAATGCGACAGGTTCAAGATACCCAGGAAGGTAGACAACAAAACGGCCACTAGGCTCTTGGCCGATATCGGGCTTGCCTTCTTTACTTATCGGCAAATTAACCAGTTCGATTCGGGTTTTATCTGATAGATTATCGACTTTGGCAATCACACCACCAAGACGAACTTCCTCTGTGACTTGGCCTTGCTGCTTGGCAAAGGTTTTGTAATCCGTTAGCACAGACTCATTGCGCGCATTGAGCTCTTCTGGCAGCGAACTACAGGCACTGACGGTAAACAGCGCAACCAGTGTGAATAGTAAACGGCACTCTTTTTTCATCTTTCACTCACCTTTAACGTTTCAATGCACATTGCCAGAGCGCTACACGTAGATATCGACACCAACGAGTTGGGCAAGTTCCTCTCTACGCGCTTGATTCATTACATCCATATACTCTTCCATCGCTCGGCGCGCGCGTCCTTCAGGAAGGTCGTATTGCAACTGGGCACGCTCTACATCCGCTTGAGAGACATGACGGATGGAATGCGCCACCGCATCGGCCACCTTGGAAGGTTGTGCGACTTGTTGCTGGCTTTTATTGACCTTTTTACGGCTGCTCTTATTGGTCCGGCCCGTGCCGGGAATAATCGCAGGAGGTAAACCATTAATTGAGGCCATCGCATTCCACCATTATTATTCAGTGAGTTGGGCGACTACTCTCGCCCAGGCAATTTCTTCCACGCAACGTTATCACGCAGATACACCGGGCTCGAGTTTTCAACCGCGACGGTGTTTCCCGCTGCCCATTCGTGACCTGCTAACACCACAATATCTTGCGCGTCTGGATAGAGGATGTCGCCTTTTTCAACAGAAATGGCCAATGCGCCCAACGCATCGGAGTACGCATCCCAACCTGTTCCCGCTGTCGTCCAAGTCTGTACATCTGAGTCTAACTGCGCCGCCAAATCGGCAGGGGGAATAACACATTCGTCATCTACATTCTGCCAACGGCCATCTTCTTGGCGCTGGTAACGTCCCCAGTACACTTCGTTCATTCGTGCATCAATCGCCGTCGCCACATGAGTCGCCCCATTTTGACGATAGCTGCCCTGCGCCATCGCCGCCAGTGTCGAAATGCCAATCATGGGCAAATCCGCACCAAACGCTAAACCTTGTGCAATACCAATGCCAATTCGCACGCCAGTAAAACTGCCCGGGCCTCGGCCGAACGCTAGCGCATCCAGATCATGCAAAGTCAGCCCTGCTTCTTGCAGCACTTCGTCCACCATAGGTAACACTTTTTTGGTATGGTCACGCGGAGCCACTTCGCTGCGTGAGAAAACTTGCTCACCAACTAGGAGTGCCACAGAGCAGTTTTCCGTGGCTGTGTCGATAGCGAGAATTTTTGCGCTCATTTAGTTCTCTGTTTGTTCTGTTAGAAATTGTTGAATGATGTCCAGATCGCGTGTTCTTGGGATCGGAGGGAGACTGGCGAGGAAGACGCCACCATACTCACGGGTCACCAAGCGGTTATCACAGATAATCAGTGCGCCGCGGTCTTTTTGATCGCGAATTAGACGTCCTACCCCTTGTTTTAAGGTGATAACGGCATCAGGCAACTGGACCTGTTCAAAAGGTTCTCCACCCCGCAAGCGGCAATCTTCAATTCGTGCTTTGAGCAAGGGGTCATCGGGTGATGTAAAAGGAAGTTTGTCGATGATAACACAGCTTAACGCATCACCTCTAACATCAATCCCCTCCCAAAAAGCGCCTGTCGCCACCAGTAGCGCATTACCCAGCACCATAAACTCTGCCAGCGTTTTCTGTTTACTCATTTCCCCTTGCAGCAGCACGGGCAAACTGAGCACCTCGCGAAAGCGTTCACCCAGTTCACGCATCATGCTGTGAGAGGTACAAAGGAAAAAACAGCGCCCTTGGTTCGCTTCAATCAACGGCGCTAACATACGCACCAGTTTGTCGGCTAAACCGGGGCTATTGGGTTCAGGCAGATAGCGCGGAACACAAAGACGCGCCTGCTGCTGATAATCAAAAGGGCTAGGCAGCGAGAACTGTTTCGCGGGTTTTAGCCCCAATCTTGCGGTGAAGTGGCCGAAATCGCTATTGACCGCCAAAGTCGCGGAGGTAAAAATCCACGCGCCCGGTTTCATCTCAATCTGCTCGTGGAACTTATCGGCCACCGACAGCGGAGTAATGTGCAGGGTGAAATGACGGGGGGAGGTATCAAACCAGTAAGAATACCCCGTTACGCTGGTATCGCACACGCGCTCCAAGCGCGCTTTGATCAAATTGGCCCGCTCAAAGGCCGTATCGAGCAACTGGCAGCGCCCGAGCGCCAATTTAAGCACATCGATGGTGAGATCTAACGCATCGACTAAGCGCTCGACTTCACGCTTTATCGATGGTGACTGCAACGCATCACGCCAGTTGCCACGAAAACCGGGCTCTCCCAGCACAATGCGCATATCCATCGAGGTTTGCACCAGCTTATCGCCCACTTTTTGCAACTGACGCATGTCTTTCACTTCCGTGCGATAAGCAATCTCGATGTCTTTGGCGAGATCGTGGATCTGTCGGCTTGAGAGTGATTGTCCAAAATATTCGCTGGCGATATCCGGCAACTGATGGGCTTCATCGAAAATAAACACATCGGCTTCCGGGATCAGTTCGCCAAATCCGGTCTCTTTGATCGCCAAATCGGCTAAAAATAGGTGGTGGTTAACCACTACCACATCGGCATCCAGCGCCTTTTTGCGTGCTTTAAGGACAAAGCAATCTTGATAGCTCGGGCACTCTTTACCCAGACAATTGTCATTGGTTGATGTGATGGTCGTAATCAGCGGGCTGTCTTCTGGCAAATCGTCACAATCACCCAGATCGCCCGTTTTGGTCTCCGACGACCAACTGCGCACTTTGACCAGTTGACTCAATTGCGTCGAATCGGCCTCATGATGATGCACTTCCACCATTTGTCGGCTGAGCCTGTCTAAGCAGAGATAATTCGAACGTCCTTTTAGCAACGCAACCTGACCATAAAAACCCAACGCATCGACCATCAACGGCAGATCGCGGTGAAAGAGCTGCTCTTGCAAGTTTTTCGATCCAGTACTGATAATGGTTTTCTTGCCGCTCAATAATGCAGGTACAAGATAGGCAAAGGTTTTTCCGGTTCCGGTGCCTGCCTCCACCACCAGTTGACTCTTGTCTTGAATCGCCTGGCTGACCGCTTCGGCCATGTCAATTTGCGGCTGACGAGCCTGAAATCCAGGGATGGCTTTGCCTAATGCGCCTTTGGAAGAGAAGGTTTTGGCTATCATTCTGTATGCTGGTGATGGATAAGTGGGGCTGATTATGGCAGTTTTGCGAAGCCGAGGCGAATCGGATTTGGCTCGCCTCGCAGTGATGTAGAATCTATGCTGTTCGATTATTTGCGATTCAGGTAACGGTTTAGCCATGCCGGACCGCTAAAATGTTCACCCTCTAAAATGACTTTGGCTGCTTCTGCTGGGGAGGCGCGATTTTGCCACATCTCCGTAATAAGCTCCTCATCGATTTCGTGCTGACCGACCAGAGTCGAGACTCTTTCTAGGTACAGTTTTCGAGCCAATAGATCTTTGTCCATAAGTTACCACCTTGTGTATCGTTTTGACGGCTCTTCTCAGCAATCCTCTTTAGCAAAACGTTTGGCCCAGAGAATATGTTGAAACCAAATTAATAATAGATTATCTATTAGCCTTGTATTGCGGTTTAGCTCACTATTCGACGCCCAAACAATTATTCGTACCATAAAAAAATTATTCACGGAAGTATCTTAAATATGGAAAAGAAAACACTACTGACTCATTGCTCAGACGCGCCGGGTCTGATCTCGAAAATCACCAACATCTGTTACAAACACCAACTTAATATCATTCACAACAATGAGTTCGTAGATAACGCCAGCGGTCATTTTTTCATGCGCACCGAACTGGAAGGATACTTCAACGATCACACCTTTCTCGCCGATCTAGACCAAGCTTTGCCAAGCGGAGCAAAGCGTAAACTGGTCAGCTCTGAGCGCAAGCGCATTGTGATTTTGGTAACTAAAGAAGCCCACTGTCTGGGCGATATTCTGATGAAGAACTACGATGGCAGCCTCGATGTCGAGATCGCCGCTGTGGTTGGTAACTACGACAAATTGCAGACCCTTACCGAGCGTTTTGATATTCCATACCATTATGTGTCGCACGAAGGGTTAAGCCGCGAAGAACATGAACAGAAAATGCTGGAGGTGGTTGACCGCTACCAGCCGCATTATCTGGTGCTGGCAAAGTACATGCGCGTCTTGACCCCAGCTTTTGTCGAGAAATACCACCACAAGATCATCAATATTCACCACAGTTTTTTGCCAGCGTTCATCGGTGCCAAGCCTTATCAACAGGCCTATGAGCGCGGCGTCAAGATCATTGGCGCCACTGCCCACTTTGTCACCAATGATTTAGATGAAGGGCCGATCATCAAACAGGACGTTATTCCTGTTGATCACAATTTCAGTGCGCAAGATATGGCGCAGGCTGGGCGTGACGTGGAGAAAAATGTCTTGAGCAAAGCGCTGAATAAAGTGCTTAACGACCATGTTTTTGTCTACGGCAATAAGACCGTGATTCTCTAAGATTTGACTTAGCAGTGAATGAGGGTTGCCAAGTGGCAACCCTCTATTTTTTTAATGCGCGTTTTGTTCCGATTCAACAATGCGTTTGAGGGAGTGCGGATGAAGCTTAATACAGACGCCTTGGTACTTAAACGCCACAGTTGGGTTATTCAAACGCTCCCCCTCCCCTTTCGGGCTCGACAGCTTGGTCTTCACACCTCGTTCTTCCAGCTTGGCAAACTGAGCACCAAAAGCGGGATAGGTATGCTGTAAGTCCTCTAGGTATGCCTCGGCACTTTGCGCGTGCGAAGGCACGACAAATTCCACATGCTCCCAACTTTCGCTGTGGTAAGTTTTCCCCGGTGCAGGGTATGGCAACTCCAAACATTCGATTTTCCAGCCACGCGCATGCAATGGTTGCTTGAAGGCGATCACGATAATGGGCCGACCATTGATCATCGCCTCGGAAATAGTCTCGCCATAATCAGACCAAGCCAGATGCGCCGCCTTGGCAAGATGTGCTTGATTAATTCGCAGCGCCAGATGATCAGCCTGAGCTAAACTCAAATCTAATTGCAGCAAATCAGCTAAAGACTCAATTTTTTGCATAAAACCGTCTAAATCTTCAAGCATTTGCACAGGTGTCAGGCGTTTTTCTTCTAGTAATCTATTCATTTTGCTCTCACGAAAGCTCGGATTTTCGGCCTCATAGTAGCAACTCCATCGCAAAATCGCAGGCATTTTCATCTTGCTGGAAAAAGTCGAAATTTCACCAAATCCTCTCTATATGATCACCAAGAAAATTGTTATCATTAGCGTCATTTTTGTGAACTCAAACAGAACCCGGCCACTTGCTTTCTGGGTTTTTCGTCCTTGAATTGAAGGAAACGCGTGTGAATATCCAAGCACTTATTAACGACAAAGTATCTCAGGCTCTCGAAGCTGCTGGCGCTCCTGCAGGCAGCCCTGCAGCAGTTCGCCAATCCGCTAAGCCACAATTTGGTGATTACCAGGCCAATGGCGTTATGGGCGTAGCAAAACAACTGGGTACCAACCCTCGAGAATTTGCGCAAAAAGTACTGGATGTTCTAGACCTAGAAGGCATTGCAAGCAAAACCGAAATCGCAGGTCCGGGCTTTATCAACATTTTCCTTAGTGAAGAGTTCCTCGCTAAACAAGCCGATGCCGCATTGGCAGATGCACGCCTCGGCGTAGCCGCTGAAGAAGCGAAAACCATCGTAGCCGATTATTCGGCGCCAAACGTAGCCAAAGAGATGCACGTTGGTCACTTGCGCTCAACCATTATTGGCGATGCAGTGGTGCGTACTCTTGAGTTTCTAGGCCACAAAGTGATCCGCGCCAACCACATCGGTGACTGGGGCACTCAGTTCGGTATGCTTATCGCCAACCTTGAGCGCGTACAGCAAGAGTCTGGCGAAGTTTCCATGGAACTGGCTGATCTGGAAGCCTTCTACCGCGAATCGAAAAAGCTTTACGACGAAGACGAAGCGTTCGCGGTAAAAGCTCGCGGCTACGTAGTTAAGCTGCAAAGCGGTGACGAATTCTGCGCCGAGATGTGGAAGAAGCTGGTGGATGTCACCATGATCCAAAACCAGCGCAACTACGACCGACTCAATGTGTCACTAACACGTGAAAACGTGATGGGCGAAAGCATGTACAACGACATGCTGCCAGGGATTGTTGCCGATCTAAAAGAGAAAGGCTTAGCGGTTGAAGATGACGGCGCGCAAGTGGTGTTTCTTGAAGAGTTCAAGAACAAAGATGGCGAGCCAATGGGCGTGATCATCCAAAAGCGTGATGGCGGCTTCCTCTACACCACAACCGACATCGCGTGTGCGAAATACCGTTACGAGCAGCTAGGCGCGGACCGCGTACTGTACTTCATCGATTCACGCCAGCATCAGCATTTGATGCAAGCGTGGACTATCGTTCGCAAAGCCGGTTACGTGCCAGAATCTGTCTCTCTTGAGCATCACGCGTTCGGCATGATGCTCGGCAAAGATGGTCGTCCATTTAAGACGCGCGCTGGTGGTACGGTTCGTCTGGCCGATCTGTTAGATGAAGCAGAAGTTCGTGCAGCGCAGCTGATCGAGTCTAAGAATCCAGAACTCGCAGAAGACGAGAAGAAAGCGATCGCGAACACGGTAGCAATGGCAGCGGTGAAGTACGCCGACCTTTCGAAACACCGCACTACAGACTACGTGTTCGATTGGGACAACATGCTCGCATTCGAAGGCAACACGGCACCGTACATGCAATACGCTTACACTCGCGTAGCCTCTGTATTCGCTAAAGCTGGCGTTTCTATGGATGAGCTACAAGGTGATATCAAGATCACTGACGAGAAAGAAAAAGCGCTTATCGCCAAACTGCTGCAGTTTGAAGAAGCGGTGCAATCTGTCGCGCGTGAAGGTCAACCACACATCATGTGTAGCTACCTATTCGAACTCGCAGGCCAGTTCTCTAGCTTCTACGAAGCGTGCCCTATCCTAGTGGCTGAAGATGAAGCAGTGAAACAAAGCCGTCTAAAACTAGCAGCGCTAACAGCGAAGACCATCAAGCAAGGTCTGTCTCTACTCGGTATCGATACGTTGGAGCGTATGTAAGAGGTTCTAGGTTCTAGGTTCTAGGTTCTAGGTTCTAGGCAATTAAGAAAGGTTGACGTGAAAGCGTCAACCTTTTGTTTTATCTGACGTATACTGATTTCACTCTCTTCAAACCGGACAACAACAATGAGTTTTGAACTGCACCCTCAATTGGCAAAAGACACCACTCTCATCGGTCACTTCCCGCTGTGTGTGGCATTGCTGCATAAAGACAATGCCGTGCCGTGGGTTATATTGGTACCCAAACGTGCCAACTTAAAAGAGCTGCACCACTTACCCATGCAAGAGCAGCAACAGTTTTTGCTCGAATCTCAAGCCGTTAGCCAAGCATTGGAAGCGACTTTTCGCCCAGACAAACTCAACCTTGGCGCATTAGGTAACATGGTGCCGCAGCTGCACATCCATCATATTGCGCGTTTTCAGACCGATGTTGCCTGGCCCGGCCCAATTTGGGGAAATACGCAAGGTGAGTTCCGCAACGAAGCAGAGCAAGCAGAGATGCTCGAACGCATCCGCAATGTGTTGTCATTGAGCTCACTGTTTCAAAAAGGATAATTCCGCAGGTATGAAAAAGAGCCGCTTCAGATGCGGCTCTTTTCTTTATGGTCACATTGTGACGGTGAGAGACAAGCCCTGTTGCTTTGTCACTGTGTAGCGCACACGAGTGACGTGATTCGCTTGGTTGGTATCAACTAAGCGACTTATCTTACCTTTCTTGATCCACACGTTAAGCATGGCATCAGCACCGTCATCACTCATGCCAAAGTGTTTGGCTAAATCACGACGAGAAACCATCCCTTGCGCGGCGATATACTGATACAGTTCATCTAAGATCACGCTAACGTTGCCTCTAAGCTGCGCTCTTTTTTACCCACTTGTCTCAGTAGCTGATAGGTCAAGACAAACAGTAGAATAATAGCGACCATCCATACCACACTACGCGCAGGGTGATCGGCTAAGTGAGCCGCTTGATAATAGAATGTCGCTCCACTATAGGCCAATCCCATCGTCCACAGGGCGATAAAGCGAGCATAAGGCGCACCAAACTCACGCACATAAGCCCCCATCGCCGCAACACAGGGCGTATAAAGCAAAATAAAGATCAGATAGGCAAACGCGGCGTGGCCAGAAGCGAACTTCGCTTTTAAATTACCAAAAATCGAGGCATCCACGGCTTGCTCTTCCGCAACTGCTGTTGAATCGGACAGATCGCCCACTTCAATCCCCAACGGGTCGGAAAAACTCAGGCCAGCTAAATTAGCTGGAATTGTCATCACCGCTTCTTTTAAACTGTCTGCCAAATCGTACTCTGCCGCTTCTTCCTCACCGGACGTGGTGTATAAGCTGTTCAACGTCCCCACCACAGCTTCTTTAGCAAAAATCCCCGTGATAATCCCTACAGTTGCAGGCCAGTTCTCTTGGGTAATGCCTATCGGTGCAAAAATTGGCGTGACTACCTGCGCCGCTTTCGACAACACGGAGTGTTCACTGTCCTGATTACCAAAACTGCCATCAGTGCCAAGCGAATTCAGAAAGCTGAGAATGGCGACTACCATAACGATGGTCTTCCCTGCACCCAATACAAAACGTTTTAGCTTTTGCCATGTTTTTAACAGCACGTTTTGCATCGTCGGGAATTCGTAGTCAGGCATTTCCATCAATAAACTGTCGCTACTGCCAGGATACAACGTCTTCTTCAAAAACAGCCCGGTAAAAATCGCCGCCACAATGCCAAGCAGGTACAAAGCAAAAACAACGTTCTGACCCGCGCCGGGAAAAAAGGCGGCAGCAAAAAGGGCATAAACGGGCAATCTAGCCCCGCAGGACATAAAAGGGGCCATTGATGCAGCCAGCTTTCGCTCACGTTCTTGATCTAAAGTGCGCGTTGCCATAATTGAAGGCACATTACAGCCAAAGCCCAACACCAGTGGTACAAAAGCCTTACCCGGCAAGCCAATTTTCTGCATCACTTTATCCAACACAAATGCGGCCCTTGCCATATAGCCGGAGCTCTCTAGCATCGCGAGAAAAAGGTACAAACAAGCAATCACTGGAATAAAGGTAGCAACCGTTTGTACGCCGCCACCAATGCCATCGGCTAAAATCGTCACTAGCCATACAGGTAAATGGTCATCAAGCAAGTGGTGGCCGCCATCAACCAGTAAAGCCCCTACACCGATGTCAAAGAAGTCAATAAAGGCACTGCCAATATTGATGGAGAACATGAACATCAAATACATGACAACAAAAAAGAAAGGGATGCCGATCCATTTGTTGAGGATGAACTGATCCAAGGTCTCGGTGGTGCTGCGACTTAACTTGCCCTCGGTACGACGCACACGCTTACAGATTTGATGCAAAAACGTATATCTCACATTGGCTACTTGCAAGTCGATATCAAGATCTAGATTACCTTTTTGCACCAAGACTTGATTTCGTTGACCTTCACTAAGGCCATTTAGCACAAGAGTATCCGATTCCAGAGCACGAATCGCCAACGCGCGGTAAGCGACTTCAGCACTCGTAAACATCGGCTGTAAATTTTTGATCGCCGCTTCCATCTCGGTGCCGTAATCTAATCCAACGTCGTTTAGCGCTACCCCCTGTAACAAAAGTTTATGCAGTTTTTCTTTAAACTGGAGAACTTGTTTGCTATCGGTGGCAGACAGGGTGACCACAGGGCAACCTAACACTTTCTCCAGCTCATCGACGCTGAGTAGTTGTCGCTCTCTCTTCAGAGCATCCATTTTGTTCAGCACCACAATCATTGGTCGCCCAAGTTCACGCAGCTGCAACGTCATATAGAGACTACGTTCAAGACTTGTCGCATCCACAACATTGATAATCAGATCGGCGGGGGGTGTTAATACAGCTCGAGCGGCAATCGATTCATCAATACTGTTACTGTCATTACCGCTGTCGAGTGAATAAATACCGGGCAGATCCGTCAGAGAAAAATCATCTCCGGCGTGCATGTAACGACCAGTTTTTTTCTCAACGGTGACCCCCGCCCAGTTTCCCACTTGCTGTTTTGCACCTGTCAAACCATTGAACAACGTTGTTTTACCGCTATTCGGATTGCCAACGGTCAGAATTTGATACTGCATTTATTTGCTCTCCACTTCGATCTGCGCGGCAATGTTTTCCCTAACGGCGAGAGAAACACCACGAACTTCGACTTGCAGCGGGTCACCCATCGGTGCGCGGCGTATCAGTCTGATCTCGGTATCTGGCAATATCCCCATCACCATGAGTTTTTTCCTGACATCAGTTGAGAGAGAGAGGAAAGCGCACACGGTCGCACGCTGCCCCTGCGCTAATTCGGATAACTTCATGATGGGTACCTTAATCGGAAATTGAAATGAGAAGGATTATTATTAGTGGTGTAATTTTATCGTTCAATACCCATCGCTTTATTGCGTGAAATCAAAGTTTACATTTTTGAAGCCGTAACTTTCGTCAATTTACGCCTCGTCACTTTCGTCAAAATCACCATCCGTATTCAAACTTTAAATTGGCAATATTTTTACAATTCCGTAAAATAATGTAATAAATCGTTTATCTTCAAATGCTTAACAAAAAGGTAATTATAATGTCGTATTAGTCAGGTAATGATGGCGTTATTTTTATAAAGAAAATAAGTGAGTTCTCATATAGTGAACCCATCGAGAGCACGTTCTCTCAGAAATTCCAGAGGTGACGCGATTTACTCGTGTCACTCCGGCAGCAAGCGAAGGTGTCCTTGACACCCGTGGTATAGTCCCCCCGGCTATACCACGATATTTTTTTCTACTCTCGTCACTTCTCAAACACGCTCAATTCTTTACTGCACGCTTCTAACTACGCTTCATTAGTCGTCATTGAGTTCTGTAGGATATTGTTGCACCAGACCGCTGTTTCTCAACCCATTAACGTTCTGCCGCTAGTCTCAGCCAACAAACTAACCCTAAATCATTAGCATTAGCGAAAGTTGCCAAAAGTAGTGGTGCGTTGATTAATCTTGCTCTTGTTGGTGCGTTGCAAATTTTGAAGGGGATAATCCGAAATGTATTTTAAACCGTTGGCTAAAATAGGAAGGATCGTTAAAACCAGAAGAAAAGGCGACATCGGCAATTTTCTCGCCGGCAAGTAGGCTTTCACACGCACGCTCTAAACGTACTTCGGTAAGATAATCTTTAAACGTTCTTCCACTGGCTGACTTGAAGCGGCGCTGTAAACTTCGCTCCGAAACATACAACATCTTCGCTGCCATAGCAGTACCAAATTCCGCGTCTTGATAGTGTTCTGCAACCAGACTTTCTACTTTGTTTAGCCAGTCGAGTTCTGGCGTTGCTGGCGGCTTCATTTCTTCCATGCCAGGCAACAGCGGCGCGGGTAGGTAATCGAACTCGGGCGCTTTTAGCCAACAAAGATGCAATTTATTGCGGGCATCACCGATAAAGGCACTAAATTGACCACCGCTGGCTGCAACCAACGCAGGTACGTTTTCAATACTTAGGTCTATCTGAGTTTTACTTCCCACACTGCTGCTTAGAGCGTCACCAGATAAACTCAAAGGCAGCGCATTTCCGTAGTCAATAAATGACAACTCCGCATACTGCTCTGCTTCTCGCAGATGAATTTCCAACGTCTGTCCACGGTAGGTTCGCCGCACGACACTCGCGAGGATGCTATTCAAGATCACATCCAAATTGAAACAATCAACCGTGATTCTGACATTGGCTTGCGCTTGACTCATATCAACTGTGATACCCGCTTTTGTCAGATCGTCAAACCATACGGCCACCACAGAGTGTATCACTTGGCTTAAATTATACTGTTGAAGCGCGTTTTCCTCTGACCCGTTAGGGGAACTAAGCAATTCATCCAACTGCATGTGGATTTTGTTCAGATGATCACGACTATCTCCCTCCAACAAAACGTCAGACTGAGGAACAATGGCATTTAAGCTAGATTTCACCGATTTAGCTACGTTATCCACCAAGAGATTGCGTACTTGTATCTGTTTACGCAACTGTTGGTTACTGTTGAGTAGCACTCGGCTCTGATGCCGCAACTGATTGGTTTTCAAGGCAACTTGGGCCATTAACTCACGGTTGTGTGCCATTACATAGCGCGAACGCCAAACAAACAGCAGAGCGACAAGCGCAAACGAAGAGAACGCAAACAGCAACCAGGCAACTTTGGTTAGATACCAAGGCTCTTCGACGACAAAATGAATCGATGCCCCAGGCATGTTCCCTTGTGCCGCTTTCACTTCTAGCTGATAAGAGCCTGGCGAGAGATGCTCAAAAGCGATTTGGCCAGCTTCTGTGGCTTGCCACTTATCTTGATTCAAACGGTAATAAAGTGACTGGTTATACGCAACGGGCATAACGCCAAGCATAAAACTGACCGAAGCACCATAGGGAATAAGATCAGGAACGGATTGATGATAGCCTGTAACCAGCACTTGGTTATCGACCCGCATTTGGCTGATCACCGCCTGTACAGGGGGGAGTTTTGAAATCAACAGCTCTTGACGATTAACAAACAACAGCCCCTCTTTAGAGCCAAACAGCAGTTGTCCAAGAGCGCCCTCATTCAGCGCGCTCGACGCACACACACCTTGTAAAAACTCGTTACTTAGAACCCCGTTCGGTTCACCAAAATGCTTGACTAGCTCTCCGGCAAAATTGTAAAAACTCAATCCTACCGAACTTGACATCCAAACCCCTTCTTTATCTGGAATTAAACAAGCTGGCCTCACGTTCTCCTGTGGCAAAGGAAGTTCGATAAAAGTGTTGTCACCTTTACGTTTACGATAGAGCCCATACGAACCTGCCAGCCAAAGGGTCTCGTCCATAGCACGGACTATATCAATGCTTTCGCCCAGCACAGAACTGCTACGATCAAAGCGAATTTTATTCTCCGCCAAAGTGTAAGCACCGTGGTCCGTGCGAACAACCAGACGATCTCCTGTATCGACTTCAAGACCGAGGACCTGTGCGGGTAAGTAAGTAGCTACTATCCATCTGTCGCCATAATCTTTTAGTTGTTGCGTAACCGCGTCTAAAGCAAACAAGCGATAGCCGCCGTTAAACCACACCGTGCCTTGCTGATCGATGGCAACATAGTCAACGGACCTACCCGCCAGTTCAGCAACTGCCTCATTTTGTCTAAGGCGTTGCTTGACAATATCGTAGATAAATACCCCTTTATCCGTTGCAATCCAAGCTTGCTGATGAGCAATAGCGAAGTCGTTGACTTTCCCCGGTAGATGGATAGGTATGAGCACGCGTTCTGAGTCCATACGATAAAGAGTTTGTCCATCTTGCAGCCACAGCCCCCCAGAAGAATCATACAGCGCTTTGTGGATGTATCCCGTCAATCGGCTCGCATTCCCAACTGAGAAAGGACTAAACCGTTCAAACTTACGACTAAATAAAGAGTGATAAAGCAAACCTGCATTGGTCGCGATCCAGATGCCACCGCTGCCATCATTCACCAGTGCGTAGATTTTCCTTTTTGCTAAGTCAATTCCTTGATGTGCAGAAGATTGGACTGGCGTAACTTGCCCATCCAGAAATGAATAGCTAAACAACCCATGTTCTGTTCCTACCCAATATTCTTGGCTCGTTTCGCTAATGGACAATACATGAGAGTCTCCAATCGTCACTTCTTGTTGTAACGGTTGGAAAATATTCACCAGCACAGCTCCACGCATAGTGCCCACTAACAACTCGCGGCGGGTATTGGAAAAATAGAGTTTCGAGACCGTATGCTTACCCGACGCTTTGATGTGGGTAAACTGCTTGTCTTGTGAGAGATAAGCCCCTGCGGTTGTGCCCAACACCCATTTACTGAGTACACGTTGCGCATCATTGATATAGACGTAACTACTATGATTGTTTTGATAAAGTGATAGCAGCGAGTAGGTATCAAGCAGGCCATTTTCTACGTTATAGGTGTAAAAATTAATCCCGTCACTGACCCAAATATACTGGTCTGAACTGCCGATTTTGCGAATTTGCGTACCAGGACTGAGGCTAAACACTAAGGAGCGTTTACGATTTGGATAGGTTTGAAAGACTTCATTGTCAACAAAAGTCCAGAAACTCCCCTCATGAAAGGCGACCTGTTCAGCGTTGAACTCTAAAAGGCTACCTTTTTTGGGAAGCACCGTGTTGCCATCATAGAACTGAACCCGGCCATGCACATCATGGATCCACAGCCCACCTTCTTTCCCGATAAAAAGGTTTTTTGCAGCCACAAAGGTACCCTGCTCCTGTCCGGGCAGTGGATAGAAAATAACAGATTGGCCATTTTCAGCTTGTGCTACCCACGGCAGCACAAGCCCAAATAGTATGAGGGCCAGTATACGGAGCAAGAGAACATTCCTTTCATACGTCAGGTCATCAACCGGACACTCATCAGCAATGGTGTTATTTTGAGCTGATAATTATCTGGTATGATATATCAATTACGAGCTGATGAAAGGCTCATGGCGTCAACTTGCGCTATTTTTCTTGTTAGATCACGTAAACTGGTTCGGTAAAATCGTTATTATTGCTTAAGACATTGCAGATAATCGCCAGCCAAGCCGTTGAGAAAACGGAAGTAGCTGCCATTTTCAACGGTGTACTTGCTGCCAATCGGGTCTAGCACGCCTCGATTCACAGGACTGTTACCAATCACCGTATCCACTACGGCTGGCGTAAATTGCGGTTCAGCAAACACGCACTGCACATCCCCTTTTGCCAGTCGGTTGCGGATCTGGATCAAGGTTTTCGCGCCCGGCTTTCGCTCTGGACTTACGGTAAAATGGCCAAGGTTGTTCAACTGGTATCGAGACTCAAAATACCCATAAGCGTCGTGAAAAACAAAGTAACCGAGCGTCGAAACGTCGTTCAGTTGCTTTTTAAGTTGCACATCCGTACTGGACAACTGCGTAAGAAAACGAGTGAGATTGCGCTGGTAAATCTCTTGGTGGGCCGAATCCAATTCAACCAGTTTTGCACTGATTGTTTTGGCCGCGATAGTAACGACATCCACGCCTAACCAGAAGTGAGGATCATAGTTACCATGATTGTGTCCTTCATGACCGTGATCATCTTGATATTCACGCAGCGGAATATCCTTAATAGCGCCGATCGTGATCACCTGCGGATGGCTTTCCAGCAACTTTTCCATAAAAGGCTCTAAACCTGGGCCAAACCAAATCACCAAGTCAGCATGGCGGATTTTCTTCATATCAGAAGGACGCAACGCATAATCATGTGGAGAAGCATTGCTAGCGAGTAGTACATCCGGCTTATCGACATCAAGCATAAGTTCATGGACAATCATTTGGATGGGTTTAATACTGGTAAGAACCTCCACAGCCCCGGCCGTGGTTGGCAATAAAAGTAAGAATCCAGTTAAAAACGCGCGCATCATCGTTCCCCAGTAAGGCAGTAGCATTAAGTGTAGTAAAATGTTACTTTATAACACTCATCAATTGCAAATAAGTTCCATTCATGTCGGCGTTAGTCAGTCTAAAGAACCTGTGCGTAACTTTTGACGAAAAAGCAGTCCTAGATAATATCAACCTCGAATTGCATAAAGGTAAAATCACCACACTTATCGGGCCAAACGGTGCGGGTAAATCCACACTGGTCAAAGTTATCCTTGGTCTGGTCAAACCCAGTGATGGTAGCGTTACTCGCCAGGACAAGCTCAAAGTCGGTTACGTGCCACAGAAACTCAAACTCAATGATGCGCTCCCGCTAAAGGTAAAGCGCTTTCTCAATCTCTCAGGCAAATACAGTCCGCAAGAAACGCTTGAAGCGGTGAAACTGGTTGGCGCGGAGCATTTGCTAGAGAGTAATATGCACAAACTCTCTGGGGGCGAAACTCAGCGCATTTTGCTTGCTCGGGCCCTACTGCAACGGCCAGATCTGTTGGTGCTGGATGAACCTGCTCAGGGCGTCGACATTCAAGGGCAAATTGACCTGTATGAGCTCATTGAGAGTATTCGTCATCGCTTCCACTGTGCGGTCTTTATGGTGTCTCATGATCTTCATCTCGTGATGGCGAAAACTGACGACGTCATATGCTTGCAGCACCATATCTGTTGTTCAGGTTCGCCCGCAGATATTACCCAGCACCCCTCTTACATTGCGTTGTTTGGCAAAGCCACTCAGCAATCGCTGGCGTTTTATCACCATCAACACAATCATCACCACCATGATTTAGCGGGTCAACCCGTTTCCGGCGAGGCGACAAGCTGCGGTCATCATCATCACGGACATCATCATGATTGAATTTTTGTTGCCTTCGATTCTCGCCGGTATCGGTATCGCACTTATCGCCGGACCTCTTGGCTCGTTCGTTGTTTGGCGGAAAATGGCCTATTTTGGTGACACTCTAGCCCATGCATCCCTGATGGGATTAGCGCTCGGCTTTCTGCTCGATATCAATCTCTACTTAGCCTTAGTCGTCTGCTGTCTGACTTTAGCGGTCATTTTGGTCACTTTGCAAAAACAACAGTTGATTGCGTCAGATACCTTGCTTGGCATTCTCGCCCACAGCGCACTTTCCATCGGTTTAGTCGCGGTAAGCTTTTTAGATAATGTACGTGTGGACTTGATGAGCTATCTGTTTGGCGATCTTTTGGCGGTCTCCGCACAAGATTTGCTGTTCATTTACGCTGGCGTCGTGGCGATTTCCGCCGCCTTGTTTATTTTCTGGCGCCCGCTACTGTCAACGACGGTGAACGAAGAGTTAGCCGCAGTGGAAGGAGTCAACACCGATTTGATTCGTCTGGTACTGATGCTCATGGTCGGCATTGTCATCGCTGTCGGGATGAAGTTTGTCGGCGCTCTTATTATGACCTCTCTGCTGATTACCCCCGCCGCTACCGCCAGACGTTTTGCCTCTTCTCCTGAACAAATGGCGTTTACGGCTGCGTTTTTAGGCGTTATCTCGGTTTTGTCTGGCTTAACGCTTTCATGGCATTTCGATACACCTGCTGGGCCATCTGTCGTCATCAGCGCAACAAGCTTGTTTGTGCTTTCACAGCTCGTACCACGCAACAGCTAAGTGTGCGACCACCACATTTATCAAGTAAAAATAAAGCCAGGCATGAGCCTGGCTTTACTCTATTGTTTGGTCAGATTACCAACCTGTTACTTCACGCAACGCTTTACCGATGTCAGCAAGGCTCTTGACTGTTTTCACCCCAGCCGATTCCAGTGCAGCGAATTTCTCGTCCGCTGTCCCTTTACCGCCAGAGATGATTGCGCCGGCGTGGCCCATACGTTTGCCTGGAGGCGCGGTCACACCTGCGATGTAAGACACCACTGGCTTAGTCACATTTTCTTTGATAAACGCAGCAGCATCTTCTTCTGCTGTACCACCGATCTCGCCAATCATGACGATCGCTTCAGTTTCTGGGTCTTCTTGGAACAGTTTCAAGATATCGATAAAGTTTGAACCCGGGATTGGGTCGCCACCAATACCAACACAGGTAGACTGACCGAAGCCTTCGTCTGTGGTTTGTTTTACTGCTTCGTACGTCAGAGTACCAGAGCGAGAAACGATACCCACTTTGCCCTTCTTGTGAATGTGACCTGGCATGATGCCGATCTTACATTCATCAGGCGTAATCACACCCGGACAGTTAGGGCCAATCATGCGCACGCCAGTTTCTTCCAGCTTCACTTTCACGTCGATCATGTCGGTCGTCGGAATGCCTTCGGTGATCGTGACGATCAGTTGAATACCTGCATCGATCGCTTCGAGAATCGCATCTTTACAAAATGGTGCTGGAACGTAGATAACCGTTGCTGTCGCGCCCGTTGCTTCCACCGCTTCACGCACGGTATTGAAGACTGGCAGGCCTAGGTGAGTTTGGCCACCTTTACCTGGAGAAACACCACCAACCATTTGTGTGCCGTAAGCAATCGCTTGTTCGGAGTGGAATGTGCCTTGACCACCGGTGAAACCTTGACAGATTACTTTGGTGTCTTTGTTAATTAGTACAGACATTATTTGCCCTCCGCAGCAGCAACAACTTTCTGAGCTGCGTCGGTTAGCGACTCAGCTGCAATGATATCCAGACCAGACTCGGCAAGCACTTTACGACCTAGCTCAGCGTTGGTTCCTTCGAGACGAACAACCACAGGTACGTTAACACCGACTTCTTTTACGGCGCCGATGATACCTTCTGCGATCATGTCACAACGGACAATACCGCCGAAGATGTTAACCAATACCGCTTTCACGTTATCATCAGATAGGATGATCTTGAATGCTTCTGCAACGCGCTCTTTCGTTGCGCCGCCGCCGACATCTAGGAAGTTGGCAGGTTTGCCGCCGTGCAGGTTAACGATATCCATGGTGCCCATTGCTAGGCCAGCGCCGTTAACCATACAACCTACGTTGCCATCGAGTGCGACATAGTTCAGTTCCCACTGCGCCGCGTGCGCTTCACGAGCATCTTCCTGCGAAGGATCGTGCATTTCGCGCAGTTTTGGCTGACGGTACATCGCGTTTGAATCGATGTTGATCTTGCCATCCAAACACAGCAGATTGCCTTCAGCAGTGATCACTAGCGGGTTGATTTCCAATAGTGCCAGGTCATACTGAGAGAACATCTGACCCAAACCCATGAAGATTTTCACGAACTGTTTGATCTGATCGCCCGTAAGGCCAAGTTTGAAAGCCAGTTCACGGCCTTGATATGCCTGAGGGCCTACCAGTGGATCGATAGCCGCTTTGTGGATCAGCTCTGGCGTTTCTTCCGCCACTTTCTCGATTTCCACACCACCTTCGGTAGATGCCATGAAAACGATACGACGCGTTGCACGGTCGACTACCGCGCCCAAGTACAGTTCGTTAGCGATGTTTGACGCTTCTTCAACAAGGATCTTGGTGACTGGCTGACCATTTGCATCGGTTTGATAAGTAACTAGGTTTTTACCTAGCCATTTTTGTGCAAACTCTTTCACACCATCTTTAGTATCGTGCAGTTCAACACCGCCCGCTTTACCGCGGCCACCAGCGTGAACCTGACATTTTACGACTTTCTTGGCTGTACTAATACGACCTGCAGCCTCAAACGCTTCTTGTGGGGTGTCACAAGCGTAGCCTTCCGGTACAGGCAAACCGAATTCTGCAAACAGCTGTTTGGCTTGATATTCATGCAAATTCATTGTGTTATTCCGTATGTTTATCCCTTATGGGATTTATTATTTCCATAAAGTGCAGCAACCGCTGCGCTATACGTACGTAGGGTGCTTCTCAAATAAGCCACAGATGACTCAAATGAAGGCCAGACGTTGAGCGAGTTAGCCCTGAAAACTTTAGACGTCCAGCCATCTGTGACCGAACGTCTAATTTCGATTACACATCGAGCAGCAGACGTGCAGGAGCTTCCAGCAGCTCTTTCACTGTCACGAGGAAACCAACAGACTCGCGTCCGTCAATCAAACGGTGATCGTAAGAGAGTGCTAAATACATCATTGGCAAGATTTCAACCTTACCGTCAACCGCCATTGGACGATCTTGGATCTTGTGCATACCCAAAATGGCGGATTGTGGTGGGTTGATGATTGGGGTTGACATCAGTGAACCAAATACGCCACCGTTGGTGATAGTGAAGTTGCCGCCAATCAGCTCATCTACTGTCAATTTGCCATCGCGACCTTTGATAGCGAGCTCTTTGATGCCTTTTTCAACATCAGCAAAACCTAGCGTGTCACAATCTTTCAGTACTGGCGTAACCAAACCACGTGGTGTTGATACCGCCATGCTGATATCAAAGTAGTTGTGATACACAATGTCATCGCCATCGATCGAGGCGTTGATTTCCGGATAACGTTTCAACGCTTCAGTAACGGCTTTGACATAGAAAGACATGAAGCCGAGACGGATGCCATGACGTTTTTCGAACTGATCTCCGTACTGTTTACGAAGATCCATGATTGGCTTCATGTTCACTTCGTTAAACGTCGTCAGCATTGCTGTGCTGTTTTTCGCTTCAAGCAGACGATTTGCCACCGTTTTGCGTAGACGAGTCATCGGTACGCGTTTTTGACTGCGAGCCGCAGCTGGCGCAGCAACAACGGCAGGAGCCTCAGCTTTGACTGCCGCTTTCGCGTTAGCCAAATGCGCCTCGATATCTTCACGTGTAATACGGCCACCAACACCTGTGCCTTTCACTTGATGCGCTTCTAGGTTATGTTCAGCCAGCAAACGGCGGACAGCTGGACTCAATGCGTCATTGCTCTCTTCCGTTAGCGAAGCTTTGTGGCGCTTGTCTGGTGAAGCTACCGATTCTTCAGTCGTGTCTTTGGTTGGTTCGCCTGCCACTGCGCCGGGTTTTAGGCGCGCAAGAAGCTGCTTTGAAAGCACCGTAGCACCGTCGTCTTCTAGGATAGCCTCTAAAATACCCGCTTCTGGCGCAGGTACTTCTAAAACGACTTTGTCCGTTTCAATATCGACGAGAACTTCATCACGTTCTACTCTGTCGCCCGGTTTCTTGTGCCAAGTCGCTACGGTTGCGTCCGCGACTGATTCAGGTAAGTCTGGAACCAGAATTTCAATTGTCATGTCTGTTTCTTCCTTTCACTTCTAGTTCTTAATCCGAAGTTTTTGCATTCACGTTCAGAGCGTCTTCTATCAACGCTTTCTGTTGTTTCAAGTGCACCGACATGTAGCCTACTGCTGGTGAAGCAGAAGCCGGGCGGCCGGCGTATTTTAGATCTGCGCCAACTGGAATGGCCGCGCGGAAATTGTGTTGACTACAGTACCAAGCACCTTGGTTTTGAGGCTCTTCCTGACACCATACAAAGTCTTCAACATTGACGTATGGCGCAATGGCGTCCTTCACCTGATCGAGTGGGAACGGGTAAAGTTGCTCGATACGAACAATCGCCACATCCTCTTGCTCACTATTACGACGTTGTTCCAGTAGATCAAAATAGACTTTACCAGAACAGAAAACGACACGTTTGACCTTGGCAGGATCAAGGTTGTCAATTTCCGGAATCGCTGGTAAGAATGTACCGTTCGCCAGCTCATCCAGCGTTGATGTGCACAATGGGTGGCGTAGCAGCGACTTCGGCGACATCACAATCAGTGGGCGACGCATTGGGCGAACCACCTGACGACGAATCATGTGGTAAACCTGCGCAGGGGTTGATGGTACAACCACTTGCATGTTTTGTTCTGCACACAACTGAAGGTAGCGCTCCAAACGTGCAGAAGAGTGTTCAGGGCCTTGACCTTCATAGCCGTGTGGCAGCAACATCGTTAAGCCACACAAACGAGCCCACTTCTGCTCACCAGAAGAGATGAACTGGTCAATCACAACTTGAGCGCCGTTAGCGAAATCACCAAACTGCGCTTCCCAGATGGTCAGACCACCTGGTTCTGCCGTTGCATAACCGTATTCAAATGCCAGCACCGCTTCTTCCGACAACACAGAGTCAAGCACCTCGAATGGGCCTTGTTTGTCATGAATGTTTGCCAATGGGATATAGGTACTGGCGTCAGTTTGGTTGTGTAGTACAGAGTGACGATGGAAGAAGGTTCCACGGCCTGAATCTTGACCAGAAATACGAATACGTTTTCCATCGTCAAGCAAGGTCGCATAGGCAAGCGTCTCTGCCATCCCCCAGTCGAACTCTTTCTCCCCTTCAATCATCGCAACACGATCACTGTAGAGCTTGCTCACTCGACTGTGCAAAACGTGACTTTCTGGGTATTGGCATAGGCGTCGTCCTAGCTCGACTAAACGTTTTTTATCGAATACGTTTGCCCAAGGTGTTTCCCAGTCGTGCCCCAGATAAGGAGACCAGTCTACAGAATGTAGAGCCATTGGGCGCCATTCTTTGACCACCACTTCACCGTGGTCAAGCGCATCACGGTACTCATTGACCATTTGGGTTGCGGTTTCGATATCGCACTCGTTGCGATCAATCAGCACGTCGGCGTACAGCTTACGCGGTGTTGGATGCTTCTTGATCTTTTGGTACATCAGAGGCTGAGTGGCATTTGGCTCGTCAGCTTCGTTGTGACCATGACGGCGGTAACAAACAAGGTCAATCACGACATCGCGTTTAAATTCGTTGCGGTAATCTAAGGCAATACGCGTCACAAAAGCGACTGCTTCTGGATCATCGGCATTAACGTGGAAAATCGGTGCCTGTACCATCTTGGCAATATCGGTACAGTACATGGTGGAACGCGTATCACGTGGGTTTGAGGTCGTGAAACCAACTTGGTTATTCACAACCAAACGAACAGTACCACCGACACAGTAACCACGGGCTTGAGACATGTTGAACGTCTCTGCCACGACACCTTGGCCTGCAATCGCCGAATCACCATGAATCGTGATAGGTAGGACTTTACTGCCATCTTCATCGCCAAGGCGATCCTGACGAGCACGTACCGACCCCACCACCACTGGGTTAACGATTTCCAAGTGGGACGGGTTAAATGCTAAGGCAAGGTGCACATCACCGCCGGGAGTAGCGAAATCTGCAGAGAAGCCTTGGTGATACTTCACATCACCCGTTCCCCAGCTTTCGCCGTGTTTACCGGCAAATTCGTCAAACAGATCTTGTGGCTTCTTACCCAAAACGTTAACCAGCATATTGAGACGGCCTCGGTGAGCCATACCAATTACCACTTCACGCATACCGCTTTTACCCGCATGACGAATCAACTCTTTCATCATTGGGATCATGGCGTCACCGCCTTCCAAAGAGAAACGTTTAGCACCGGGGAATTTTGCGCCAAGGTAGCGCTCGAGACCTTCTGCTGCGGTCAGCTCTTCCAGGAATGTAATTTTTTCTTCTTTTTCGAAGGAAGGCTGGCCGATAACAGACTCAAGACGTTGCTGAATCCAACGTTTTTGCTCTGTGTCGGTCATGTGCATGTATTCTGCACCAATCGAACCACAATAGGTTTTTTTCAGGGCATTAAAGATGTCTTTCAACTGCATAGTTTCTTGGCCAATGGCAAAAGAACCTACGTTAAAAGTCTCTTCGAAGTCATCTTGAGTGAGATTGTGGAATGCAGGATCAAGCTCCGCCACTTGAGGACGTTGCCACAACCCTAGGGGGTCTAACTGAGCTGCTTCATGGCCGCGGAAGCGGTAGGCATTTATCAGCTGTAGTACTTTTACTTGCTTAGCATCGACATCTGGATCACTGACCTGGACACTGTAATGCTTTGTTTCTTGAGCGAGTCGTCGGAAGTAGTCACGGACACGTGAGTGCGGCTGTTCAGCCACTTCTGAGTGCTTGGGCAACTCATCAAAAACACGTTTCCACTCCTCACTTACCAGATCGGGATCACTTAGATACAGTTCGTAGAGGTCCTCTACATACATTGCATTGGCGCCAGCCAAGTGTGAAGACTCGAGCCATGCCTTCATCACGCCGTTGTGCATATTTTCCCTTAACCAGTAGTTTTCACGTTTGCTTCGGTCTGCGCCGAGCTACTATAAGAGCCGGCTAAATCTGGTTAAGAGTTAGCCGGCAATTTTTGTCTATTAAACCGAACGATTGACCAACATTGTTTTGATGTGACCAATGGCTTTTGTTGGGTTTAGTCCCTTAGGACAAACACTTACACAATTCATGATGCCATGGCAACGAAAAACGCTAAATGCGTCATCAAGATTGGACAGACGTTCATCTGTTGCAGTATCGCGACTATCAATCAACCAACGATATGCAGCCAAAAGACCTGCTGGACCGATAAATTTGTCCGGGTTCCACCAGAACGATGGGCAAGATGTTGTACAACATGCACACATGATACATTCGTACAAACCATCCAAATGCGCACGCTCTTCTGGAGATTGCAGATTCTCGCGAGAAGGTGGCAACGCACCGTCATCGATCAAGAATGGCTTAACTTTCGCATAGTTGTCGTAGAACTGTGTCATGTCAACGATAAGATCGCGTACTACAGGCAAACCCGGTAGTGGTCGAATAATCAGCTTACCACTGCCCAAAGCCGACAGCGGAGTGATACACGCCAAGCCGTTTTTGCCGTTCATATTCAAACCGTCAGAACCACACACGCCTTCGCGGCAGGAGCGGCGAAATGCCAGCGTTGGATCTTGCTCTTTCAATAGGATCAGCGCATCTAACACCATCATGTCAGAGCCATCTTCCACATCCAGCGTGTACTCTTTCATGTACGGCTTGCTATCGATATCCGGATTGTAACGATACACAGAGAAGTTCAATTTCATTTTTTAGTCCTCCCTTAGTATGTACGTACTTTCGGTGGGAAAGCATCACGATGAACTGGAGACATGTTTACGTCGCGTTTGGTCATCTGTTCAGTTTCCGGATTATAGATAGAGTGGTATAGCCAGTTTTCATCGTCACGATCTGGGTAGTCGAAACGAGCGTGAGCCCCACGACTTTCCGTACGGTAGTTTGCTGCCACTGCCGTTGAGAATGCCGTTTCCATCAAGTTATCCAGTTCTAAGCACTCAATACGCTGCGTGTTGAACTCGGTAGACTTGTCTGACAGATGGGCATTTTTCAAACGTTCGCGAATCACTTTCAGTTCTTCTAAACCTTGCGCCATGGCTTCACCTTCACGGAACACCGAGAAGCTATTTTGCATGCAACGTTGTAGGTCTTTACGGATTTGCACCGGATCTTCGCCACCCGTGCTGTTTTCCCAGCGCATGTAGCGAGAAAGTGACGCTTCGACGTCAGAAGCGGTCGCTGAGCGTGCTTCTGCTTGTGCTGCCAGCGTTTCACCTAAGTGAAGACCCGTTGCACGGCCAAAGACCACCAGATCGAGTAGCGAGTTACCGCCTAAACGGTTCGCTCCGTGTACCGATACAGAAGCGATTTCACCACACGCGAACAAGCCCTGAACCTCTACGTCAGTGCCGTCCGCCAGCTGTTTAATCGCCTGACCAGAAACTTGAGTTGGTACACCACCCATCATGTAGTGACAGGTTGGGATAACCGGAATCGGCTCTTTCACTGGATCGACGTGAGCGAAAGTACGAGAAAGCTCACAGATACCAGGCAGACGCGATTCAAGTACATCTTTGCCCAAGTGATCGAGCTTCAACTTGATATGTGGACCCCAAGGGCCGTCACAACCACGACCTTCACGGATTTCGATCATCATTGAGCGAGCAACCACATCACGGCCAGCCAAATCTTTGGCATTTGGTGCATAACGTTCCATGAAACGCTCACCATCTTTATTGAGAAGGTAACCACCCTCGCCACGGCAACCTTCCGTCACCAAAACACCTGCACCAGCGATGCCCGTTGGGTGGAATTGCCACATTTCCATATCTTGCATCGGAACACCAGCACGCAGTGCCATACCCACGCCATCGCCCGTGTTGATGTGTGCGTTAGTGGTTGATGCATAAATACGGCCTGCACCGCCTGTTGCTAATACGGTCGCTTTGGCTTTGAAATAACAAATTTCGCCCGTTTCCATGCACAATGCTGTACAGCCTAAGATAGCGCCATCTTGGTTTTTCACTAGATCAAGCGCATACCATTCTGAAAAAATAGTGGTCTTATGTTTTACGTTTTGCTGATAAAGCGTATGCAGCAGAGCGTGACCAGTACGGTCAGCAGCAGCAGCAGTACGAGCCGCTTGCTCACCACCGAACTCTTTTGACTGGCCACCAAAAGGACGCTGATAGATTGATCCGTTTTCAAAGCGAGAGAATGGCAACCCCATCTTCTCTAGCTCAATCACCGACTCAGGGCCGTTCTTACACATGTACTCAATGGCATTTTGGTCACCGATGTAGTCGGAACCTTTGACCGTGTCATACATGTGCCACTGCCAATCGTCTTTGTGTGAGTTTCCTAGTGCAACCGTAATACCACCCTGAGCTGAAACGGTATGAGAACGAGTAGGAAACACTTTTGATAGCAATGCACAAGTTAGGCCTTGCTCTGAAATTTGTAGTGCAGCGCGCATACCTGCACCACCTGCGCCGATCACAACGGCGTCAAACTCACGAACTGGAATAGACACTTACGCACCCCACAACACAAATAGACCAGAGAAGAAATATCCGAACAGCACGGCAATAACGGCTAACTGAAGGCCACCACGCAACTTAGCGCATTTGATGTAGTCAGTCAGAACCTGCCATAAACCAATCCAGGCATGAATCAGCACACAGACCAATGCCAGCATGGTGAAAACCTTAGTAAAGGTGCCACCGAAAAATTGGGTCCAGGATGCGTAGGAAATATCCGTGAAAGCACAAAAGCTCACCAGATAAATTGTGTAGAGTGTCATTATGATGGCCGTAGCACGGATCAGGAGGAAATCGTGTACCCCGTTACGACCAAATGAGGAAACGTGTTTTACCATACTAAGATCCCCGCCAAAACTGAAAGCACGGCTGTCGCGCCGAATGCAACCTTGGCACTCATGGCGCCAGATTCAAGCTCTTCAAAATGACCAAGATCCATCATGAGATGACGAATACCGCCAGCAATGTGGTAGGCCAATGCAGTTAGGATGCCCCACAACACGAATTTCACGACAAAGCTATCGACGATGTCGCTCGCTTGCATGAATCCGACAGGGGATGACAGGGAAATGGATAGTAGCCATAGCAGTATGCCTATCGCGACAAACGTAATCACCCCAGATACACGATGCAGGATGGATGCGATTGCGGTGATAGGAAAGCGAATGGTCTGCAAATCTAAATTAACAGGTCTTGACTTTCTTTCTTTCACGGGCTTGCTCACTCAGCTCCATTGAGCATTTATTGTTATTAACGAATTTTGGCCCTCAACCCCACAAAAGTTAACATTTATTTAACACCTTCCACGACATATAATCGATTTAAATGTAAAACTCTTGTTAACAACGAGACTAAAAAAAACACCTCACCTTTGTTTCTAGCCCCGAATTTATAAGGATTTAACCAAAAATTTCTGCGCCACTATACGGCTGGCAACATTCTAATACAATTGATGTAACAAATTATGCTACACAGAACAGATTTTTAACGATTTTTATGTAAAAAATCATATTGAGTGCACACAAAAAGGCAGAACAATTGACTTTAATCTTTAACACCAGTACAAAAATGGCACACAAACATCCTGGACGGATTAAATAATAAACAAAGGAGATTGTTATGGCAGATAAGAAAGCTACCCTTCACATCGAAGGCAAAGCGCCAATCGAACTGCCAATTATGGAAGGTGCACTAGGTACCCCTGTAATTGATGTTCGTACACTGGGAGCAAACGGCTATTTCACATTTGACCCCGGTTTTCTTGCCACTGCATCTTGTGAATCGCAAATAACATACATCGACGGCGGCAAAGGTATTCTTTTGCACCGCGGGTTCCCTATTGATCAGTTAGCCAACAACGCTGATTACTTAGAGGTTTGTTATATTCTACTTTACGGTGAAGCCCCTACACGTGAGGAATACGAGAAATTCAGAACAACCGTGACACGTCACACTATGGTGCACGAACAGATTGCCAGCTTCTTCCATGGCTTCCGTCGTGACGCTCACCCAATGGCGGTGATGTGTGGCGTGGTCGGCGCTCTGGCAGCCTTCTATCATGACTCTTTAGACATCAATAACGATTTGCACCGAGAAATCACCGCTTATCGTCTGCTGTCTAAAATGCCAACGCTGGCGGCCATGTGTTACAAATATTCGATTGGTCAGCCTTTTATCTATCCACGCAATGACCTGACTTACGCTGAAAACTTCCTGCACATGATGTTTGCAAACCCATGTGAAGAATACGAAGTGAACCCAGTCGTCGCGCGTGCAATGGATAAAATCTTTACTCTGCATGCAGATCACGAACAAAACGCTTCAACTTCCACCGTGCGTCTCGCTGGCTCTTCGGGGGCAAACCCGTTTGCGTGTATTGCCGCAGGTATTGCTTCTCTATGGGGTCCTGCTCACGGTGGTGCCAATGAGGCGTGTCTGAAGATGTTGGAAGAGATCGGCTCGGTCGATAACATCCCAATGTACGTGGAACGCGCGAAGGACAAGGACGATCCATTCCGTCTGATGGGCTTTGGTCACCGCGTGTATAAGAATTACGACCCACGTGCAACCGTGATGCGTGAAACCTGTCACGAAGTGCTAAAAGAGCTCAACATCAAAGATCCGCTCTTGGATGTCGCGATGGAGCTTGAGCGCATTGCCCTGTCAGACGAATACTTTGTCTCTAAGAAGCTGTACCCGAACGTAGACTTCTACTCAGGTATTATCCTCAAAGCGATCGGTATTCCTGTCTCAATGTTTACCGTTATCTTCGCCATCTCGCGCACTATCGGCTGGATTGCGCATTGGAACGAAATGCACAGCGATCCACTCAATCGCATTGGCCGTCCTCGCCAGCTCTATACTGGTGAAGAGCAGCGCGATTTCAAACCTATGCACGAGCGCCAATAACAGGTTGAATAAAAATAAAGGGTTGAGATGCAAGTCTCAGCCCTTTCTCTTTTTGACCGTTCCAGCGCTTTATACTGGATTGTCGATATCGATGAATTCAACGTCTAAACCGTGCTCTTGCGTTAACCATTCGCCTAGAGCTTTGATGCCATAACGTTCGGTAGCATGATGCCCAGCCGAAAAGTAGTGAATCCCCATTTCACGCGCGCTGTAGGTCGTGCGCTCTGAAATTTCTCCAGAGAGATAAGCATCCAACCCCCGTTGAGCGGCCAGTTCAATAAAATCTTGCCCACCGCCAGTACACCAACCAATCGTTTCAATGCGTTGTCCACGTTCTGACGCGATATGCAGTGGCTGACGCGATAGAGTTCGAGTGATCTTGTCTGCAAACGCCTCGGCCCTCATCGCTTGTCGCAAACGGCCAAACATAGCCACGGATTGGGCGTGCCCTTCCAATCCACCTTCGACTTCGATATCGAGTAGATTGGCCAGTTGTGCATTGTTGCCTAGTTGTGGATGGATATCGAGTGGTAAGTGATACGCCAATAGATTGATGTCGTGCCGCATCAGGGTGCGAATGCGATTTCCTTTCATGCCTCGAATGGGCTCTGGCTCGCCTTTCCAAAAATAGCCGTGATGGACTAACACGGCATCGGCGCCTTTCTCGACCGCTTGCTCTATCAAAGCTTGAGAAGCCGTTACGCCAGTAATCACTTTGCGGATTTCCGCTTTCCCTTCCACCTGTAAACCATTTGGGCAGTAATCTTTTATTAGCGATGCGGAAAGCTTATCGTTAAGAATTTTTTCCAGTTCTAAGTTGTTCATCTTCACATCCAGATTTTGTCTTCACCGCAAAGTGTATACTCAAGCCAATAAGCAATACAATGGTGGCTCAATATCGACATTGTGGATCAACGATGAGCTCTGTTACGCGATTTTATCAATGGATTACCTCCTCACCCTCGTTATTTGAGACCCGTTTACCTTTTGTCAGCGTCTCCCACTTAAACGCCACGGTGCCAAACGATATCGAACCTTATCAAGGAAATGCTCGGCTTGGTTTTCTCTATCAGTACCTGTGCTCAAAACTGTTGCGACAGTCGACCCAGTACCAGATTGAGCTCGAAGAAGTGCAACTTCAAAGCAATGGGAAGACGCTTGGTGCGTTAGATTTTCTTTTGCTTAACCGAGAAAGTGGTCAATTTGAGCACTGGGAAGTGGCGATTAAGTTTTATCTGCTGCTAGACGGCAAATGGTATGGCCCCAACGCCCAAGATCGCTTGGACAAAAAACTCGATCACATGCTCAATCATCAGCTTAAGATGAGCTCTTCGACGGCTTTTTTGCAACAATACGGACAGTATCAAGACAGCCAACCACGCTTACTCATGCAAGGCCGTTTGTACATCAACCCTTTTTTGCCACAAGACATACCGACCCATTGTCTTGGCTATCCAATCAACCCAAACACTATCGCCGGTTATTGGTGTTTCGCCCACCAATGGCCGCAAATCAACCAACCACTGTATGAGTTATCGAAAGCGGATTGGGCGGCCGGCGGCATGGCAGCGGCTGACGCGCCCGCAGTCGAAAAGCCGCAAAAACGCTTTATCCACGCCCAAAGCCGAAATGGTCAGTTCTGGTTTATCGTGCCAGACAACTGGCCGCATGGATAAACATGCGGATTGATTCCACCGAGTGGAGATTCTCTATGCTGATGTGCTGGTAACAAAAACCCCAGAGCTGAGCTCTGGGGTTGATATTGAGGCAAGTAGGTTGCAGCTTATAAACCCGCGTCGGCAAAGACTTGATTGACGATCTGCTGCGCTTCAGCTTCGATTTGCTTCAGGTGCTCTGCGCCTTTAAAGCTTTCACAGTAAATCTTGTAGATGTCTTCTGTGCCTGATGGGCGAGCGGCAAACCAGCCATTCGCGGTGGTCACTTTTAGGCCACCGATGGCCGCACCATTACCTGGCGCATGAGTTAATCGCGCGGTAATCTCATCACCAGCCAACGTTGTTGCACTAACCATTTCAGCAGACAGTTTCTTGAGAACGTCTTTCTGCGGGCCATTTGCCACTGCTTGAATACGGCTATACTGTGATTCACCATGCTTGGCTGCGAGCTCTTCATAGTACTGCTGCGGGTTCTTGCCCGTCACAGCCGTGATTTCAGCCGCCAATAAACACAAAATGATGCCATCTTTGTCGGTTGACCAAGGCGTACCATCTTTACGTAGGAAAGAAGCACCAGCGCTCTCTTCACCACCAAATCCGAACTTGCCAGTATATAGACCGTCAACAAACCACTTAAAGCCCACGGGCACTTCACACAGCTCACGGCCAAGATCAGCCACCACGCGGTCAATCATCGCACTGGAAACGAGTGTTTTGCCGACAGCGACATCCGCCGCCCAACCTTGACGATGGCGGTATAAATAGTCAATACACACCGCTAAGAAGTGGTTAGGATTCATCAAGCCTTTTGGCGTGACAATACCATGACGATCGTAGTCTGGGTCATTACCAAACGCCAGATCGTAGTCGTCTTTCAACGCCAGTAACCCAGCCATCGCGTAAGGTGAAGAGCAGTCCATACGCACCACGCCATCTTTGTCGAGAGACATGAACTGGAAGGAAGGATCTATCGCTTCGCTCACCAAGGTGAGATTGAGATTGTACGCTTTAGCAATTTGGCGCCAATAGTCAATGCCACTGCCACCGAGCGGATCCACACCGATCTTGAGATTGGCGTTTTGGATCGCTTCCATATCAATCACATTGACCAAATCATCCACGTAGGGCTTAACCAGATCTTGCTCTACAAACAGTGTTGATGCTTTCGCTTCGAGCAAAGGCATACGCTTCACACCTTGTAGGCCTTCAGCGATCAACTGATTGGCACGATTTTCAATCGCCTGAGTGAGCTCGCCTTCGGCTGGGCCGCCGTGAACCGGGTTGTACTTGATGCCGCCATCTTGCGGCGGATTGTGCGATGGCGTAATCACAATGCCATCGGCTTTGTCTGCATGTTTCTGGTTGTAGGTCAAAATGGCGTGTGAGATGCCTGGCGTCGGTGTATAGCCATTTTCTGCCTGAACAATCACTTGCACTCCATTGGCCACCAGCACTTCCACAACCGTTGCAAAGGCGGGCTCAGAGAGCGCATGAGTGTCTTTACCGATAAACAGTGGGCCTTTGGTTCCCTGCTCAACACGCACTTCAGCGACCGCTTGCGCAATGGCTAAAATATGGTGTTCATTAAAAGTGCATTTATCTGCGCAGCCACGATGGCCCGAGGTACCGAACTCAACTTTATGCGCAGGGTTATATGCATCCGGTTGCATCAAAAAATAGTTAGCGACTAAAGCAGGAATATTGTGAAGATCTTCTTGCAGAGCTTTTTGCCCTGCCCGAGGGTGCATAGCCATTATTGACATCCTTTCTTAAAAATTAATCAAACAAAAAAGCCTCATAATATCGGCATCACTGTGCGCATTATGAGGCTTCTATCAGGTTTCTTATATCGACCCTGTTACTTTTTCAATTAAATCGGGCTGAAATTCCATATGCGTCATCACCTGTTCCACCATCTGTCGTTTACGACTGGTATTGCTGTTGGTGATGACCCAAAAGCCCGTATGTGGAATCGCTTTGGGTTTGGTGGTATTGCCGTTTTCCAGCAGCGTCGCTTCGTTATCCGCAAAGTAGAAACGCTTACGACCTTTCACTTTGGTTGCCTGAGCAAAACTTTCAGGGTTGATACGATGCAAAGTCGTTAGAACCAACATAAAGCGATCAATCGCTTTCTTTAATGAAGCAAACTCGTCGGATATCAACAGCGAGCGCATCTCTTTCACACCGTCAATCTGGGAGGCTTTGCCTGCATCTTTGCTAACTACAATGCCTTTGGGTTCAGCAACTTGTGTAATGATGACCGGTTTACCGTCCACATTTAACAAGCGGCGTAGAATGTCTGACGCACTTTCACCAATGTGTTGGGTTTGACTTGCAATAAAACGGTACAGATCCTCATCAACCTCAATTGTTTTCATTCGCTTTTCACAATCTCAATGTTTAAACTCTGGGAGATTATAACGAGATCCTTTCGGATACTCCACGTTAAACCCATCACGAATAAGATAAAATGTCATCATTGCTCAACTACAAACTTGAAGGTGAAGGACAAACCATTGTTTTACTTCACGGCTTATTTGGCAGTTTAAGTAACCTTGGCCTGCTTGCCCGAGAGCTGGTTTCTGATCACCGAGTCCTTAGTTTGGATCTACGTAACCACGGCCTCTCCTTCCACAGCCAGCAACATGATTACCAACTCATGGCTCAAGACGTGCTAACCACTATGGAGGCGCTTTCGATTGACCATGCTGTCGTGATTGGCCACTCGATGGGAGCCAAGGTAGCGATGAAATTGGCCGCCATTGCACCACAAATCGTCTCACAGCTCATCGTTTTGGACATGGCACCAGTAGCCTATCAAGTCAGACGCCATGACGATGTGTTCCAAGGATTACATTCCGTGATTCAGCATAAGCCGACCAGCCGCAGCCAAGCACTTGATTTACTTGCCAAGCACATTGCTTTGGATGGCGTAAGGCAATTTCTTGCCAAATCACTTTATAATCAAGACGGCCATCTCGCTTGGCGCTTCAATGTTGACTCATTGATCAACAACTACGACGCCATTCTAGGCTGGGAGCCTATCCCACAGACAGATATCCCAACGCTATTTGTCAAAGGGGGGGATTCTCCCTATCTGCAGAATGAACATCAGGCCGCCGTTGTGCAGCAGTTCACACAGGCAAAAGCGCATGTGATTGCCAATACGGGGCACTGGCTGCATGCTGAAAAACCAGCAGAAGTGTTACGTGCGATCCGAAAATTTATTGTCAGTTAACAAATCAGAAAAGTGACGTCATTTTATTGGCCTTCGCAGGTGCTGCGTGCATTAACTTTGTTGTCCAACAGTGATATAGTGCGCGCAAGCTAAATTGGCACTAAGGGACATCATGCTTTACGACTACATGAACATGCTGGAATCGATTGGACTCGACCTTCTTTTTGCGTCTATCTTCTTTCTTATTGGTATGGCCATTAAAGATGTGTTGCAGCAAGGTAATGTTCCCGTTTTTGGTCGTCGTATTGTATGGTTGGTACTTTTCCTTGGCTGTGCTGGTTTTATCGCAAAAGGGCTCATTCAGCTTAGCTGGGAAGGCACTGGTTTGGGTTAAATCCGTCAGGTTCGTGCCACAACAGACATAATCAAAGGTATAAACTCTATGGCAAGTGTAGGTATCTTCTTCGGTAGCGACACAGGTAATACTGAAGCCGTTGCTAAGATGATTCAAAAGCAACTAGGTAAAAAACTCGTTCACGTACAAGACATTGCAAAGAGCAGCAAAGAAGACATCGATAATTTCGATCTGCTGCTTCTTGGCATTCCTACGTGGTACTACGGCGAAGCTCAATGTGACTGGGATGATTTTTTCCCGGAATTAGAGCAAATCGACTTCTCAACCAAGCTGGTGGCGATTTTCGGTTGTGGCGATCAAGAAGACTACGCAGAGTACTTCTGTGACGCCATGGGTACCGTACGCGATATCGTTGAGTCAAAAGGTGGCACGATTTTGGGCCATACTTCTACTGAAAGCTATGAGTTCGAAGCATCGAAAGCACTGGTTGAAGGCGACAATAGCAAGTTCATTGGCCTTTGCATCGACGAAGATCGTCAGCCAGAACTGACCGAGTCTCGCGTGAAAAACTGGGTTGAACAGATCTATGAAGAGATGTGCCTCGCAGAGCTAGAAGATTGATATCAGTCCCCTGTTTCGACAGGGGATTTTTTTGCTTTGCGTTTTACCAAAGTAAGTGACCGATCCAAGGGGCGAGCAGTACAGTCACCATGCCAGACAACATCATGACCACACTGGATACCACCCCCTCCGAACTTCCTAGCTGATACGCTTTCGCGGTACCTGCACCATGGGCTGAGGCTCCTAAACTTGCCCCTTTGCTCAGCCGAGAACGAATGGCCAAACTTGTTAGAATGATCTCTCCCATAGCCATCCCGATCACGCCAGTCAAGACGACAAACAGTGCAGCAAGCTCACTTTGCCCACCGATGACTTTGGTCGCTTCAACGGCAAACGGCGTGGTAATGGATCGCATTGCTAAACTGCGTTGCAGCAACTCAGGGAGAGACAATAAACGCGCCAACGCAACCGTACTGCCAACCGCGACAACCACCGACACCAACACACCCACTGTCAGCGACAGCCAATGCTGCTTAATCAAGACTCGGTTGTCGTACACAGGGATGGCAAAAGCAACCGTCGCAGGCCCAAGTAACCAAAGTAGCCACTGTGAATCAGCCATATAGGTTTGATAAGGAATATGCAACCCCGTCACCATCACCACCAAAAGAAGCGGGGCCAACAAGAGGGGCATTAACAGCAAGCTAGGCCTTCTGCGATAAAGGTATTTGCTTGCGTAATAGAGCAAGAGTGTCAAAACAAAACAGATTGCACTCAACGCGGGAGTAGAAATAGTCAATTCCATATTAGTGCCCTCTTGTAACATAGGATGCACGGCGCCTGCGTAGGGCTAAAAGGCGCTCTAGGCGATGGGTTTTATCCACCACCCAAGCGGTGACTGCAATCACCAGAGACGTGCTGATGACCAGTACCAAGGCAATTTTCACTCCCTCTTGCTTCATCATCTCTTGATAGTTGACCACCACCACAACCGCAGGGACAAAAAACAGCAACATTTCCGCCAAGAGCCAGCTGGCACCAAGACGCAGCCACTCAATCTTGACCATCCGACTAAACAGTAAAAGAAGCAAAAGCAGCATGCCAGTGAGATTGGCAGGCAGTGGCAAGTTAAACAGACGCACAAGCGCATCCGCCGCAAACCAGATCAGCGACAGCATCGCTACCTGCAGCCAAATTTTTAAGCCATTTTTGAGTTTCACCATGTGATTCACTTTGAAAATAAAGAGATTAATCACATTGTATTCAAGCTCAAAACCTGCATAAAATGACTTTAAATTATTATTTCCATGCCAAATTGGCATACTTTGTTTTGTGCGAGGAGATATGGACGTTAGAGGTTTGCGCTATTTTGTGGAACTGGTGCGACAGCAAAGCTTTACTAAGGCTTCCGAGCGAATGTTCGTTACCCAACCAACCATCAGTAAGATGATTCGCAATTTAGAGAGCGAACTTGGCCAACCACTATTGCATCGCGAAGGACGGCGATTTTGGCTGACTGAGGCTGGTGAGATCGTCTATCAGCGAGCCCAAATCGTGCTCACTCAGATGAATGAACTGGAAGCCGAGTTGATGGATCTGGATCAGTTACGACGTGGCCATTTGCGCTTAGGGATCCCCCCTATGGTTGGCCACCTCTATGCCGGGCTGTTTCGCCAATACCGACAACGCTACCCAAACATTGAGCTGACTGTCGTTGAGTATGGAGGGCGTAAAATTGAGCAAGCTTTGCTCAATGGAGAAATCGATGTGGCCATGACTATGTTATCGCCACAGATTAACAATGAGCTGCAAAGCATAGAATTGGACAACTACCCCATTCACGCCGTTGTACCAGAGAATATCAACTGGAAGACACGGCAGAGCGTTCGATGGGTCGAACTCTATAATGAACCCTTGTACCTTTACACATCAGAGTTCACTCTCAGTGAGCACATTTTTTCGCGCTGTCATGAGGCAGGATTCGAACCTCAGGTTGCTGCACGCAGTAGCCAGTGGGATTTTCTTGTCGCATTGGTGAAAAGTGGCACTGGTGTGTGCTTTTTACCAGCACCGCTGTGTAAACGAAACCATACCGAGGGGGTATTGGTTTTGCCAATCAACCCCGGGATTGACTGGCGCTTGGGTGCTATTTGGCATCGTAACCGCTACCTATCAAAAACCAGTGAAGCTTGGCTGCAACTGTGCCGTGACTACGCACTGACGAATGGCCACTAACTTTGTTGTTGCTCTTCAAGTCGCTCACGATATTTCGGCTTTTTTCGTACATACAGTTTACGATGAACTTCGGACACAACCGTGCCCTTAACATCTTTGACATGAATGATAAACTCGGGAAAGCACTTATCACCAAAACGAGTCATGGCATAAATCTCGTCCAGCATCGCCTGGGTTATTTCGAACTGGGCAAAAAGATCACTCTGCCCCGGCTTGATAAAATTGATGCTCGCTTCTTTGTCCCACACATAGTACTCCTCGCCTAAGATACCCATCAACATCAGTGAGTAAACAGGGTCAGTGAGAGAGAAAATACTGCCACCATATTGGGTGCGGTTGGCATTTTTATTCCACCAGCGCAGTTTAAGTTTCATATCGACGGTGCGAAAATCGTCGCTAATACGCAAAATACGGATACCTGCGCCCCAAAATGGCGGCCAAATATTGAGGGCAAACTTGACGATCCCCGGCTTATAGATCCTGGCGAGTTGCTTGTTCATCGCTGTCCTTGCTTTAGTTCTATTGTTAACACTTTGTAACTGGTCTGATGAGCAATATAAGCGAGCCAGCCACAATTTACAAAAAGATTCTAGTAACCCTTTGAAGTTCGTGGTTTATTGTTAAGGCTGCTTCACCTATAATGATTTGAATATTGAATTCTGTACTCTGCGGCAGATCATCGACGGGAAAGTATATGTCAGACAACAACCAAGCGCTTAAGGATGCAGGGCTTAAAGTTACCCTTCCAAGGCTAAAAATTTTAGAAGTACTACAGCAACCAGATTGCCAACATATCAGTGCTGAAGACCTTTATAAAAAGCTGATTGATCTTGGCGAAGAAATAGGTCTTGCGACAGTATATCGTGTGTTGAACCAATTCGATGATGCCGGTATTGTCACTCGCCATCACTTTGAAGGTGGTAAATCGGTTTTCGAACTTTCCACCCAACATCATCACGACCATCTTGTTTGTCTCGATTGTGGGGAAGTGATTGAGTTTTCTGATGATCTCATCGAAGAACGTCAGAAAGAAATTGCCGCCGCGTACAACGTCAAACTGACTAACCACAGTTTATACTTGTACGGTAAATGCGCAGACGGCTCATGTAAAACGGACCCTGACGCGCATAAACTCAAGAATTGATAAAAAAGCCGGCCGATAAAAGTCGGCTTTTTTATAGGACAAATTGAGACTAAAGCTAAAAGACCAGCATTGTGCTGGTCTTTTATTATGCTTGCCGGATAACGAACTTATTCAGCGTCAATCTTTGCCCAAGTATCACGTAACCCAACCGTGCGGTTAAAGACTAAGTGTTCTTTAGAAGAATCTTTACCATCTGCACAGAAATAACCCATGCGCTCGAACTGGTAGCCCTTCTCAGCTTGCGCTTCGACTAAGCTTGGTTCGACAAAACCATTCAAGACCGTCAGTGACTCTGGATTGATGGTTGCAGCAAAATCATCTGCCGCGGCAGGATTTGGTACAGTGAAGAGGCGATCGTATAGACGAATCTCGGCAGGAAGGCCTTTGTCTGCCGACACCCAGTGAATCACACCTTTCACTTTACGACCATCTGCAGGGTTTTTACCCAACGTATCTGCATCGTAAGTACAGAAAATAGTAGTGATGTTACCCTCTGCGTCTTTCTCAACACGCTCAGCTTGAATCACGTAGGCACCACGCAAACGAACTTCTTTACCTAGTACCAAACGCTTGTACTTTTTGTTCGCTTCTTCACGAAAGTCTTCACGTTCAATCCAAAGTTCACGTGTGAATGGTACTTCACGCTCGCCCATTTCGGCTTTGTTTGGATGGTTCGCAATCAGCAGATTTTCCACTTCGCCTTCAGGGAAGTTTTCGATCACCAGTTTCACCGGATCCAATACCGCCATCGCACGTGGCGCATTTTCGTTCAAATCATCACGGATACAAGATTCCAGTGAACTGAACTCGATCATGTTCTCTTGCTTTGTGACACCGATGCGTTTGCAAAACTCGCGAATTGACGCTGGGGTAAAGCCGCGACGACGTAAACCAGAGATAGTCGGCATACGTGGGTCATCCCAACCATTAACCAACTTCTCAGTCACCAACTGATTGAGTTTACGCTTAGACATCACTGTGTATTCGAGATTCAGACGACTGAACTCATACTGATGTGGGCGACAGTCAATCGTGATGTTCTCCAGTACCCAGTCGTACAAGCGACGGTTGTCCATAAACTCAAGCGTACAAATAGAGTGGGTGATCCCTTCCAACGCATCCGAAATACAGTGGGTAAAGTCGTACATCGGATAGATACACCACTTGTCACCCGTTTGATGGTGAGAAGCAAAACGTACTCGATACAAAACCGGATCGCGCATCACCATAAAGGAAGAGCCCATATCGATCTTGGCACGCAAACATGCCTTACCTTCTTCAAAACCACCAGCACGCATTTTTTCAAACAGCGCGAGGTTTTCTTCCACCGAACGATCGCGGTAAGGACTTGGTTTACCAGGCTCAGTCAGCGTTCCACGGTATTCGCGGATCTGCTCAGGACTTAGCTCATCAACATACGCTAAGCCTTTGTTAATCAGTTCCACTGCATATTGGTAAAGCTTGTCGAAGTAGTTTGATGAATAGCAGATCTCACCATCCCATTCGAAGCCCAACCAGCTAACATCATTCTTGATTGACTCAACGTATTCGATGTCTTCTTTCTCAGGGTTCGTATCATCAAAACGAAGATTACACTTACCCTGATAGTCCTGAGCAATACCAAAATTCAAACAGATAGATTTTGCATGGCCGATGTGCAAGTAGCCGTTTGGCTCCGGCGGGAATCGTGTATGCACACTCGTATGTTTGCCATCCGCCAGATCTTTATCAATGATCTGACGAATAAAGTTTGATGGACGAGCATCAGCTTCACTCATCTAAAGCACCTCAAGTTTGTTTTAGTATTGTTCAGAGAAAACTTAGCTCTGAATTAAGGAGATATATTCAGAGCAAACTGCTGTCAATGATCCACAATTCTGCACGAATAGACAATAAGTTCTCGCGCTTAATTGCGATTATTTGCCATCAACTGGCGGAGAAAGCTGCGAACAATAGAAAAAGCCTCCCGAAGGAGGCTTAAAATGACACGTTAGCGGTAGAACTAAGGTAGAACGACTTCTGAAAGATCTTCGTTCACGCCGATGTTTTTCATCTCACCAGCAACAATTTCTGCCAGAGGGCCAAGGATAACTTGCAGGTTATTGGTACCCAGTTTGACCACACCCATTGCACCCAATGCTTTTAGTGTCTTCTCATCAATAATACTCATGTCTTTTACTGATAAGCGTAGACGAGTGATACATGCATCGATGTTTGTGAGGTTCTCATGACCACCTAGTGCTTTCAGGTACTGTTTTGCCAACACGTGAGACTCTTTCGCACCAGTCACTTTTGAAGCAGATGAACCTTCATCATCTTCACGACCCGGTGTTTTCAGGCCAAATTTCACGATCGCAGTGCGGAAAATGACATAGTACAGAGCAAAGAACACGAAGCCTTGAACAATCAGCATGTACCACTTGTTCGCGAGTGGGTTTTGCGCTGACAACACCATATCCACAAGACCAGCAGAGAAACCAAAACCAGCGGTCCAGTTCATCAGATCTGCGATATAAAGAGAGATACCGGTTAGTGCTGCGTGTACCACGTAAAGCACTGGTGCCAGGAACATGAACGAGAACTCTAGCGGCTCTGTCACGCCTGTGAAGAATGATGCAAAGCCTGCAGCGATCATGATAGAAGCCACTTTTGCTTTGTTTTCTGGTTTCGCCGTGTGGTAGATAGCTAGAGCAGCACCAGGCAAACCGAACATCATCACTGGGAAGAAGCCAGCCATGTAGCGGCCTGTTTCACCGACCACACCGACACCTTTTTCAATTGCGTTTGGTGTCCACCAGTTACCCAAGTCATTGATACCTGCCATATCGAACCAGAATACCGAGTTCAGTGCGTGGTGAAGACCAACAGGGATCAGTAGACGGTTAAAGAAGCCATAAAGACCAGAACCGACTTCGCCTAACCCCGTGATACTTTCGCCAAAGTGGATCAGACCGGAGAAAATCACTGGCCATAGGTACATTAGAACGAAAGAGAGCAGAATACCCGCAAAAGAGGTCAAGATTGGGACCAAGCGCTTACCTGAGAAAAAGGCCAGTGCTTTAGGCAGCTCAACTTGGTAGTAACGGTTATAAAGTTCTGCCGCAACAATACCAGAAAGAATACCGATAAATTGGTTACCTACTTTAGCAAAAGCCAGCTTGGTTTCTGCATCATCAATTGCCACCAAACCAATCGCTTCAACGGCTCCAGGGCTGAGAAGAGTGGTAATAACGGTATAACCGACAAAACCAGCCAGTGCGGCAGCACCGTCTTTATCTTTTGACATACCATAAGCAACACCGATGGCAAACAGCACCGACATGTTATCAATGATCGCGGCGCCCGCTTTGATCATAAATGCAGCAACAGCACTGTTTGCGCCCCAACCCGTTGGGTCCAGCCAGTAACCTATACCCATTAATATTGCAGCGGCGGGCAATGTGGCAACAGGTACCATCAACGCCTTGCCTACTTTTTGAAAGTATCCAAGAATATTCACCTTAAGTTCCCCCTATAGGATTTTCATTTTTTCGGTCGACTTTTTTTAGTCATCCAATTTAGTCCTGTTCAGTTTATGATATTAATTTTGCTCCGCAAATTAAAACCTCATTGTTTGTGATCATAATCACCAGTTTTTGCCCTTCAAAAAGGATTTTGCTAGCGAGATCATAAAACTTATTTTATCATTCAAAAAAATGGCAATTACGCGGTAAAATTCTGCTGCGTCTCATGTGAAACCAACGGATTCAAATAGGAAAAGTACTAGATATAAATAGTAACTTCGTGTAGAAAAACAACCAATATAACCATGCACATCCTAGCTTTATAACCCGTTATCACTTTATCCATTTGCTCGAGACCAGCTTGCTGTTGCAACATTACTGGCTAATTCAGCGATACAAAGTAAGTCTCTGATTATCGGTGTACACCTAAAAGAAAGATGCCAGTAGTGACCGAATTTCAATCTCAATTTGATAAGGATTAGCTGACCATGTATGCGCTAACAAACTGTAAAATTTATACAGGAAGTGATGTTCTGTCTGAACATGCACTCATCATCGACAACGGTTTAATCAAAGCAGTTTTACCGAACTGTGAATTGCCCAAAGAGATCGAACAGAAAGATCTCGCAGGCGCGAACGTCAGCCCGGGTTTTATCGACCTGCAACTAAACGGCTGTGGCGGTGTGATGCTCAATGATGAAATCACTGCGGACACCATGCAAATTATGCATAAAGCCAATCTGAAATCTGGCTGCACCAGCTTCCTACCGACGCTGATCACCTCTTCTGATGCGGACATGCGAGCAGCAATTACGGCCGCTCGCTCCTACCACGCTCAGTACCAAAACCAGTCGCTGGGTTTGCACCTTGAAGGGCCTTATTTGAATGTCATGAAAAAGGGCATTCACAGCGTCGATTACATCCGATCGTCAGACAACGATATGATCGACTTTATCTGTACTAACGCAGACGTTGTCGCCAAAGTCACATTAGCGCCAGAGCTCAACGATCCTGAGCACATCGAAAAGCTGACCCAAGCAGGGATCGTGGTATCAATTGGTCACACCAATGCCACTTACACAGAAGCACGTAAGGGCTTTGAAGCTGGGATAACCTTCGCCACCCACTTATTCAATGCCATGACCCCGATGGTTGGACGAGAACCCGGCGTAGTCGGCGCGATCTACGACACCCCAGATGTGTATGCAGGTATCATCGCAGATGGCTTTCACGTCGATTACGCCAACATCCGAATTGCGCACAAGATCAAAGGTGAAAAACTAGTATTAGTGACCGATGCCACAGCTCCAGCAGGCGCTGACATGGATTACTTTATTTTTGTCGGCAAGAAAGTATATTACCGAGATGGTAAGTGTGTTGATGAAAATGGCACACTCGGCGGTTCAGCTTTAACCATGATCGAAGCGGTACAAAATACGGTTGAACACGTTGGAATCGCTTTAGATGAAGCTCTGCGCATGGCAACCCTCTATCCGGCAAAAGCAATTGGTGTAGATGATCGCCTAGGTCGTATTAAGAAAGGCATGATCGCTAACTTGGCGATTTTTGATAGAGACTTCAAGGTTAAAGCGACGGTTGTTAACGGACAATACGAGCAAAATTAGGCATGAATGGCGGACAGATAGGTAACGTAGATTTAGTAAAGCAGTTGAACAGCGCTGCTGTATATCGATTGATTGATCAACAAGGACCTATCTCTAGGATACAGGTGGCAGACGTAAGCCAACTTGCCCCAGCGAGCGTCACCAAAATCACCCGCCAACTGCTTGAGCGCGGCCTCATCAAAGAGGTCGCTCAACAAGCTTCAACCGGGGGAAGAAGAGCCATCTCCCTCACCACGGAAGTGAAACCATTCCACTCTGTTGCTGTTCGTCTTGGTCGAGATTACGTACAGTTCTGTTTGTACGATTTAGGCGGAACAGAGCTTGCGAAAGATCAGCATGATTTACGCTACAAAAACCAATCGGACCTGATTGAGGGACTCATTGCCCTACTCAAAGATTTCATCAACAGTTGCCAAGACAGAATCGACCAACTGATCGCCATTGGTATTACTTTGCCCGGCTTGGTTAACCCAACCACAGGCGTGGTGGAGTACATGCCCAATACCGATATCGACAACCTCGCGCTGGGTGAAATTGTACGTGAAAAATTTGGCATCGAGTGCTTTGTTGGCAACGACGTGCGCGGCATGGCGCTGGCTGAACATTATTTCGGCGCCAGTCAAGATTGTCAGGATTCCATTTTGGTCAGTGTCCACCGAGGAACAGGTTCAGGCATTATCGTCAACGGTCAGGTATTTTTAGGCTTTAACCGCAACGTCGGTGAAATCGGCCATATCCAGATCGATCCACTGGGCGAACAGTGTCAATGTGGTAACTTTGGCTGCTTGGAAACCGTTGCAGCCAACCCCGCGATTGTGCAGCGAGTGAAAAAACTGCTCGCACAAGGCTATGAATCCTCCCTATCAGAATTAGAGCAGATCACGATTCAAGACGTCTGCACACATGCGTTACAGGGAGATGAACTGGCAAAACAGAGTCTGGTTCGCGTAGGCAATCAGCTTGGTAAGGCGATCGCCATCACTGTCAACCTGTTTAACCCGCAGAAAATTGTTATCGCTGGCGACATTACCGCGGCACAAGAAATCCTTTTCCCCGCCATTCAGCGCAATGTAGAAAATCAATCGCTGAAAACGTTCCACAGTGGCTTACCCATCGTGGCCTCTCTCATTGATAAGCAACCCACCATGGGCGCCTTTGCCATGATCAAACGCGCTATGCTCAATGGTGTTTTGTTACAAAAATTGTTAGGTGATTGATCTCGCTGTGATTCAATTAGTCACATAGGTTACAATACTGGGCTGTGGTTACACGGCCCTTTTATTTTTCAGGAACAAGTACGAACCCTATGGAACTGATACTGATCACCACCGCTTTCTTTGCCGGGTTCCTCGCCCTTAAGTGCAAACTTCCGCCGCTAGTTGGCTTTCTACTCGCTGGCTTCGCTCTGCATTTTTTTGGTTTTGAGAGTAATGACACCATTAGCACCTTAGCCGATCTTGGCGTAACGTTGTTGCTGTTCACTATCGGCCTCAAACTGGAAATTAAAACCTTGCTCTCACGAGAGATCTGGGCTGGCGCAACCGTACACAATCTTTTATCGACTGCGCTATTTTCTCTCGCTTTTCTTGCCTTAAAGTTACTCGGTGTTACTTCACTCGCTGGCATGACAACAGAGCATATTGTGCTGCTCGCCTTTGCGCTTTCTTTCTCAAGTACCGTTTTTGCGGTGAAGTCGCTGCAAGAGAAAGGGGAAATGAATGCGACCTATGGCACCTTAGCCATCGGTATTTTGGTCATGCAGGACATTTTTGCGGTGATTTTTCTCACCGCTTCGACGGGTAAACTGCCCCATTGGTATGCCATTGCCTTGTTTGCTCTCCCTCTGCTTCGCCCGATATTCTACAAAATACTTGACTGGGTTGGTCACGGTGAAATGCTGGTGCTGTTTGGTGTATTCTTCGCACTCGTTGCAGGCGCTGGGCTGTTCGAATTTGTCGGCATGAAACCGGATTTAGGCGCTCTGATCCTTGGGATGTTACTTGCTGGTCATACCAAAGCATCCGAACTATCCAAATCACTATTCAATATGAAAGAGCTGTTCCTGGTCTGTTTCTTTCTCAACATCGGCTTATCGGCGTCTATCAGTCTCTCCGGCGTCTCACTGGCTCTACTGATACTGCTGCTTTTGCCACTCAAAGGGCTGCTCTATTTCCTGACCATCAACTATTTCAAGTTCCGCGTGCGCACATCCCTGCTCGCCTCACTGGCGCTGTTTAACTACAGCGAATTTGGTCTGATTGTTGGCGGCCTAGCGTATAAAATGGGCTGGATGTCGAGCGATATTCTGGTCGCCTTGGCTGTCGCCGTCTCACTCTCATTCATTTTAGCCGCGCCGCTTAGCAAAATGGGCCACCAAATCTACCTTCACTCGGGTAAATGGTTGCAAGAGCATGCGGCAGAGAAGCTGAATCAGCGTGACCAACTGATCAACCCGGGTCACGCACAAGTTCTGATCTTGGGGATGGGACGTATCGGTACAGGAGCCTACGACGAACTACACGCACGCTATGGCAAGATCTGTCTTGGGGTTGAAGTTCGCGATGACGCCGCCGAGCGGCACCGTGAAGAGGGACGCAATGTCATCGCAGGGGATGCCACCGACCCCGATTTCTGGGAAAGGATACTCGATACCACCAATGTAAAATTGGTGTTACTGGCGATGCCACACCACCAAGGTAACCAGACTGCACTCGCCCAACTCAAACGTCGCCGCTACTCTGGGCAAATCGCGGCAATCGCAGAATATAGCGACCAACTGCAAGTGCTTGAGGAAAGTGGGGTCGATGCCGCTTTTAACATCTACAACGAAGCCGGTAGTGGTTTTGCGCGCCATGTTTGCCAGCAACTTAAACCTCAGTTCACCGCCAACAAGTAATTGTGACCTCTCGATTAGCCCTCTTGACGAGGGCTTTTTGTTGAGATTTTAAGCAAAACCAGGATCTCATTCACCATTAGAGGGTTTTTATTAAAAATTATTTACCACAATCGCTTTTTGATTATCTTTTTCATCAAGAAGAGTTGCTTTTTTTGATTAGGATGGCAAATTGACCTCATACCGTTAAAAAATATTCAGTTTAAAAAGGATGTTGTATGTGTTCAGTATTTGGCATTTTAGATATAAAAAGTGATGCAGCCGCACTTCGCCCGATCGCGCTAGAGATGTCGAAAAAACTTCGCCACCGTGGCCCAGATTGGTCTGGTATTTACGCGTCTGAGCGCGCTATTTTAGCGCACGAGCGCTTAGCCATCGTCGGCCTCAACAGCGGCGCCCAACCACTTTACAGCCCAGACAAAAAACTCATCCTTGCGGTTAACGGTGAAATTTACAACCACAAAGAGATCCGCGCTCGCTACGAAGGTAAGTACGAGTTCCAAACCGACTCAGACTGTGAAGTGATTTTGGCCTTGTACCAAGACATGGGTGCAGATCTACTGGAAGAGCTGAATGGCATCTTTGCCTTTGTGCTTTACGACGAAGAGAAAGATCAATATATGATTGGCCGTGACCATATTGGCATCATCCCTTTGTATCAAGGGTATGACGAACATGGCAACTACTACGTCGCCTCAGAGATGAAAGCGCTGGTCCCTGTATGTAAAACTTTGAGCGAGTTCCCTCCTGGTAGCTACTACAGCTCAACTGATTCTGGCCCACAACGCTACTACATTCGTGACTGGAACGAATACGCAGCGGTTGAAAACAATGTGAGCAGCAAAGAAGAGTTGACAGAAGCACTGGAAGCGGCTGTTAAACGTCAACTCATGACCGACGTGCCTTATGGAGTACTTCTGTCTGGTGGCTTGGACTCATCAGTCACCTCAGCAATCGCTAAGCGATTTGCGGCAATGCGAATTGAAGATGACGAACAATCCGAAGCTTGGTGGCCGCAATTGCACTCGTTTGCTATTGGCTTAGAAGGTGCACCTGATCTTAAAGCCGCACGAGAAGTCGCCAACAAGATTGGTACCGTACACCATGAGATGACTTACACCATCCAAGAGGGTTTGGACGCAATCCGTGATGTGATTTACCACATTGAAACCTACGACGTGACCACCATTCGTGCTTCAACGCCCATGTTTTTGATGGGCAGAAAAATTAAAGCGATGGGGATCAAAATGGTTCTTTCTGGCGAAGGGGCTGACGAGATCTTTGGTGGCTATCTCTACTTCCATAAAGCACCAAACGCCAAAGAGTTTCATGAAGAGACCGTCCGTAAACTGTTAGCGCTTAACATGTTTGACTGTGCTCGCGCCAACAAATCGCTGGCGGCATGGGGTGTCGAAGGCCGCGTTCCATTCTTGGACAAAGAGTTCATTGATGTGGCGATGCGTCTCAACCCAGCAGATAAAATGTGTGGCAACGGTAAGATGGAGAAGCACATTTTGCGTGAGTGCTTCCAACACTATCTACCCGATTCAATCGCATGGCGTCAAAAAGAGCAGTTCTCTGACGGCGTGGGCTACAGCTGGATCGACACACTGAAAGAGACAGCGGAAGCCAAAATCACTGATCAGCAGATGGAAACGGCGAAGTTCCGCTTCCCATACAACACGCCGACCACCAAAGAAGGTTACGTGTATCGCGAAATCTTTGAGGAGCTGTTCCCGCTGGCTTCAGCGGCAGAATGTGTTCCTGGTGGCCCATCGGTTGCTTGTTCTTCAGCTAAAGCAATTGAGTGGGATGAGTCGTTTAAAAACTGCGTTGACCCATCGGGGCGTGCCGTGAAAACCGTACACAACGACGCCTACAAAGGCTAATACCAACAAGGCACCCTCGCGGTGCCTTGTTTTTTTAGTTTGCCTATTTTTAGCTTGCAGGTCGTCATTTAGGGTTAACCGCCCAGCTCAAGATCACTGTTACTGATGCTCACTGGCACCACTTGGGAGATCATTTTCACCAGCATGATTGACCGCGTTTCGCCGTCTTGTTCTTGGAAAATCGCATCAATACCAGCAAACTGACCTTTCTTAACGCGAATCGACACGCCAGGACGTGGTAACGATTTTGCTTCAACGCACACGTCATTCTCTTTCTGATGCTCTTTAAGTTCAAAGATGAGGTCACCCTGCAACTCTTTCGGCTGTGCGCCAAATCGGACAAAATCCACCACCCCGCGGGTTGAACGAACCGTCGTGAAGGTAGGACCAAGCTCAAAATCAAATCGGACAAAAATATAAGACGGAAAAAGAGGTTCACTTCTTTTCTGCCTTTTGCCACGCAAAATTTTCTCGACCATTATTGTAGGGTAGAAACACTCCACTCCCTGATTTTCCAAATGCTGCTTAGCGCGCAGTTGTTCTCCGCGCTTACAGTAGAGTAAGTACCAACGTTTCATTCTAACTAGCCATCTATATCTTTTCGTCTCTTACCATTATCGCTTTCATAAACGGAAAGAGCCAGCTTATCACTCCCCAATCCGTGTACGTCGTCCAACAAATGTAAATATTTTCCTCTCAAAAATGAAACTTTAGTTTGTAACACATAAATTGCCGCAGCAGAAAACAACAATCCTCTTTATTTACAGTCAATTGCCAAAAGATCTTTTGCTTTTGTTCATTTTTTAGCATTTGTATAAAAAGTTAACTGGAGGTATACGTAATCCCCAATAAAAATTTTAATGACTTGAAATAGCTTAGTTTATGTCAACACAACACCAATATTTCGGCCATCCTCGTGGTCTATTTTTACTTTTCGGCACCGAGCTGTGGGAACGCTTCTCTTACTACGCGATGCGTGCCATTCTGGTACTTTATCTCACTGATGCAACCATCAACGGCGGTATGGGTTGGAGCACGAAAGACGCGCTGGATCTGTACGGCATCTACACCGGACTGGTGTACATCACACCTCTGATTGGTGGCTATTTGGCTGACAATTTCTTGGGGCAACGACGCTCGATTTTAATCGGTGGAGCGCTGATGGCGATTGGCCAATTTACTTTGGCCCTTCCGGCAGATGTGCTCGGTTTTAGCGATCTGCATACGTTTTACCTTGGTTTGGGTTTGCTGATTTCAGGTAACGGTTTATTCAAACCGAATATCTCAACGATGGTCGGTTATCTTTATCGTGAAGGGGATAACCGCCGTGATGGAGCGTTCACTATTTTCTACATGGGCATCAACCTTGGTGCCTTGATTGCAGGCGTGGTGTCTGGTTCTGTCACCGAATCTTATGGCTGGAAAGCGGGATTTGTCGCTGCGGGCATTGGTATGCTGATTAGCTTAGCGATGCAAATGACGTTTGCCCAATCTTGGTTAGGCGATATTGGTCGTGAACCTGCTGCAAAGCGCGATCTTGAGAACAAGCAGTCGGCACGTAAAGAGCCTTTGACCAAAGAAGAGGCGGATCGGATTAAAGTGATCCTCGTAATGAGCCTCTTTACTATTGTCTTTTGGGTCGGCTTTGAACAAGCCGGTGGCCTGATGAACATTTATACCCAGCAATATACTGACCGTATGATCGGCAGCTTTGAAGTGCCCGCGGCTTGGTTCCAGTCACTGAACCCATTTTTCATCATTACCTTGGCTCCAGTCTTGGCTGTATTGTGGGTAAAAATGGGTAAACGAGAGCCGAATTCACCGAAGAAATTTGCCTTAGCAATGTTCTTCCTCGCGTTAGGCTTTTTATGTATGGTCGGCGCGGTGATTGAACAAGGGGGCGATACCAGCGTGAAAACGTCGATGCTCTGGCTGGTGGGTGCTTTCTTTTTCCATACATTGGGCGAGCTTTGTCTGTCACCGATTGGTCTGTCTTTGGTCACCAAACTGGCACCTCTGCGCCTCGCTTCTTTAATGATGGGTGCATGGTTTGGTTGTAACGCGATTGCCAACTACGTCGCAGGCTACGTAGGCTCACACGTTGGAGAATTTGGAGCGATGGCGATTTTCAGCGGCATCGCTGTGACAGCGACGATCTCTGGTACCATTCTGCTGCTGTTTTCAAATACGCTGGTTCGTTGGATGCATGGTGCTGAAGTCACCAGCAGTGTCGCTGAACAGCTTGAAGAGCAACAAGTTTCTGTTGCGTAATCGCTTCTCCTGCTAAAACTAAGGCCACATTCCGTGGCCTTATTGGTTTGTCCGCTATGCTTGCGAATTGGGTAGATGGAGCAGCTCTACCATCATCTCAATATGTTCATCTGCTGCATTTAGGCAAGGAATATAGGTAAAGCGCTCACCGCCCGCGTGAAGGAAGCTCTCTTTTCCTTGTTCTGAAATCTCTTCTAAAGTTTCCAAGCAGTCTACGGAAAAAGCCGGAGTCAAGACATCCAACGTTTTAACCCCTCTCCCTGGAAGCGCCTCTAAGGTTTTATCCGTATAGGGTTGCAACCACTCTTCTCGACCAAAACGGGATTGATACGTCAAACCTATCTGCTCTTTGGTCAACCCCAACTCCAAGCGCAGAAGCTCTGTCGTCATTTCACAGTGCTGCGGGTAAATATCGCCATTGTCGGCGTAGCGTTTCGGAATGCCGTGATAAGAGCAGAGCAAGTAGTCTCCGCGACCATTTTCCTGCCAAGATTGGCGCACCGACTGAGCGAGAGCTCGGATGTAACTGGGGTGATTGTGATAGTCCCGCACAAAATGAATGCTGGGTAGCAGCGCCATTTTAGCGAGCGCTTTACTGAGCGCATCGAAAGCCGCTGCTGTGGTGGTCGCAGAATATTGCGGGTACAGAGGTAGCACCGTGATCAGCTCCACACCTTGTTCCATCAGCCGGGTTATACCTGTGGATACACTAGGGTTGCCATAACTCATGCCCAGTTCAACTGGCAAACCAGTGCGCGCTTGCAATACTTGTTTTTGCTGCTGCGAGTAAACCATTAAGGGTGAGCCCTCTTCCATCCAGACCGATTGATATAACTTGGCCACTTTAGGTGAACGGATGGGCAAAATGATGCCATGGAGAATCGGACACCACAGCCAACGGCTCATATCAACGACACGTTTATCATGCAAGAATTGACTCAAAAAGCGTTTCACGGCGGGTGCGGTCGCGTGCTCTGGAGTTCCAAGGTTAACTAAAAGCACTCCGTGTTTTTTTGTGTTGTTCATAGCGTCTCTACGATAATGGCTGAGGAGTTTTATACGGCAATATGAATTCATCGATCAAAGCGAACTCCCTATAAGGGTCATTCGCAAACCTCTCGGTTAAAATCGGCTAACTGGCTGATGAAACATAATAAAAAAGCGACCCTAGGGCCGCTTTCACTATAACAAACATTTTGCGATTATTGGTAATAGGTACGACCTATTATGCCAATGCCTTCTCGATATCAGCACTCACTTCGGCAACTTGCTTCGTTCCGTCAAACTTGAGGTACTTGGTGTTGCCCGCTTCCGCTTCTTTGCCGTAGTAAGCAATCAGTGGTGCTGTTTGCGAATGGTACACGCCTAGACGTGCGCGGACCGTTTCTTCTTTGTCGTCATCACGGACCACAAGATCTTCACCTGTGATGTCGTCTTTGCCTTCCACTTTTGGTGGGTTGTAAACCGCATGGTAGGTGCGGCCAGAAGGTAGGTGAGCACGACGACCCGCCATACGTTCCACGATCACTTCATCCGCAACATCAAATTCGATCACGTAATCAACCGCGATACCCATCTCTTTTAAGCCATCAGCTTGAGGAATTGTGCGTGGGAAACCATCTAGCAAAAAGCCTTTCGCACAATCTTCCGCAGCAATGCGCTCTTTAATCAGGCCTAGAATGATTTCATCAGAAACTAGTTGACCAGCGTCGATCACAGCTTTTGCTTGTTTACCAAGCTCAGTACCTGCTTTGATAGCGGCACGTAGCATGTCACCAGTAGAGATTTGTGGAATACCATACTTCTCCATGATGAATTGAGCCTGCGTGCCTTTACCTGCACCTGGAGCACCTAGAAGAATGATGCGCATGTTGAATCCTCTTTCGATTATGATGATTTATACCGAAGCTCACTATGTCAGTGACGTGGTCGACGAGCGAAGCAATAAAGAGTAAAAACGAGTCTAGCTTGACTCGTTGAAATCCCTAAACAGCCCGATACCACAAGCTCACGGTAAGTTTCGGTATAATTGCTTTTATAGTTAACAACAAAACAGGCGTGCACCTTACACGCCTGTTTGTTTCGTTTCAAGTTTGCATTCTACCACACAATATTGTTCTCAAGCGCGAATTAAGACTAAAGAATGCTCAAGCACTCACACTTCACACTATCGTTCAACAAATTGTTGCAAAATGAATGCAAATGCGCGCAAAAAGAGCATAAGTAGCGACTTTTCGCGGCAAACGTTATTAGCCCTTAGTCAAAAGCGTGTTGATCGCCCCCAAGAACTGGCTTGGATCTTCCATCGAGCCACGCTCAGCAAGCATTGCCTGCCCCAGCAGGACTTCAACCCAGCGACCAAACGCCTCTTCATCCGCTTCATCGGCCATGCGCTGCACTAGGGCATGATTTGGGTTCAGTTCAAAGATGTACTTCACTTCAGGCACCGCTTGACCGGCAGCAGCGAGTAACTTCGCCATTTGCGTACCCATTTCGTAGTCGTCGGTAACAACGACCGCAGGCGTGTTGGCTAACTTGAAGGTCGTACGTACCTCTTTGACGCGATCACCCAAGTAGTTTTTAGTTCGCTCAACCACCGACTTGAACTCTTCTTCCGTCTCTTTCTGCTTTTCCTTCTCTTGTTCGTCTTCGAACTTGCTCAGATCAAGACCCGCTTTGGTGATTGATTGGAACTGCTTGCCATCAAACTCGGTTAGATAGTTCATCAACCACTCATCGATGCGATCAAACATCAGAATGACTTCAATACCTTTGGCTTTAAACTGCTCCAAGTGTGGGCTGTTTTTCGCCGCCGCGTAGCTATCCGCTGTTAGGTAGTAAATCTTATCTTGGCCTTCTTTCATGCGGGCAACGTAAGATTCAAGCGAGACGCTTTGCTCAGCAGAGTCAACTTCGGTCGAGGCAAAACGCAATAGCGCGGCAATTTTCTCTTTGTTGGCAAAGTCTTCTGCTGGGCCTTCTTTCATCACCAAGCCAAACTCTTTCCAAAAACGCTGATACTTATCGGCATCATTTTTCGCCATACGTTCTAGCATGGTGAGCACTCGCTTGGTACAAGCGTTGCGCAGTGATTGGGTGACTTTGTTGTCTTGCAAAATTTCGCGCGACACGTTGAGCGGCAGATCGTTTGAATCAATCAAGCCACGCACAAAACGTAGGTATGACGGCATGAACTGTTCTGCGTCATCCATGATAAACACTCGCTGGACATACAATTTCAAACCGGACTTATGGTCACGGTTCATCATATCCCAAGGAGCTTTGGCTGGAATATAAAGCAAGCTGGTGTAGTCGTTTTTACCTTCGACGCGGTTATGGCTCCAAAGCATCGGATCGGTAAAATCGTGAGAGACGTGTTTGTAAAACTCTTGGTACTCTTCATCAGTAATGTCGGCTTTGTTACGCGTCCAAAGCGCTTGTGCCTTGTTGATCTGTTCCCATTGAATTTGGTCGGTTTCGTTCCCTTCGTCATCGCGAACCTTGGTTTGAATCGAAACCGGGATGCCAATATGATCGGAATATTTGCTCACCACATCACGTAGACGCCACTCGTTCAAGAACTCTTTGCCATCTTCGCGCATGTGCAGAACGACGTCCGTGCCGCGCGATTCTTTGTGGATGTCTTCGATGGTGTACTCACCTTCTCCCGCAGAGTGCCACATTACCGCTTGATCAGCAGACAGCCCCACCGCACGGGTACGCACCGTCACCGCGTCAGCGACGATAAACGCCGAGTAGAAACCAACGCCGAATTGGCCGATCAATTGCGACTCTTTTGATTGCTCTTGTGAGAGCTCAGAGAAAAATTCCGCTGTACCTGATTTCGCAATGGTTCCGAGATGAGAGATCACCTCATCACGGCTCATACCAATCCCGTTGTCAGAGATGGTAAGTGTGTTGTTTTCAGCATTAAAAGAGAGCTTCACACCGAGGTCAGCGTCACCTTGATAAAGATCGGGAGCAGAGAGCGCCTGAAAGCGCAACTTATCAGCCGCATCTGACGCGTTTGAGATTAACTCGCGTAAAAAGATCTCTTTGTTGGAATACAGAGAGTGGATCATTAGGTGAAGAAGCTGTTTTACTTCTGACTGAAAGCCACGAGTTTCTTTGTTGTTTGCTACGTTTGTCTCGCTCATTTTCACTCCAATGTAACTTTAAACAGTATTAAAGACTAAATAGGTTGATTGTACATCTTGGATGTTCTGCTCTTAAGATGTGGCTGACAAATGTAAATTCAAGGTCAATTGTGGGGAAAACGCTGTTTTTTTGCATAAATTTAATTATCCTATCCGCATGCATACGGAAACATTAACATTGCCAATGCAACCATTAGCGCACAAAATAAGCATAAGCTATTGAAAAATAAAAAACATAATATAAGAAGAATGTCATGAGTCATATCGGCACTAAGTTTGTTATCGCACAACGGTTCATTTTTGATCCGAACAGCAATACATTACTTGATCAAGATTTCAGCAACGAAATCGTACGGCTGGGCAGTAATGAAAGCCGTATTCTGCTGATATTGGCAGAAAGACCAAATGAAGTTTTAAGTCGCAACGAATTGCATGAGTTTGTCTGGCGCGAGCAGGGTTTCGAAGTGGATGATTCTAGCTTGACCCAAGCTATTTCTACCTTGCGTAAAATGCTCAAAGACTCCACTAAATCGCCTGAATATGTGAAAACTGTGCCAAAGCGCGGCTATCAGCTCATCTGTTCGGTAGAGAGAATCACTCCTTTGCTGTCAGATAAATCGAATAGCATTGAGGAAGCACCGGATGCCGATTCCCTTAGCCTCGAAGAGGTTGAAATTACGCAAGACGGCTACGCAAGTGATTTAATCGAAGTCGAAACACTCAATACCCAAGAGACAATCATTGCGCCAAAAACGCGTTGGTATATCATCGCTATGTGGTTGCTTTCCATCTTGCTGCCGATAAGTGTGATGTTGTTTACCAATCCAGCTGAGTCTAAATTTCGGGTATTGGCAAACGTGGGTGACATTCAAGTACTGACCCCGATTAACCATCCTCCTTTGCAGGCTTGGCTACCGTCCATTGAACAATGCGTGAATAAATATGCAGAAGTTCACCTTGGCGAATCGACGCCAGTGAAAGTCATTGCAACAGGTGGACAAAACAATCAACTGACACTGAATTACATTCATAGCCTCAACCATTCTAGTGAAAACGTTACGTTGAGAATCGTGGCCGAACAAAATGACCTTGGTTCCATTTGTAAATGATTAGGACATGCATGAAAACTAAAATCGCCTCTTTACTTTTGGTGGCTTCAACGCTCTTTAGTGCTTGGCTTTACTGGGGAAGTGATCTGAAGGTCGAACAGATCCTCTCCGCGAATGAGTGGCAGTCCAATATGGTTACAGTGATCAATGATGAGCTCAACCCCGATGGCACGGTTGGCCCTTTACGTAAGGTGAACGTAACGTCAAATGTGAAATATTTGCCAAACGGCAACTACATTCGCGTTGCGATGCTCAAGCTGTTTTCACATGAATCATCTCAAGAAGTCACCATCAATATTTCCGAATCGGGCCAATGGGATGTGAGCGATAATTACTTGCTGGTCACGCCGAAGGAGTTTAAAGATGTCTCCTCGTCCAAAAACCAAGACTTCTCAGATGCACAACTGAAAGTGATCACCAAAGTGTTCAAAATGGACGCACAGCAAAGCCGTCGTATTGACATCGTCAACGAAAAAACGCTGCTTTTAACCAGCCTGAATCACGGCTCAACGGTGCTTTTTTCGAACTAATCAACCAAGGGAGGTAACACTCCCTTTTTAGTGAATTCAATGGATTGGATTAACACCGCTTTGCTGTTTTTGGGTTCGCTAGTGGCCAACACCCTCGCTTCTGTTTCTGGAGGCGGCGCTGGCTTACTGCAATTTCCCCTCCTTATTTTCATGGGGCTTCCCTTTGCGATGGCTCTCGCTACCCACAAACTTGCCAGCGTCGCGCTCGGTTTAGGCGCAGCCTTTACTCACTTTCGTTCAGGTTCACTCAATGGCAAGGTTATCGTTTATCTGGTTTTAACGGGCAGTATTGGCGTAGTCACGGGCGCGAACTTGGTCATGCTGATCCCAGAGAAAGCCGCCCAGATGCTGCTTGGTTTGATGATATTGGCCTTAGGGATCTATTCGCGTGCTAAAAAGCAACTTGGCCAGAGTGAACAAGCCAATCATAGAGATATTCATGGATGGCTGATTGGCGGCACAGTGATGGTTTTGATTGGCGTCATTAACGGCTCCTTAACAGCAGGGTCAGGATTATTGGTGACGCTCTTTTTGGTGCGCTGGTTTGGGTACAGCTACAAACAAGCCGTCGCATTGACAATGATTTGCGTCGGTTTATTCTGGAACGGTATCGGAGGTTTGGCCGTGGTAGAAGCTGGTGCTCCCGTTCACTGGCCTTGGCTGCCTGCGCTGTTATTGAGCTCCTTCCTCGGGGGCGGTTTGGGCGCTTGGATAAGCCAGAGACTTAGCAACAACGTGGTCAAAATCGCCTTTGAAGTGCTCACGTTCGCCGTTGGTTTAAAATTGTTGTTTTAAAGGAAAAGTATGACAAAAGCGAAAATCGCCATCTATTACTGCCGTCAGTGCAATTGGATGCTCCGCTCCACCTGGTTGGCGCAAGAACTGCTGCACACCTTCAGTGAAGAAATTGAGACAGTCAGCCTTCACCCAGATACTGGTGGCCGGTTTGAAATTTTCTGTAATGAAGTGCTTATTTGGGAGCGCAAAGCCGATGGTGGATTTCCTGAGGCCAAAGTACTGAAACAAAAAGTCCGAGATAGAATTGATCCAGAAAGAGATTTGGGCCACTCAGACAGAAACTAAAGGCAGCCAAGCTGCCTTTTTCATTTTCTTACAGCGTGGTTGCAAGCAGGGTTTCACCGCTCAGTGCGATCACTGACCAAGTGCCAGAGTCGTACACCCCATAACTGGCCGGTTTGCCCTCTCTTGGGAAAGTCACCGAGCCGGGATTAAATATAAGATTCCCGTCTTCCCGTTGTGCTACGGGAATATGCGTGTGGCCATGCACCAATACATCCCCGGCGCGCAACCCTGGGTTTTGTTTGGCATGGTATTTATGGCCGTGAGTGAGGAATACCTTACGCCCCGGTTCAAGCAAAACCCAGGCGTAATCCATCATCATCGGAAACGACAGCAACATTTGATCGACTTCGCTATCGCAATTTCCACGCACGGCAATAATCTTATCGGCGTACTCATTGAGCAATCGTGCCACTTCTGGCGGATTGTAGGCGCGCGGAATCGGATTTCTCGGCCCATGATTTAATAGATCGCCCAACAATATCAAATGCTCGGCACCGGAGTTTTCAAAGCATGTCAACATCGCTTTGGTGGCCTCAAGGCAGCCATGCAGATCAGAAGCAATAAACAGTTTCACAACATTTCCCCTTGTTTTACCAGGGTATTGTACGTTTAAGATTCTTGCTCGTCATCCCGAGCCATGCCATTCATGACGATGTTGTTATAACTGACCATGCCAATCAGTTTGCCATTTTCAATCACAGGGGCGCGGCTGATGCCAAAACGCTCAAACAATCGCGCGCAGTATTTAACGTTCATATCAGGCGAGACGCACAACGCAGGTTTGGTCATGATCTCATAGATATTGGTTCGATGTGGCGAGCGATTTTTTGCCAACACTTTTTTCGCAATGTCGTTCATCAAAACAATCCCATACTCATCATCTTCGTGGCGTTTGTCGACCACTAACGCTTTCACCTGATGTTTCCTTGCCAGTGTGATGCCTTCATGCACTGTGGTCAGGCCGTCGACCATCACATACATGTTGGCCATCACATCCCGCACTTGAATTCTGTCATGACTGTTCATAGTTCGTCCTCTACCACTTTGGTTAACTTGGCCACCTGATGCGCAACGCCTACCGCATCCTCAATGTCAATTTGGATGGCTATGCCCTGCCCCGACTCCACATCAAACTCGCCGACGTCGTTAATGGTTTCGAGAATATGGCGAGACAGATGCTCTTCCACCACAAAAAGTAACACGTCCTTTTGTACTTCTAACGTCAAGCCAAAGAAGGTCCGTTTTTGATTTAACCCTTGACCGCGCGCATTATTAATCACAGTAGCGCCCGTCGCGCCTGCCTCACGCGCAGCATCTAAAACAATGTCTGTTTTACTGTCTTCAACAAACGCCACAATCAGTTTAAAGCGCATTTTCATTCTCCTTTGATACTTGCCGACGACTCAGCCATTGAGTGATTTGCGCGTACCCCATCACTGAGATAATGGGAAATAAGCTGGCAAAAGCAATCAAGCCAAAACCGTCGATGAGCGGATTGCGACCAGGAACGGTGGAGGCAAGCCCAAGCCCCAGCGCCGTCACCAGCGGAACCGTGACAGTCGAGGTAGTGACCCCTCCGGAATCATAAGCCAGAGGGACAATTAATCGCGGAGCAAAGTAAGTTTGAATGACGACCAATATGTAGCCGACAATGATGTAATAATGAATGGGATCGCCGACGACAATGCGGTAACTGCCAAGCGCAATGCCCACAGCAACCCCAAGTGCTACGGCCACCCTCAGACCAGTGACGCCGATACTGCCACCCGATACTTGATTGGCTTTGATCGCCACAGCAATCAACGAGGGCTCAGCGACCGTGGTACTAAAACCAATAAAAAAGGCGAACAGATAAACCCAGTAATAGTCGATCCATTCCAACTGACTGCCTAAGCTAATACGCACTTGAGTCAAAAAGTGCGGCGCAGTGAGCTGACTTGCCATGGTTTCTCCCAGCGGAAAAAGCGCGAGTTCAAGGCCCATAAGAAAAAGCGCTAACCCCAAGATAACGTAGAGAAAGCCGAGCAACACTTTCAGCGGATTGTGGATCGGCTTGCGCAACACAGCAAACTGAAAACCAAACAAAATGGCCGCAATCGGCATCACATCGACCAAAGTACTTAGCAAGATATCGAAAAAATGGCTCAACTCCATCATGTCACCACCATGCCGTAAATCATGACGAAGATCATCGGTAGCAAAGAGGCGAAAGCGATCAAGCCAAATCCGTCTAACATCGGATTGCGCCCTTTAATCGCCGAAGCTAAACCCACTCCCAGCGCCGTTACGAGTGGCACGGTAATGGTCGAAGTCGTTACGCCGCCAGAGTCATAGGCAATCCCAACGATGTTTTCTGGCGCAAAGCCCGTCAGAATCACCACAATGACGTAACCACCGATAATCATATAGTGGATCGGCCAACCTTTAAGGATTCTCAGCACGCCCAATACAATCGCCACCCCCACCGATAAGGCCACGGTGACTCTCAATCCATTAGCGTAACGATCCATAGCGTATTGGTTCTCCTCTATCACTCCCCCTTCCGCCGCAACTTGAGCGGCCTCGTCCGCCACCGCAGTCAACGCAGGCTCCGCGATAGTCGTGCCGAATCCCAAACAAAAAGAGAAGACGAACAGCCAAAACAGACTGCCTTTACGTGCAAAAGCCTGTGCCATCGACTCGCCGATGGGAAAGAGCCCCATTTCTAAACCAAAAACAAAGAAGGTTAAACCGAGGATTACCAACACTAAACCAGAAACGATGGACATCAAGTTTGGTAACGGTTGCTGCAACACCACCAACTGAAAGAAGACAATCACCACAACAATCGGCAACAGATCTCGGGCACTGGCGGCAAAGGCTCGAAAAAGAGCAAGAATGGCTGTCATTAAGCTGACTTCCCTTGGGTATGCAGTTATTTGTAATAATTGCAGATAATTTCGCTTGGTGATGTGACTTGGCCTTCGAGCAATGTCACATTTTGTTACCTTTTATTAAAACTGTGACTGAGCTATGAACGAAAATGAAATGAATCAATGACCTGTCTTGGAGTTGGCTGCGTATTTAACTCTGCCATATACTAACAACAGCATGGAGGGGCACATGAAGATATTACTGACTGGTGGAACGGGTTTTATCGGCTGCGAGCTACTCAAGATATTGAGTGAGCATCAAATCGTATTGTTGACCAGAGACACGAAGGCCGCCAAGCAGCGGCTGCATTTCGCTGACCGAGGCAACATCACTTACTTGCCTCATTTAGATGAGCTGCACGATCTGAACGACGTTGATGCCGTGATTAACCTAGCGGGAGAACCGATCGCGGATAAACGCTGGACCAAGTCACAAAAGCAGCTCATTTGTCAAAGCCGCTGGCAACTAACCGAAAAATTGGTGGCGCTCATTCACGCCAGTACCAAACCGCCCGCCGTGTTCATCAGTGGTTCTGCCGTGGGCTATTATGGTGACCAACAAGCCCATCCTTTCGACGAGAGTTTGCACGTACATAGCCAGAGTTTCACCCATACTGTATGTGAGCGTTGGGAACAGATTGCCAAGCGAGCCCAATCGGAACAAACTCGCGTTTGTCTGTTACGCACGGGCGTGGTGCTTGGCTTAGGCGGCGGTGCACTGGCTAAAATGTTGCTACCATACCGTCTAGGTTTAGGTGGGCCGATAGGCAATGGCCAGCAATATCTGCCATGGATTCACCTGCAAGACATGGTCCGAGCGATGGTCTATTTACTTGAGACCCCTCATGCGCAGGGCGCATATAACCTCAGCGCACCTCATCCGGTGACCAACAAGGTTTTCAGCGAAACTCTCGCCAGAACGCTAGGTCGCCCCCATCTGTTGATGACACCGAAATGGGCAATCAATCTCCTGATGGGAGAGTCCGCCTGTCTGCTACTCGATAGTATCCGCGCTAAACCGAAAAAACTGACGGAACTTGGATTTACCTTCCATTATTCACGCGTTGAACTGGCGCTAAAATGTCTATTACATAGCGAAAACTAACTAAGACAAAAACAAGGAAACAAAATGACCAAATCGGTATTAATCACTGGCTGCTCCAGTGGTATTGGCTATGTTTGTGCCCACGCCCTGCAAGCACAGGGCTTTAGGGTGATAGCCTCCTGCCGAAAAGAAGAGGATGTCATCAGGCTACGCCAAGAAGGTTTGACCTGTATTCAGTTGGATCTTGCTGATAGCCAAAGCATTACCCGTGGGGTAGAACAAACCTTAGCGCTCACTAATGGCGAGTTGTACGGGCTATTTAACAACGGTGCCTATGGACAACCCGGCGCACTGGAAGATCTCCCCACCGACGCACTACGTGAACAATTTGAGAGCAATTTTTTTGGCTGGCATCAACTGGTACGAGAAGTCTTGCCGATTATGAGACAGCAAAATGAGGGGCGAATCATCCAAAACAGTTCCGTGCTCGGCTTTGCCGCAATGAAATACCGCGGAGCCTATAACGCATCCAAGTTTGCTATTGAAGGTTGGACAGACACCTTACGCCTAGAGCTATACGGCAGCAATATACACATTGCTTTGCTTGAACCAGGTCCGATCGAGACTCGCTTTCGACAAAATGCACTCACCGCTTTTATGAAATGGATTGATATTGAGAGCAGTCCGCACAAAGAACACTATCTTGCCCAGCGCAGTCGCTTAGAAAATGAGACCTCAAGCAACCGATTTGTCTTGCCAGCACAATCCTGCGTTGCGCCAGTGTTGCACGCGCTCACAAGCCCAAAGCCAAAAATTCGCTACCGAGTCACCACGCCAACCGTGCTATTTGCCTATCTTAAACGACTACTTCCTGCTCGCTGGATGGATGAGATTTTGAGACGCGCCGCATAATCCATGCAATATTTGTAATCTTTCCGTAACAATGTGGTGATATCTTGTTCAATGTGACAAAACCAAAGTCAACTTTCACCTAATCTACGCATACAAGACATGTTTCAATATGACACTAAATCAACTCAACTGGTTGAGTGTAGGTGTGGTGCTGACAATATTTCTTCTTATTTAGGCACTTTCGCTTGCCACGCCACTAAACGCTGCTCTATGCAGCGTTTTTTTATGCTTGAAAATGCGGACTAGCTCCCCCATATCTTGTAAAGCCGTTATACATTCAACAAGGATCCTGACATGCACTCCCCTTTTATTGTTGATATCAACGAACAAAATTTTCGTGAAATCCTAGAGCGCTCAGCGCAGACACCGATTTTGATTCATTTCTGGGCGAATGCTTATCCAGAGAGTACCGAGATACTGCCCGCTCTGCGCCAGTTGGCCCAACAATATCAAGGTGCTTTTACCTTAGCGCTGCTGGACTGCCAAACCCAAGGTCCGATCGCAGCTCAATTCGGTGTGCAGGTACTCCCCACTATCGCTCTGTTTGTTAATGGCCAAGCGGTCGATGGTCTTGGCGGTGCTCAATCTATTGAGGCGATTCAAGCTATGCTTGGCAAGCATCTTCCCTCCACCGAAGAACTCGCACTGCAGCAAGCTATCGAAGAGATGCAAAACGGTTTGTATCCACAAGCGCTAAGTACTTTGCGTACTTTGCCAGTTGAACTACAACAACGTGGTGACGTTAAACTGGCCATGGCAGACTGCCTGCTGGAAGCGAATCAGGCAGAAGCAGCCGAACGACTGCTGTCATCCATTCCGCTTGAGTACCAAGACAACTATTTCAAAGGCCTACAAGCAAAATTGGAGTTACAAAAGCAAGCTGCCAATAGCCCTGAAATTCAAAAACTCGAGCTTGACTATCAAAATGATCCAACAAACCACACGCTTGCCTGTGAGCTAGCGGTGCAATACCAACACGTAGGACGTGAGGAAGAAGCGTTGGAGATGCTATGGAGCCAGTTGAAAACTAACCTCAATATCGGTGATGGCGAGGTGAAGAAGACGTTTATGGACATCCTCTCAGCGCTTGGGCAAGGCAATGCGATCGCCAGTCGCTATCGTCGCCAGCTCTACTCGATCCTCTACTAAATTAGCTCCTACTTACTTAAATTAAATCAATAATTTACAGCCGGAATTTACCGGCTTTTATTTTATCTGAAACGGGGGTAAGTTCGCATTTATCACGTTGTTTTTGTTTACAAAATAAGCAAAAATAAACCAATTGCATAAATTATTTATCACCAAGGACTTTCTCATGCCTATAGACTCTATGATCACCATAGCCATACTTGTTTTCGTTGTTATCGTTTTTATTGCTGCTGGCGTCAAAACGGTCCCACAAGGGAATAACTGGACAGTGGAGCGTTTTGGCCGCTACACACAAACTCTCAAGCCAGGACTTAACTTAATTATTCCTTTTATTGATTCGGTCGGCCATAAAATCAATATGATGGAGCGAGTGCTCGATATTCCTGCTCAAGAAGTCATCTCAAAAGACAACGCGAATGTCACCATCGATGCCGTGTGCTTTATTCAGGTCATAGATGCTGCTCGCGCAGCCTATGAAGTCAACGATCTTGAACACGCAATCCGCAACTTAACCCTGACCAACATGCGTACCGTACTCGGCTCTATGGAGCTGGATGAAATGCTCAGCCAACGTGACATGATTAACACCAAGTTGCTCTCAATTGTTGACCAAGCAACCAATCCTTGGGGGATCAAAGTCACTCGTATCGAAATCAAGGACGTTCAACCACCAGCCGACCTAACGGCCGCGATGAACGCACAAATGAAAGCAGAACGGAATAAACGCGCAGAAGTACTTGAAGCAGAAGGGGTTCGCCAAGCACAGATTCTACGCGCCGAAGGTCAAAAACAGTCGGAAATTTTAAAAGCCGAAGGGGAAAAGCAAGCCGCCATTTTAAAAGCAGAAGCGCGTGAACGTGCCGCCGAGGCAGAAGCCAAAGCAACAACTATGGTTTCAGAAGCGATCGCCAAAGGGGATATGCAAGCCGTTAACTACTTTATTGCCCAAGGGTATACCGACGCGTTAAAGGCGATTGGCCAAGCGGAAAACGGCAAAGTCATCATGTTGCCACTTGAAGCAACGGGTTTGATGGGGTCAATCGCTGGCATTGCTGAAATGTTTAAACACAGCAAAGACAACCACTAAGGAGGCAACTTGGTCGAATTACTCGAAGGCATGAATCACTGGCATTGGCTGGCTTTCGGGCTGGCCTTATTGGCCGTCGAACTACTCGGTACGGCAGGTTATTTTCTCTGGTTCGGTATTTCTGCGCTCGCCGTTGGTCTGCTACTTTCATTAATGCCATTAGGTTGGCCAGTGCAATGGAGCGCCTTCGCCGCCTTTTCACTGGCGACAACGTGGATTTGGTGGCGACGCCAATTAAAGCATGATAAGCAAAGCGACGCCTGCCGAGATCTCAACCAAAAGCAGAAGCAGCTCGTTGGCCAAGAATTGATTCTCGAAGAAGATATTCAGGTAGGAATGAACCGAATTCGGATTGCCGATACAACTTGGTCTGCGAAGTCGACAACTCATATACCATCCGGCAGTAAAGTGAAAATTGTCGCGATGGAAGGAATTATTCTCGTGCTTGAGAAAACTCAATAATCTGCTGGCTGGGGCGATACTCCCCCAGCCTGTTTCTATAACCATCACATCCGTCTAACACGCGATTACTGCGCGACCGCCCAGGAAAGAAACTGTTTTCTTTCCTCTTCCGTCAAAGCAAGGTACTGAGCTTTAACCATTTTTAAGCTGTTAGACTTTACGTTCGCAGGCATTACTTCTTCAGTAGCCTGCTTCTGTTTTTCAGAAAACTGGCTTTCCATCGATGCTTTATCAATTGGGATATTGCGCTGAGCGTTGAAACGAGCGATCTCTTTTTCATAATCACGCGTTATGCCCGGGCCGCGTGGCAACAGTTCTTGCTCTACTTGAACATCAGGAGAAGAAGAACTCAGGGTAAAATAAGGCTGTTGATTAAAATGGTCTGCATCTGTCGTCGTTGCAATATTGCCTTGTGGAGATAGCTGAATTTTCTGATCTTTACCGTCAAATGTAATGATAACTGGGTCTGAATTGAACTTTTCAAATTCGCCGTTTGCCTGATGCACTAACTTAGAAGCACGCACAACAATTTGATTGAGACCATCTTCTAACTGCAGTTCACTTTTACTAAATAGACGTAAACCTATTTCTTCCCCATTCACCGCCAGTAGTTCAACGTCTTTAGATAAATTCACTTGCACGCCAGCAAGTGCGGCACCAGAACACACTGTGCTCACTAGCAACAAGGCCGAAGTTCGAAAATTCATGTTAATTCTCCAAAAAAATCGAGCACCGATAAAGGTGCTCGAAAACAGTACTACATTGCTAACAGGAACTCATCTACTTCTTAGAAGTAGTATTCCGCACCGATAAGTAGGTTGCTGTCGAAACCGTCAGCATTGTTCATCTTGTAGTTACGTAGATCCATAAACAGGTAAGTGCTTGGTAGCAAGTAACCTAGACGTGCTGATACTGCAAGGTCTGCGGTATCTTTGTCTGCTTTGCCTTTCGTTTCAGAATCGGTTGTACCTGCTAGGCCCAGCTTGTAAACCCAAGAGTTGTTGACGTACTGCGCAGTCGCAGAGTATGCCATCTGCTCTTTGTCTGCCAACTCGTTGTTCATGAGTTTAACAGCGCCCGTAATAGTCAATGAATCAAAGCCTGCGCTTGCACCAATAATTGCGTAGTTGATGTCACCTTTTTTGGTGTCTACATTATTCACTTTCTCTGTGTATTCTGCTTGAGTATAGTAACCACCGTGAATATTAACTGGGCCTGCTTGATAAGAAGCACCAATACTCACAACAAGCGCATCTGTAGTTTTTTCCATGCCACTGAGCGTGACTTGATAGTTGAAGCCACCAAACGTTTCTGAATCAAAGCGGATAACATTGTCCGCGCGATCTTGATAGCCTGCGCCGATATCGTTGTTCCAGTCAAACACGTTACCTAAACCAGGGTTTGAGTGTGGCCAGTCTACGTAGTTGTACGCAGCAACAAGTTGACGACCGTACTTAATTGAACCAACACCGTCAAAACCTAGACCTAGATAAGTGTCACGAGCACCCAGTTGGCCGTTGTCATTGTGTGTCCATGGTGTAGCTGAATCAAACCCGCCGTGGTTAGCGTTACCACCTTCGATTTGCCATAGTAGGTTCGGTCCGAAATCTTCAAACTCAACCACGCCACGGAAACCAATGCGTGACTCAATTGTTGCGGTAACTGAGTTGTCACCTTTGTCTGGAGAAGCGATTGTAACGAAGCCTGCTGCTTGGCCGTAGAACTGAACTGCTTTACCGTTTAATTCAACAGCAGCATTCGCAGAACCAGAGATTGCAGCTGCTGCAACGGCTGCGCCTAGAAGAGTACGTTTAAACATTTTGTCCATGGAAAACTCCTAAAAATGGATATAGCTGTATTGTCTTTCTCACCTTTAGTTGGCCGCCGAAGGGGAGAAATCATTTCCTGTGAAAACCGCATTATTGCTAATTTTGGTTTTTGTTATTTCCTGCATACACCGTGTGTATCCATGTCCATAGACTAACTTCGCGGCGTAAAACATCCAATCAGAACTTATTTTTTTTCTAAAAAAATATGAGCAACCCCAAATTTCTCTGCTCTAGATTGATCAAGATCTAATTTTCATCCGACACAGCAAAAACCAGAAAACCCCTTTTAAAACAACAAAATAAAACAAACACGTTGAAGTGCGTCGCATTTTTGAGAGTGAAAAACAAAATGAAATCAAGTGGAGAGGTTGCTCACAGCAGAATCTGCAAGGGTTGTTCTCCTATTGTGGACGGGATTATTTTTGATAAAAAAATAACCCTCTAAAGTTTCCTTTAGAGGGTTTTAGATTTCTCTGGGTTTTGTTCTTTATAGTAAAGCGAGGAGATCTTGTTCGCTTCTTATCTCAATCCCAAGTTCTTGCGCTTTAACTAACTTGGATCCTGCCGCTTCGCCAGCAAAGAGTATATCTGTTTTTTTGGAGACACTCCCTGTCACTTTGGCTCCCAGAGATTCAAGTGCCGCTTTAGCTTCATCACGATTAAGTTGAGTCAGCGTTCCGGTTAAAACAACGACTTTCCCTGCCAAAGGCTGCTGTATTTGAGTACTTGGCTCGACAATATCAGGCCAGTGGACTCCCTGAGCAAGCAGATCTTGCACCACCGCTTGGTTCTTTTCTTCCGAGAAAAATGCCGTGATATGGCTAGCCACGACATCACCAATATCTTGCACCTCAATCAGCTCTTCATGGGTCGCGACTTGCAACTTGTCCAACGTTTTAAAATGTCGAGCGAGATTCGCAGCCGTCGCCTCTCCGACTTCTCGGATACCGAGTGAGTAGAGAAAGCGTGGTAATGTGGTGTGTTTCGCTTTATTTAGAGCGTTTACCACATTTTGTGCCGATTTAGGCCCCATACGATCCAACACCGTCAGTACTCCAGCCGACAATCGGAAGAGATCCGCTGGCGTCTCGACCATTTCTCGGTCGACCAATTGTTCAATCACTTTTTCGCCTAAACCATCAACATCAAGAGCCTTGCGGGAGACAAAATGTTTCAGCGCTTCTTTACGCTGCGCCTGGCATACCAGCCCCCCAGTGCATCGGGAGACAGCTTCCCCTTCTACTCTCTCAACATGAGAGTGGCAGACTGGGCAATTATTAGGAAACTCTATTGGCTGTTCTCTGCCCGTGCGGCGATCACGAACGACAGAAACAACCTGCGGGATCACGTCCCCAGCACGGCGAATCACCACACTATCACCAATCATCACACCAAGACGGGCTATCTCATCGGCATTGTGCAAGGTGGCGTTACTCACCGTAACACCGCCGACAAAAATAGGCTCCAGCTTTGCAACGGGTGTAATAGCGCCTGTACGACCGACCTGAAACTCCACATCATTTAAGATAGTGATCTCTTCTTGCGCGGGAAACTTGTAGGCAATCGCCCAACGTGGTGCACGCGCCACAAACCCAAGTTGTTCTTGAACGGCGATATCGTCGATTTTGATCACTACACCGTCTATCTCGTAAGGCAGTGCGTCGCGATGAGCAAGAATATCAGCATAGTAGGCGCGCACTTCATCCAGCCCTGACACCTTTTGGGTCTGGGGGCACATTGGCAGCCCCCACTCCTTAAGCTGCAAAAAGCGCTGGTAATGACTAGAAGAGAGTTCTGTCCCCGCAACTAAACCAACACTGTATGCGTAAAATGCCAACGGCCGTGATGCGGTGATACGTGAATCCAGTTGACGCAAACTGCCCGCAGCTGCATTGCGCGGGTTAACGAACACCTTCTCGCCTTTTTTACGCGCTTTTTCGTTGAGCTGCTCAAAACCGGCTTTCGGCATAAAGACCTCTCCGCGAACTTCAAGGCGAGCTGGCCAGCCTTGACCATTCAGCTTTAATGGCACAGACGGGATGGTACGAACATTTTCAGAGATGTTCTCCCCTGTTGTTCCGTCCCCGCGAGTCGCAGCCTGAACTAAGATGCCATTTTCATAGAGTAGACTCACGGCTAAACCGTCCAGTTTTGGCTCGCAGCAAAACACGTCAATAGACGAACCCGCTAATCTGTCCTGAGCGCGTTTGTGGAAAGCGGCCAGCTCTTCATCGCTAAACGCGTTGTCTAGAGACAACATTGGGATTTCATGTGTAACTTGATCAAAGCTCTCAAGCGGCATACCACCGACTCGGCGGCTTGGTGAATCTAGGGTCACTAAATCGGGATGGGCAGTTTCAATGTCGATCAACTCGCGCATCATTCGGTCATATTCTGCGTCGGGAATTTCCGGGTTATCTTCGACATAATAGCGAAATGCATGGTAATGGAGTTGTTGTTTGAGTTCTTCTAGTCTATTCAATATCGATTCAGACATCTTCCAGTCCTTGAGCACTGTAAAAAAGGGCTCCCTTGGGAGCCCTGACGGTTAGTAAGGAAGCTTAAGACTTTGTGGTCTTGAACTCAACAATTTGGCGTCTATATGCGGCCAATCTGTCGGGAGTCATGAGATTGCGACGGTCGTCAAGCACATTGCCCCCCAAGTCGTCAGCAATCTGCTGGGCAGTTTTCAGCATCAGCTTGAAATTCTGCTCGGCATCACCATAGCAAGGCAGCGTCATGAAAAACGAAATACCTTTGGTGGAAAAAGTCGCCGGATCATCGTGTTTTAATGTGCCTGGGTGCATCATATTGGCAACACTAAAGAGTACCTTTCCGTTCCCAGATAAATCTGCATGGCGATGGAAAATGTCCATTTCGCCGTAAATCAGGCCATTTTGCTGCATGCTGTCAAACAGTCGAGTACCAACAAAAGGATCCTCTCCTGCACAGTGAACATTTAAAACGATCACTTCCATCTCAGGTTCAGGGTCTGACTGAGTTTCTTCTGCCTGAGCTACACTCTGTTTTGGCCCAGCTTGTTCGGAGGGAAAAATCGGTTCTTCGCCATAAGACTCACTGACCTCTGATGCAGAAAAACTTGGCGTAACCTCAACCTCAACCTCATCATTTTGTACAGCTTGTGCAGGCTCTGCGAACTTTCTATCTTGGGTATCGAGATCGTCGATCAATGGATCACCAATTAAAGGATCTGGTGAGAAAGGCATGTTCTCTTCAAACGCAGGCTCTTTACGCTCTTTGCGGATAATTTCAAAATCATCTTCAGGCGCGACGCTAAGTGTATTTTCCTGCGTTTCGTTCTCACTCAAATCCAGTTTACTCAGTGGCTTATCACCGAACTTGGCTTTTCCCTCTTTTTTGCTCGTCCATAATCCGTGACACAGCAACGCTGCAATTGCCAGAGCACCGACAACAATGAGTACGAATCGCAATTCCTGCATTTTTTACTCTCATATTCCCCAAGACACACCAGTGACAAAAACGTTGAAAGGTCTCTACGGGTCAGTTAAAACATCATTATCGTGTTACTTTACCAAAGATAACAAGAGAGTTAGAACAAATTAATGTCATAAGTTCCGTAATTGGTGTGATTTCTTCCACGCTTTTTTTCTCTCGCAAGTTGAGTACAATAAACGTTCTATTTCTTTTGCAGAACAACGAGATGAATACTGAGTACAATCAACGCAGTGGGTTTGGCTACTTTTTCTACGGCCTCGAACTGGCCTTTGCGCCACGTATCCGACGCTTCATTATTTTGCCACTGTTAGCGAATCTGCTGCTGGTCGGCGGTGCACTTTACTACCTCTTCTCACACCTAAATGGTTGGATTGACAATTGGATTGGTCAGTTGCCCGAGTTTTTGTCTTGGCTAAGTTACGTGTTGTGGCCTTTGTTGGCTCTCACCATCATTGCAACGTTTTCCTATTTCTTTAGCACCTTAGCGAATTTTATCGCCGCGCCATTCAACGGTTTATTGGCCGAAAAGGTGGAAGAGGCGCTCACTGGTCAATCGCTGAATGACGAGGGCATTGCGGCGGTGATCAAAGACGTTCCTCGCGTGCTCGCCCGTGAGTGGCGTAAGCTTCTTTATGTTCTACCGAAAGTGATTGGCTTATTTCTACTGCTGCTGATTCCTGCACTCGGGCAAACGCTCGGCCCCGTGCTGTGGTTTATCTTCACGGCTTGGATGCTTGCCATTCAATATTGTGACTATCCGTTTGATAACCACAAAGTGCCTTTTAACCACATGAGAAATACTTTGAAACAAAATCAAACCAAAGCCTACACCTTTGGTGCCGTGGTTTCGATATTCACCTCCATCCCGATTTTGAATCTGTTCGTCATGCCCATTGCGGTATGCGGTGCAACGGCCATGTGGGTAAATGAATTTAAACGTTGAACTTGTGCCAGATGAGCGAGTTTGTCTCGTCTGGCAACATTTCGTTCCAACAACGTCCACCCTCATAAGATATAACTTTTTAATCCTTTTCCGTTGTTTATAACCAGCATATTCTTTTGCCATATTCACTAAACGTGTAATGAAGGAACATCACCATGAGCAAAATCTACGAAGACAACTCTCTGACCATTGGCAATACGCCCTTGGTACGCCTAAACAAAGTTAGCAAGGGTAAAGTGCTAGCCAAGATTGAATCACGCAACCCAAGCTTCAGCGTTAAATGCCGAATCGGTGCAAATATGATTTGGGAAGCCGAGAAGGCAGGAACGCTTAAATCTGGTGTCGAGCTCGTCGAGCCAACCAGCGGAAATACCGGTGTTGCGTTGGCATTCGTCGCCGCTGCTCGTGGCTACAAATTAACGCTGACAATGCCAGAATCAATGAGCCTTGAGCGTCGTAAACTTCTCAAAGCGCTGGGGGCAAACCTCGAACTGACCGAAGCGGCGAAAGGCATGAAAGGGGCAATCGCCAAAGCCGAAGAGATCGTAGCCAGCAACCCAGAAAAATATCTGCTACTACAACAGTTTAATAACCCAGCTAACCCACAGATCCACGAAAAAACGACAGGCCCTGAAATTTGGGAAGCCACCGATGGCCAGGTAGACGTATTCGTTGCTGGTGTGGGTACTGGTGGTACATTAACGGGTACTAGCCGTTACATCAAAGGCGAGAAAGGCAAAGCGATCATCTCTGTTGCCGTTGAACCAGCGGAATCTCCTGTCATTAGCCAAGCGCTTGCGGGTGAGGAAATCAAACCAGCGCCACACAAAATTCAAGGTATCGGCGCAGGTTTCATTCCTGGCAACCTAGATTTAGAGATGATTGACCGCGTCGAAACCGTTACATCAGACGAAGCGATTGAGATGGCTCGTCGCCTGATGGAAGAAGAAGGCATTCTGGCGGGAATTTCGTCAGGCGCAGCTGTCGTTGCGGCAAACCGCCTTGCTGAACTGCCTGAATTTGAAGGAAAAACCATTGTAACTGTGCTACCAAGCTCAGGTGAACGTTATCTGAGCACGGCACTTTTTGCAGGGATTTTCACCGAGAAAGAGAACCAACAGTAATACGAATCCAAATCAATTTTTCGTTTAAAAAAGCCCCATTCAGGGGCTTTTTTGTTGATCCCTGCCTCACCTTTGGTAATATCGGGATGTTTTATTTTAAGCTTCAAAATAATTTATAACAACTATGTAACCTCTTAGGTAACGAGTTGCAGAAAATTTTGACTCGCGTCAGCTTCAACATGCTTACCGTACCCCGTCGCTAGCGGGCATCGAATAAAGCAGTTAAGCTAAAACTTGTCACTATCAACAAAAATACAATCAATTGGGGTATATCACATGTACGAGAAGCAAGTAGAAATCACAGCAGAAAACGGTCTTCACACTCGTCCAGCTGCGCAGTTCGTAAAAGAAGCAAAAGCTTTTGATGCGGATATCACTGTGACTTCTAACGGCAAAAGCGCAAGCGCCAAAAGTCTGTTCAAACTGCAAACTCTTGGCCTAGTGAAAGGCACTGTAGTTACAATTTCTGCTGAAGGCCCACAGGCTAAACAAGCAGTTGACCACCTAGTTGCTCTTATGGCTCAACTTCACTAATCCTGTTCTCCTCAACAAAGCCATTTAGCCAACTAAATGGCTTTGTTTGAAGATAAAATCCGATTAGTCGGCTACAGTTTTCGTTAGCGATTTAGTCACACATTCCCGTTTACGTTTGACCAACTTAAGGTAAGGCTATGATTTCAGGCATCCTGGCATCTCCTGGTATTGCAATTGGTAAAGCACTACTACTTCAAGAAGATGAAATTGTCCTAAACACTAACACTATCACCGCAGAGCAAGTAGACGCTGAAGTTAAGCGTTTCTACGATGCCCGTTCCAAATCTTCTGCTCAGCTAGAAACCATCAAGCAGAAAGCATTAGAAACGTTTGGTGAAGAGAAGGAAGCGATCTTCGAAGGTCACATCATGCTTCTTGAAGATGAAGAGCTAGAAGAAGAGATCCTAGCGCTCATCAAGAATGACAAGATGACAGCGGATAACGCAATTCATACCGTTATCGAAGAGCAAGCAACGGCTCTTGAGTCTCTTGATGATGAGTACCTGAAGGAACGCGCCACGGACATCCGTGATATCGGTTCTCGTTTTGTCAAAAACGCCCTTGGTATCAACATTGTTTCGCTCAGCGATATCAATGAACAAGTTATCTTGGTCGCTTACGACCTGACACCGTCTGAAACGGCGCAAATCAACCTAGACTACGTGTTAGGCTTTGCTTGTGATATTGGCGGTCGTACATCGCATACTTCGATCATGGCACGCTCACTTGAGTTGCCAGCCATTGTTGGTACAAACGACATTACCAAACGTGTTAAAAATGGCGACATGCTGATTCTTGACGCGATGAATAACAAAATTATCGTTAACCCTTCAGAAACTCAGCTCGAAGAAGCCAAAGCGGTCAAAGCAGCTTTCCTTGCTGAGAAAGAAGAGCTGGCGAAACTGAAAGATCTACACGCAGAAACTCTAGACGGCCATCGTGTAGAAGTTTGCGGCAATATCGGTACAGTGAAAGACTGTGACGGCATCATCCGCAACGGCGGTGAAGGTGTTGGTCTGTATCGTACCGAGTTTTTGTTCATGGACCGCGACGCTCTGCCGACTGAAGAAGAGCAGTACCAAGCATACAAAGAAGTTGCACAAGCAATGGAAGGTCAAGCGGTGATTATCCGTACTATGGACATCGGTGGCGACAAAGATCTGCCATACATGGAGCTACCAAAAGAGATGAACCCGTTCCTTGGCTGGCGCGCTGTACGTATTAGCTTGGATCGTCGTGAAATTCTACGTGACCAGGTACGTGGTATTCTGCGTGCATCAGCACACGGTAAACTGCGTATCATGTTCCCAATGATCATCTCTGTTGAAGAAATTCGCGCACTGAAAGAGGCTATCGAAGAGTACAAAGCAGAACTGCGTGCTGAAGGTTTGGCTTTTGACGAGAACATCGAAATCGGTGTCATGGTTGAGACACCAGCAGCAGCAGCGATTGCACATCACTTAGCCAAAGAAGTGTCATTCTTCTCAATCGGTACCAACGATCTGACCCAGTATACACTCGCGGTTGATCGTGGTAATGAGATGATTTCTCATCTTTACAACCCACTTTCACCAGCAGTACTGACAGTTATCAAACAAGTTATTGATGCATCTCATGCTGAAGGCAAATGGACTGGTATGTGTGGCGAATTAGCGGGTGATGAGCGCGCAACTCTACTACTATTAGGGATGGGGCTAGATGAGTTCTCTATGAGCGGTATCTCAATTCCAAAAGTGAAAAAAGTAATCCGCAACGCAAACTTTGCAGCAGTAAAAGCAATGGCAGAAGAAGCTCTTACCTTGCCAACCGCTGCAGAAATTGAAGCGTGTGTAGAAAAATTCATCGCAGTGCACGCGAAGTAATCTGCAGCCAAAATTCGAGTTTATAGAGTACGTTAGGCGACTAAAAAAAGTCGTCTAACAACTCGGATTGGTATACTATAATTCGACAGAATAAAACTAAACCTTAGGAGCATGACACAATGGGTCTGTTTGATAAACTTAAGAAGCTTGTATCTGATGACAGCGCTGATGCTGGTGCAATCGAGATCATCGCACCTTTGTCTGGTGAAATCGTAAACATTGAAGATGTGCCAGATGTTGTTTTTGCTGAGAAAATCGTCGGCGATGGTATCGCTATCAAACCAGCAGGCAACAAGATGGTTGCTCCTGTAAACGGTACTATCGGTAAGATCTTCGAAACCAACCACGCGTTCTCTATCGAGTCTGACGATGGTGTTGAGCTTTTCGTTCACTTCGGGATCGATACCGTTGAGCTGAAAGGTGAAGGCTTCAAGCGTATCGCAGAAGAAGGTCAAACTGTAAAAGCAGGCGACACTGTGATTGAGTTCGACCTAGCGCTCCTTGAAGAGAAAGCAAAATCAACCCTAACTCCTGTTGTTATCTCTAACATGGATGAAATCAAAGAGTTGAACAAACTTTCTGGTTCTGTGGTTGTCGGTGAAACGCCAGTTCTACGCGTGACTAAGTAATTATTTTTACTTAGAGCTGAACACAAAAAAACGCTGCAAATTGCAGCGTTTTTTGTTTATGCCAGTAATCCTATCGCGCCGCTTGGTGATTGTTTGGCCTGAGCCAATAAAGCAGAGGTGGCTTGCTGGCGGAACTGCGATTTTACTAAAGCAGTTGACTCTCTAGCAAAGTCGACGTCCTCTATCCTTCCTTTTGATGCAGTGACATTGCGATGAATATTTTGCAAATTGTCCATTGTTCCCGATACTCGGTTTTGAAAACCACCAATTTCACTCCGATGAGAATCAACGTATTTAATTGCACTATCTAACACTGCGACTGCCAGTTGAGCGTTACCCACTGTACTAATATCAAGATCATCGAGAGTAATCTCGTTATGCTCCTCAATATCTACTTCACTGTTAAAACTGCCGCTTATCTCTACTCCATCTGGCGCGTCACGATTTGAGACATACAACTGCAATCTGCCATCTTGGGTTACCGATGAGTTCACGACATCTTGGTGTGCGTTGATATAAGTCGCAACTTCTTCAAGATTATCTCCAGGTTTTAAGGAAAGCTGTATCTTCTGCTCCTCACCACCCGCATCCTGATAAGTAAAATTGAGTTGCCGAGAATCTTTTGCGACCTGCCAATCAGGGGAGAGACTCACATCTGCTAGATAGTGACGCCCGCCCATTTCAGGTGTCTGGGTACGCATGTTGTTTAATGTCAGTGTGATGGAGTTTGCATTCGCGCCAAGATGAAAACTTTTAGAACCAAATTTGCCGTTAAACAATTCAGCACCGGCAAAGGTTGTGGTTCTAGCGATTCTATCCATTTCATCTTTTAGCATCACCGTTTCCTGCTGCATACTCTGACGATCATCGTCGGTATTCGAGCCGTTAGCGGATTGCAAAGAGAGCGACCGTAATCTCTGCAGTATCGCACTGCTTTCCTGCAATGCCCCTTCAGCGGTTTGTGCCACTGAATAGGCGTTATTTGCATTGGTCAGCGCCATATCCAAACCTCGTATTTGCACATGTAAGGTATTGGCGATTTGCATGCCTGCAGCATCATCACTTGCACTATTGATTCTTGATCCGGAACTCAGATTTTTTTGGGTTTCAGCCACCTGACCTGCTGCGTTACCCAGATATCGCTGGGAGACCATCGCAGACACGTTGGTATTTATTGAAACCATTTATGCGATATTCCTCTCCTTTCATCTTGTGCCAAACCAGACATATACGTGATGTCGAAATCGTTGCCAGTTAAGGAGAAAAAGCTAAGTAACCACTTACTTAGCTTTTTCTCAATCTCTACTAACCCAGTAAGCTAAGCGCTGAGTTTGGCGCTTGTTTCGCCTGAGCAAGAATCGAACTGGATGCTTGCGACAGAATTTGTGTTTTGGTCAATTGAGTCGTCTCTTTGGCGAAGTCAGTATCTTTGATACGGCTCTTC
>NZ_JZAM01000229.1:0-389 GCF_000960595.1 Vibrio sp. S234-5
CACTTAAGACTTGGTCCCGTCGTTCAATGATCATCCCTACGATGATCGGCTTGACCATCGCTGTCCATAATGGTCGTCAGCACGGTCCAGTTTTCGTTACCGAAGAAATGATCGGTCACAAACTGGGTGAATTCTCACCAACACGTACTTACCGCGGTCACGCTGCGGATAAGAAAGCTAAGAAGCGTTAAGGGGAAAATAATGGAAGCTATTGCTAAACATAACTTTGCTCGCATTTCGCCTCAGAAAGCTCGCTTAGTTGCGGATCTAATTCGTGGTTAATCTGTTGCCCAAGCTCTTGAAATCCTAACTTTCAGCAACAAAAAAGCGGCTGTACTAGTTAAGAAATTTCTAGAGTCTGCTATCTCTAACGCGGAGCACAACGAAGG
>NZ_JZAM01000023.1:0-406 GCF_000960595.1 Vibrio sp. S234-5
TATTCGTCTTATCCTGCTTTATTTTTAACAGTATAAGATCACGTCAAGATCGCTAATTCAATCTATTTCTAAAAATTTTATCCCGAAATTCGATAAAAAGGTGCGTCAATAACATGCGCGAACCCTGAACAAGTTGGTAAGCAGCGAATAACATTTTGAGTGTTAGAAACACCGCTAGTTTAAACAATTTATCGACGAAGGAAACTACCCACTTCACAATAAACCAAACAAAAATCAGACTTGCAAAACCCAATGCCAAAACACTGCCCGAAAGCTATATAACGCCCGGTTAAGGGGCAGACAACGCCACTACTAAGCTTCCGCATAACATCATAACCACAAAAGCCAACGCATAATAAAAATGCCACGCGTTGGCTGTCCCTCTTGAACCGTTTGTTATGTTTTA
>NZ_JZAM01000230.1:0-1700 GCF_000960595.1 Vibrio sp. S234-5
CTTGCCCGAAAATTGATTGAGGCAATTCGCTGAATTTCCAGCGCCAAAGAATAATTGTCCAGAAAACCGCGCCCACTGAAGCCAACTTGCCGAGAAACACCAAACTAAAGAGCCAAGGGAACAAAGAACAATCATAAACCACTGACTTTTGGTGATTAAGCATAACGCCGCGTTAAGGGGTGCAGGCACGTAATACAAAAGCCACCGCACAGTGCCATAACCACCAAACCCAACGCAAACTGAAAATGCCACGCGTGCCAAATCCCACTTGAACGCTTTGTTATGCTTAAGCTTCAATGACTTACGCTTTACCAGAACCGAGATTAACTCGACTTTAACTCACAAACAAAAGCCAAAAACCAAAAAACTGAAATGACTCATAATTTTGAAAATCAGACTTTGAACTTTGGCAGATAAAACCGAAAAACCTAAGATCAAACTTCTGATTGAGCCAACCGCCCTAACCTCACGCTTGCCCGAAAATTGATTGAGGCAACGCTCTGAATTTCCAGCGCCAAAGAATAAGTGTCCAGAAAACAGCGCCCACTGAAGCAAACTTGCCGACAAACTCAAAACTAACCAGCCGAGGGAACAAAGAAAAAACATAAACCACTGATTTTTGGTGATTAAGCATAACGCCCGCTTAAGTGGTGAGCAACGCAATACGATGTTACCGCACACCACCTAAATCACTAAGTTTACCGCATACCAAAAATGCCACGCGGCACGAATCCCTCTTTAACGCTTTGTTATGTTTAAGCTTCAAGGGCTTACGTTTTACCAAAACCAAGATTAACTCAGCGTTGACTCACAAACAAAAGCCAAGACCTAAAAAACGGAAATGACTCATAGATTTGAAAAACAGACTTCGAATTTTGGCAATTCAAGCCCGAAAACTTGAGGTCAAAATACTGATTGAGCCAGCCGCACCTACCTCGCGCTTACTCGAAAATTGACTGAGGCAACTCTCTGAATTTCCAGCGCCAAAGAATAAATGTCCGGAAAACAGCGCCAAACGAAGCCAACTTGCCGACAAGCACAAAACCAACAAGCCGAGGGAGCAAAGAAAAGATGCAACCAACTGATTTGACGTGATTAAACATAACGCCGCGTTAAGGGGTGAATGCCGCCCAAACCAACTTCCCGCAGACCACTTTCACCACCAAAACTCGCCGCATGCCAAAAATGCCACGCGGCATGAATCCCTCTTGAACGCCTTGTTATGCTTAAGCTTCAATGGGTTACGTTTTAATAAAACCAAGATTAGCTCGACTTTGATTTACAAACAAAAGCCAAAAGCTAGAAAACTGAAATGACTCATAATTTTTAAAAATCAGATTTTGATATTTGGCTGCCTAAACTCAAAAACCTAAGTTAAAAGCTCTGATTGAGCCAACTGCCCTAACCTCGCGCTTGCTTGAAAACTGATTGAGGCAATTCTCTGAATTTTCAGCGCCAAAGAATAAGTGTCCGGAAAACAGCGCCCAATGAAGCCAACTTGCCGATAAACACAAAAACAATCAGCCGAGGGAACAAAGAAAAACCATAAACCACTGATTTCGCGTGATTAAGCATAACGCCCGCTTAAGGGGCAGCCAACGCTACTACTAACTTACCGCATAACACCGTAATCACAAAAACCAACGCATAGTAAAAATGCCGTGCGTTGGCTGTCCCTCTTGAAGCGTTTGTTATGGCTG
>NZ_JZAM01000231.1:0-378 GCF_000960595.1 Vibrio sp. S234-5
ACCAATCAACCAGTGACCAGTTTTGAATATCAACAAGCGTTATGCGACTCCGGCCAACAAGCCGCGAATGAACATCATTGGAAAATGACCTTTATCCAAGGTGACGCGTTTGATCCTCAAACCAAGGCAGTATTCAAACCGACGCAACATGCTGTCGCACTGCATGCTTGTGGTGACCTTCATGTTCGGTTGATGGAATATGGAAGTGAAGCCGGCATCGCGGCGATGACGATTTCACCTTGCTGTTATCATTTGATTCAAAGCGAGACGTACCAAGCGTTATCCCAATCAGTACGAGCGTCTGAACTCATTTTGTCTAAGCATGAACTGCGCATTCCATTGCAACAGACGGTGACAGGCGGTGAACGTGTGCGTCGC
>NZ_JZAM01000232.1:0-4262 GCF_000960595.1 Vibrio sp. S234-5
CCCCGTGAAGCCGAGCTTGAAATCGGCAACTACATGGTGTTTTATAATGAAGAGCGTAACCATCAAGGACTCAATAACCTCACTCCTGATGAGGCCTACTTCGGTAGGCAAAGATACGCAGCATGAGCTGGGTCAACCACTTAAGAAATTAGCTTATGTGTCCAACCGTTGGGGTCCACTTCTGAAAAGCTTGCTGTGTTTTTTCCAAATCCTACCCTGAAAACAGTCGAAACTGCTCTTGAGTGGTTTGGTGAAAATAATGTTGTGAACTTGGATGAACGCTTAATGGATTAGCGAGGGTTGTAGAGCATTGAATATGACCTCTGTAGAATTTAGATATGAATGCTATGGAATATAGAGCAAGCATTGCACCTACCCACTCATGATTGTCGTTTACTCCTTCTAATCCAAATCACCTAAATTAGAGCACTGGTCATTCTTAATAGAAAAGCTACAGAGCTAAGCTCTGTAGCCTAGCTAACTCTGCGCCAATAGATAAATTGGTAACTCTGAACAGGTAGGGAAATAGGCACTACAGGGCTTCTAGTGAGAACAATACCAAATTAAATCGTTATCGGTATTATCAAGAACACTGTTCTCGTAAATTCATAACTACATTAATTTTTTGTTTTTTGTTTTTTGTTTTTTGTTTTTTGTTTTTTAAATATGAAAAAATAAGTTATGTTTGAACACTGTTCTGAAAATTTTAGTCCTGAGTTTAACCTTATATCCCCCACAACAATACAAATCGATCGGCAGGATGAAGGCTTTCTAGAAGCAGAAAACAGCTACAGATAACCAGAAAATTATTGAATTACAAAGCGAAATTTTTTGATGCACGAAAATTACATTGCAGACGAAGCAGACAAACTTCTCTGCACGAAAACTTGCGCTACATGCGAACATGTCACACGAAGCACTAAAACTGTCTTTTGCGACACAGCAATTGCGCTTTGCGACAACGAAAAAAAATCAACAAGAGCAAGTTTTGCTCATTTGTTTTTAATTTTTCGGTCTTGCTCCTTATATTAAAGCTATAACCGTTATAATAGTTATAACAGTCATAATAGTTATAACATGTTTTTTTGAGGGAATGTAGCTTTAATTTGGTACCTGTAAGACAATAAAATTTGAAAGCCTATTTTCAATATAAATAAATCATACCGAAAGAGTACTAAATCATACATATTAACTCATAACATACTTTCACGAACAAGCATGCTATTTTAATAGCATGCATTAACAAAACAACACCATTTAAACCTCAATTATCAACATATTTTACTTTTTAATTTATAAACAGCTGTGCGAGATATACCCAGGGTTTTCGCAATCTCATTCATTGTTATGTTGGGGTTTACTTTTCTTTCTTCAAGTAACGCTTTTAGACGATCACGTTTCTCAATATCCACATTTGTTCCTTTGATAACTCCCGTTTCAATTGGAAATGAACAAACAACCATAAAAGCTTCGTATCTGCTAATACAATTCAATAACGTCATCGACTTTTGCATATTGCTAGATGTTTCTAGCCAAATGTCGGCATCTTTCAATCTCCATAAATTACCCTCAATCTCTCCGCCTAAAGATCTAGCAATTTCTACAATCCATATTTCGTAACTCGCCCTATTAATCTCGAGATCTTTAATCATCTCATAGGCTTTGGGGTAATGAATTTTGCTAAACTCTAAAATCACTTTTGCATAACCTGTCCAATCTGGTTCAGTTTGATCCACATGATTTAGCCAACCAATTGCCATCCGAGGTTGCACTGAAAATAAAGCTAACCAGCGATATAGTAGTTCTGCTGTAAGTGTCAGATCCCCTCTCTTATAGTCATTCAGATTACGCTTCTCTGATTTGTCATTGGAGTATCGATAAACAGCAGAGACCAACCTTCGTGTAGCTTTCTTATATGCTAAGGCATTCCTAGAAGAGTGATGATCTCGGCAATAGTATGGAGACTGATTCACTCGCTTATAGCAAAGCGCACAAAATGGTAGAGCCAAAGTAGTGTATTTTTTTCGAATATTATCAGATGACGGTCTTTGAGGAGTTTTACCTTTCGCTTTAACAAGCATTCTCTCAATCACATCAACATATTCGATGACTAAAACATCTTGATTTTGAAGTGTTGTTTTTTTCTCATCACTCGTATTTTTAGTTCTAAAATCGATTAGCTTATCTATCGTGCTAGATACCCCCCGCAGAAACGTACAAATTCTTCAATGGTAGTCGGCTTTCGATCCGCAAAAGTCTTAAGAAAACGGAGGTTTAACATTAGCACTTCAGAAACTTCTAACTCTAAGTCAACATTAAATGCTTCGATAACAGAGATACCTTTTGGACTTTTCTTTTGAGTTAGCTTTTTGTTTTCTGTTTTAGATCGTGCTTCTAGTTTCTTAAGGTTTTCCTCTAATTTCTTTTCAAGTACTACCGTAGCCACTTTATCCATCAGTGTAAACCCTATTGTGTCTTTTCTTTAATCTACAACACTTGCGTTTGTTTTCATACGATTACATCAAACAGAAACATAAAAACAAAAACGAGAATAATAAAAATGATAGATAGAAATTTTATAAGAGTTAGCGACTTAGCTACGTACCTAAATATAAGTAAAGTGACTGTGTGGCGCTGGCGCAAAGAAGGTCGTCTCCCGCCAGCTCGTGCAATCAGCACGCGAATTGTGGGCTGGGAACGAGAGACGATTGAATTATGGCTCGAAGAACAAACAACAGAGCTACCGTACTAAGAGGCGTAAGTGAATGAACATACAAACTAACGAACGCACTTACATTACAGACTTACGTACCAAGCTTAAGCAGCAATTTATTCAAGAAATGCATAACGCGAATAAAGATCCAGATAAGGGCATTACTTTCGACGTGATGCTTGCCGCTTACGAAGCTGCAAAAGCGGAAGGAAAATGTTTTGAGAACCCAGCCCAATTACAAGCCGCGGTTGGTGGGAGGTATGTAAAAGCTCAAATAGCATTTCAAGTACTCGATTCTGCTCAACCTAATACGAATCGATATAATCGAGAAGTTCCCCAGTGGTTTTCCAGCCCGCTAGAAACTGCACTAAAACTCGACATAGCGGCTTTGTGGCAAGCTGTAGAGAGTAACATTGCTAGTATTGTAGAAAGTCGAGTAAAGATAGCTGAACACTGTTCTGAACAGAAACGCCTACAAGCATTACAATCTAGTGAGCTGGTCGAAGAGCTTCAAGACAAACTTGATGAGCTGAAAGAACTACCAGGACAACTTAGTGAACTAAAGATCGACAATGAGCGCTTAAAAACCGAAGTGAGCAGACTTGAAAACAAAGCCTCAACTTTACAAGCTAGTTCAGACTCTTCATTTGCCTTACAGCGTAAAAACGCGATTTTAGAAGACAACAATGCGAAGCTTAAATCTGAAAATCAGAATATGAGAAAAGAACTTGAGCAAACTGCTGCACTTCTACAAGAAACGCTTATCAAGAAGGCCAATTTGGAAGGTCGCTTAGAAGAACGCAGCGAGTTTTCTAAAATTACTAATGAAAACACTCAAGTTAAAAGCTAGCTCTACATCACGATGATCCATTCCCACGCATGGGAATGGATATACAATATTACCTGAAGTCGAAACTTTAGGAGCCTGTGTGCCACAATGTAGTAAAGCACTAGTAATTACTCAACAAATAGACATAAGGGAGGTGCTGAACACCCTGTCTAGCACGAAATTTATTGCACAGAATGCTGTTCAGTGCGATCGCAAAGGTCAATTTTATATAGACAATGGAATGAACAATGTTCGCGCTATAATTAATGAAGATAAAACTCATATCTCGTTTTTCTGTCGTTACCCTCATTACACAAAGGTAGTCGACACGATGCTAGAGGAGTTTGCACAGGAGCAAGGTTTACAGATTAAAGACTGGGAGAGTTGACCTGATCCAATTGCGAAACTCCATACACCTAAACCTACGAGTAAGTAAGACCTGAAGTTTTAAATAGCAAACAAGATCACATTCTATCCGACATTCCGCAGCTAATTTAGGAATAAACTACCTCATAGAATCTACCGAGTAATTTGAGTAGTTGTGTTTGGTGCTCTTGAAGTCCAGTGATGAACCGTTGGCCGTTAATCTCTAGCGTATCTATGCCTTCGAATTGCAAGAAGACCCAACGTGCCGTCGGTCTGGAGGTCGTCTTGTTCTTTACCATACTTGGGAAGAACGCTTCGGTTTGTGCGAGTTGCTCTCTGATTTTGTGTTCTAAA
>NZ_JZAM01000233.1:0-574 GCF_000960595.1 Vibrio sp. S234-5
CAAATGCAGCATGCCGCGCACAAAAAGCCGGATGAAATCTCGGGTGGTATGAAGCAGCGAGTCGGCATTGCGAGAGCACTGGCACTTCAACCGAAGGTTTTGCTAATGGATGAGCCATTTGGCGCGTTGGATGCGTTAACTCGTGCGCATTTACAGGATGCACTGATGAAGATTCAAGCCGAGCTGAACAACACCGTCATCATGATCACCCATGACGTGGATGAAGCGGTGCTGCTATCCGACAAAATCGTGATGATGACTAACGGACCGGCAGCAACCATTGGAGAGGTGTTAGAAGTGAATTTACCTCGCCCTCGTGAGCGTGTCGCACTGGCAGATGATGCGCAGTATCAGAAGTGTCGACAAGCGGTGCTGAAGTTCCTTTACGAGAAGCAATCCAAAGTCGAGATTCCTGCTTCGAAAGAAGACAAACCCAAAACCGCAGCGCAAACGGCATAAGGAGGCAGCGATGAACAGTCCTTTAACGATCCCAGTAAAGAACGCATTGAGCCACATCGTTGTGGTAGGCAACGGTATGGTCGGGCAACACCTTGTCGAGCAATTAGGTCATAAT
>NZ_JZAM01000234.1:0-289 GCF_000960595.1 Vibrio sp. S234-5
AGCCAGCTCCACACTTGTTCTATCGGGTTTAGCTCTGGTGAATAGGGCGGGAGCTTGATGATACTGACATTGCTAAACGGTTCTGCAATGTCATTGGTATGCCAACTCGCCCCATCCATAATGATGACGGCATGACGCCCTTTCTCTGTGACAGCCGATATTTGCTTTAAATGCTCGATCATGATCTCTTTATTAACCCAAGGAACGACCATCGCTTCGCCAATTCCTCTCGCGGGACAGACAGAACCAAACAGATACGCATATTCAAATTGTTGTTGCTTCTTGTCTG
>NZ_JZAM01000235.1:0-4207 GCF_000960595.1 Vibrio sp. S234-5
TAAACATAACAAAGCGTTCAAGAGGGATTCGTGCCGCGTGGCATTTTTGGTATGCGGTGATTTTTGTGGTGAAAGTGGTCTGCGGAAAGTTGGTTTGTGCGGCACTCACCCCTTAACGCGGCGTTATGCTTAATCTCATAAATTCAGTCGCTTGCAAATTTTCTTTGTTCCTTCAGCCATTCGTTCAAGCTTTTCGGCAATTCAATATTGTTCGTCGCTGCCTAAAGAAAAGGCAGTTTTGTTGGCGCTATAAATCTGAGTAATTGCCTCATTTTAGAGTTGAGTTTGTGCGTGGTCAGTGCTGTTTGCTCAAAGTTGCTTTGAGTAATTTGGCTCCTCAGCTTATCAACCCAAAGCGTATCGGCAATTTGAAATTGTTTTTCGCTATCTAATGAAAAGGCAATGTTGCTGACTCGGTGAGTTTGTCGCAGTTGCCTCATTTGAATTTCACGCTAGCGTGTGGTGAGTTTGGCTGATGCAAGTTTTTATTATAATTTGGTTCGAAGTAGAGCCAGTTTTTACTCAAATCATGAGTAGGTTCAGGTTAATCAATTTTCCAGCTTGGTTCGTTTTGTAAAGTTGAGTTATTCTGGCTGCAAGTTAAGCGTAAGGTGTTGAAGTTTAAGCATAACAAACGGTTCAAGAGGGACTGCCAACGCGTGGCGGTTTTTATTCAAATCGGCATTTGTGATTACGGCTGTTATTTTAAGTTCAGTGTTTTGCGTTGTCAGCCCCTTAACCGGGCGTTATGTTTAATCACGTCAAATCAGTTGGTTGTATCTTTTCTTTGCTCCCTCGGCTTGTTGGTTTTGTGCTTGTCGGCAAGTTGGCTTCGTTTGGCGCTGCTTTCTGGACATCTATTCTTTGGCGCTGGAAATTCAGAGAATTGCCTCAATCGATTTTCAAGTAAGCGCGAGGTTGGTTCGGCTTGCTCAATCAATATTTTGATCACAGGTTTTTGGGCTTGAATTGCCGAAATTCGAAGTCTGTTTTTCAAATCTATGAGTCGTTTCAGTTTTTCAGGTCTTGGCTTTTGTTTGTCAGTCAAAACCGAGTTAATCTTGGTTTTGGTAAAACGTAAGTCATTGAAGCTTAAACATAACAAACGGTTCAAGAGGGACAGCCAACGCGCGGCATTTTTATTATGCGTTGGTTTTTGTGGTTACGGTGTTATGCGGAAGCTTGGTAATGGTGTTGGCTGCCCCTTAACCGGGCGTTATACCTTTGGAGGATTAATGGTACTTCAGTTTGATGTAAGTAATAAAAAACTTGTAATTAATAAAGACGGAATTTCGTTAATTGAAATTGAAGCACGGGAAAATGATTATAAATTTTATACTGATGATGTGGACTGGCCTATAGCATCTCAAATTTTTCAATCCGATATAAATGATATTCCCGACGGTTTAAAATTTTCCACTGATATGAAGTCGTCTATTTTTGAATTGGCAGATTGGATCGAATTTGAAAAAGGAGAGAGCTCTTTTGTAAAGATCTCAATCACATTTAATTGGGATAATTGGGATAAACCCACAACAGTGCATAGTTTTTTGGAATATTACAAAAGTGATATGGAGCTTTTAGGTTTTGAGTGTGAAGTAACAAAGGAGGACGGTTGGGCATCTTTATCGATCAAATGCAACCTTAGAAGAGGGAATGTTCAGGACTCACTGGATGAGGCCATTAGGATAGCAAAGCGGCGTTATAATTATGTCGTTACGCAGATCCATCAAAAAGGATCGTCAAATATCTTAGTAAAGGTTTTTGATTTTCCAAAAGAACATGAAGTTGCTTGTGTACAATATCTGATATGGTTTGGTGAGTTTTTGAGTGCATTAGATATTGATGCTACTGTATCTGCAGAGAAACGAGAAGGCGTTACAAATATTATTGTCTCTCCAGTTGATGCTCCAGAGTTACTAAAAACAATAGAAAATTTATTTACCCAATATTTGACGTTACCATACATAGAATACCTTCCAGCTCATAGCCAATCGTTGACTCCAATAGATAGAGCAAATTTACAACAGTTAGTAAATCAGATAGAGAGCTTTAAGAACCAAGTTCAAATGAAGAATGCCATCATTGAACTTAAAGATGCGACAATTGATCAGCTTAAATTTGATCTTAAGCATGCAAACAAAAATCTTGTTTTACTCGAAAGTTTGATTGATAAGCCTGATGTTGAAATTGCGGATAGTGGACTATCGCTTACAAGCTGGCAGTGGGGAATTTTTAAGATCGAACCACAAAAACTACTGAAAAAGTTGACAAAAAAGGTATAACAAAGCATTTAAGAGTGATTCCCAACGCTTGGCATTTCTCATTCCATCGTTGGGTTTCGTGTTTACGGTTGTATGGTTTAGTTTCGTGGTAGCGTTGCTCACACCTTAATGCGGCGTTATGCTTAATCACGCAAAGTCAGTGGTTTATGGTTTCTCTTTGTTCCCTCGGTTGGTTGGTTTTGAGTTTGTCGGCAAGTTAGCTTCAGTGGGCGCTGTTTTCCGGACACTTGTTCTTTGGCGCTGGAAATTCAGAGCGTTGCCTCAATCAATTTTCGGGCAAGCGCGAGGTTAGGGCGGTTGGCTCAATCAGAAATTTGATCTTAGGTTTTTGAGTTTTGATTGCCATAGTTCAAAGTCTGATTCTTAAAAATTATGAGTCATTTCAGTTTTCTAGCTTTTGGCTTTTGTTTGTGAATCAAAGTCGAGTTAATCTTGTTTCCAGAAAAACGTAACCCATTGAAGCTTAAGCATAACAAGGCGTTCAAGAGGGATTCATGCCGCGTGGCATTTTTAGTATGCGGTGATTTTCGGTGGTGAAAGTGGTCTGCGGAAGGTTGGTTTAGGCGGCATTCACCCCTTAACGCGGCGTTATGCTTAATCACCAAAAATCAGTGATTTATGTTTTTTCTTTGTTCCCTCGGCTGGTTAGTTTTGAGTTTGTCGGCAAGTTGACTTCATTGGGCGCTATTTTTCGGACACTTATTCTTTGGCGCTGAAAATTCAGAGAGTTGCCTCAATCAAATCTCGGGTAATCACGAGGTTAGGGCGGCTGGCTCAATCGGAAATTTGATCTTAGGTTTTTGAGTTTTGACTGCTAAGTTCAAAGTCTGATTTTCAAAAATTATGAGTCGTTCCGGTTTTTTAGGTTTTGGCTTTTGTTTGTAAATCAAAGTCGAGTTAATCTTGGTTCTATTAAAAGGTAACTCATTGAAGCTTAAGCATAACAAGGCGTTCAAGAGGGACTTGGCACGCGTGGCATTTTCAATTTGCGTTGGGTTTAGTGGTTAAGGTGTTATGCAGCAACTTTTGTATTGCGTGCCGGCGCCCCTTAACGCGGCGTTATATGCCAGTAATCAGAAAGTCGATAGCAGCAATAATCTCATTTCTAAAAGTGCTCAACTCATTCACAGGATCACGCAGGATTTTAGTTGGAACACTCGCCATTTGATGAGTTAGGATTACGAAGTCGCCTTCATCAATGTGGATCACTGGGCACAGGTGGGTAGGTGCTTTCTTCTCTAACATTTCAACTGGTGTTAAGGGAATCACCAGTCGGGTATTCAGCGTATCAAGCATTTCACTTTGAACATCAACAAAGTATGGGTAAGCGGTAGCAGTGCTTTTATCGTTATTTTGGTATAGTGAAAATTGTGACATTAGAATACTCGGTAAGAATCGGAAAACAGGCCGTGATTTTCTGTTAGTTCATTGCAAGCGCGAATAGCATCTGCATTTTGCTCTAACCACTCAGTTTTACGGCGTTGTTTAACTTCTTTTTCAAGAGCTTTTTCCATTGTTGCAGAGAGGTTTATGTTTAGTCGCTTAGCTTCAGCGAGTAGTTCGCTGTTTAAGCTTAAGTTTGCAGCCTTTTTGGGTGCTTGCGTACTATATGAGTTTCTCATGGATAATTACCTATGCGTATTTTTAGTGCGCATTAAGTATAGGCGCACGAAAGGCATATAACAAACAATTTAAGAGGGATTCCCAACGCTTGGCATTTTTGCTTCTACTTCAAATTTAGTGTTTACGATACAATGCGTTAGGTTGGGTGGTAGCGTTGCTCACCCCTTAATTGGGCGTTATGCTTAATCACCAAAAATCAGTGGTTTATGGCTTTTCTTTGTTCCCTCGGCTGGTTAGTTTTGAGTTTGTCGGCAAGTTTGCTTCAGTGGGCGCTGTTTTCTGGACACTTATTCTTTGGC
>NZ_JZAM01000236.1:0-1150 GCF_000960595.1 Vibrio sp. S234-5
GCCCCCGCTTCCGCGTTGCTAAAGCTGAATGACGCCGCCGTTTTCTCCGCATTCGAGTACAACGTATCGCCAAACGTCACGCTGTGGCCCGTCGGTACCGCCGTGTCGAGCGTGCTGCTCGCCGTCACCGCCGAGGCGCTGTTGCCTGCGCTGTCCGTGACGATGACCGACAGCGTCAGGGTGCCGTCATTAAGATTGGACAGGTCGATGCCACTGAGGGTCTCACTGGCGCTGGCAAGCGTGCCCGTGCCCGTCACGTTGCTGCCGCCATTAGAGCTGCTGATGGTGTAGCTGTAGTTGGCCCCCGCTTCCGCGTTGCTAAAGCTGAATGACGCCGCCGTTTTCTCCGCATTCGAGTACAACGTATCGCCAAACGTCACGCTGTGGCCCGTCGGCGTCTGTGTATCAACACTGATGCTCTGTTGCGGGGCCGCCGTGTTGTGATTACCCGCCTCATCGGTAAAGGTATTCGCCGCTACGTTGATGGTCGCCGTGCTGGTCGTGTTGGCGGTTGGGGTAAAGGTCGCGGTGTAGCTGGTGCCGCTGCCGGTAAAGCCCGACAAGCTGCCGCCGGTCACGGTAATGTCGTCCGCCGCAAAGTCATTGCTGTTTTCCGACAAGGTGAAGGTCAGCGTCGCGGTTTCACCCACTTTCAGGGCTGATTTGTCGCTGCTAATGCCAATGCTTGGCAGCGCCGTGTCGACCACTTGCACACTTTGCGTCGCCGCGCTGTTCGGGTTCCCCGCCGTGTCTGTCGCCACACTCGCCGCCACATCCACCGTGAGGTTGCTGGTGCTGTTGGCCGTTGGCGTCACCACTAGGGTGTAGACCGTGCCACTGACGGCCGTGAAGGTGCCCTTGGTTCCACCGGATACGGTGATGTCGTCTTCGGTAAAGCCCGTCACGTTCTCATTGAAGGTAAAGGTGTACAGCACATCGCCCGTGGCCGTGCCCGTTGTGTCGTCACTGATGGTCACTGTTGGTGCTGCGGTGTCGAGCGTGCTGCTCGCCGTCACCGCCGAAGCGCTGTTGCCTGCGCTGTCCGTCACGATGACCGACAGCGTCAAGGTGCCGTCATTAAGATTGGACAGGTCGATGCCACTGAGGGTCTCACTGGCGCTGGCAAGCGTGCCTGTGCCCGTTACGCTGC
>NZ_JZAM01000237.1:0-281273 GCF_000960595.1 Vibrio sp. S234-5
GATCATAGGCCAGAGCTTAACCAAGTGGTGCTTGAACTCATCTGTGAAAACCAAGCAGGTATTCCTGTTTACATGCAAGCACTGAGTGGCAACACCAATGATGCCAAGGCATTCGCTGAAGTCACTAAAAGACACATACATTGCCTAAAAGCCGCGCAAAATAGTCGTTACTTTATCGCTGATGCCGCCTTGTACACCGAAGAAAGCATCTCCTCGCTAGATGAGCAAAATCAAAAGTTCATTACCCGTGTACCCATGACCATCAAGCTCGCAAAACAAGCACTGTTTGCGCTAGAGCCAGAGCAATTAATCGCTATTGATGATGGCTACTCAGGATGTTGGATAGACTCGGATTACGGAAAGGTCAATCAACGTTGGTTGCTCGTTCACAGTGAACAGGCCACCAAGCGGGAAGAAATCACTTTCTTTAAGAACTTAGAGAAAAACATAGCAAAAGAAATCAAAGCGTTGGAAAAGCTAAGTAAAAAACCATTCGCTTGTGAAGTTGACGCAGAATTAGCGTTTAACGATTTCAAGAAACAATCTGACTTACTAGGGTTTGAACAAGGCACTCTCATCAAACTGCCGACTTACTCTCATTCGGGCCGCCCAAAGACAGATGAAGCACCGACAGGATACCAATACTTTATCGAAGCCGCTCCATTCACCGACCTAGAAAAAGTAAAACTGGCTAAGCTCAAAGTAGGCATGTTTATCCTCGCGACAAATGACACCGACAATGAAGAACTCACCATGACGGCTCTTCTAGCACATTACAAATCGCAACAAAAAGTCGAGCGCGGCTTCCGCTTTCTAAAAAGCCCTGAATTTTTAACCTCTTCCATCTTCTTGAAAAAGCCTGAACGCATTGAAGCGTTGCTAATGATAATGACGTTGAGCTTGCTTGTTTACGCCAGTTTAGAACACAAAATCAGAGAGCAACTCGCACAAACCGAAGCGTTCTTCCCAAGTATGGTAAAGAACAAGACGACCTCCAGACCGACGGCACGTTGGGTCTTCTTGCAATTCGAAGGCATAGATACGCTAGAGATTAACGGCCAACGGTTCATCACTGGACTTCAAGAGCACCAAACACAACTACTCAAATTACTCGGTAGATTCTATGAGGTAGTTTATTCCTAAATTAGCTGCGGAATGTCGGATACAACTCTAATTTCATCCGTTTCATTGTGAGTATCATAAACGTATCCGCTCATACTATCACTATATCGAAAAACAAGTTTTGAATATGGCTGAAGTTGTTGCGTATCTTTTATATACGCATTATCGTTTTGTGACTCTCCATATATAGTTAGTGGCATCTTATATTTCGTTGAATTAACTAAACTAAATGTATTTTCTAGGCAATAATTATCCCCACCAGTAGGAATTTCATTATCTTTTAATACTCTATTATTTCCTTTGCATGTATTAAATGTATTCAAAAGGGGAATCGCTAAAAATGGGATAAAAGGTATTTGATCTTGATCTAGTTTTAGACATTCTCTTTTAATTGCGTCCTCTATAGAGGATAATGTTGTATAGTTTATTATACCAGCATAGTATATTTCATCATCCTTATCACTAATCATTTTTTCATCTTCAGGAATTTCTTTTACATTTACGCCTGATTCTAAAACGCCAATATAGGGTCAGAATTGATTTTGACTGTTTAAAATACCTATGGGTGAACCAGAAGATGCTTCAGAAACCATCATTTTTGCATTGGCAATCGCAGAGATTTTGAATGGTTCGGAATAAGGCATAAAATAGGTAAAATAAGATATTCTCTGTGGCCAGCCTTTTGCGTGATGGATCGCGTAAGTAAAATTATGCGTGACATTGTCAAACTGATATCCCGACTCAGCCAGCATTTCCAACTGAGGTAGATCTTTTTTATCCACTAAAAAAAGGGCAATATCTGCTGTCTCATCATTCCTCACTCCACCATCCACAACCAGTTCTCCTTTAATGTTACTTTTAAAATCGACCCGAGTGGTTGATGAAAAAAACAGAGAAGTGCTATCAACGGTATAGTGATCATCTTTGCCTAGGTAGTTAAAGTAGCCATCAAAGATGAATTCATTTTTTGTTAAGTCCTCAAATGAATGTCCTGATGTTATCGCACATAGCTTGTCATCATCGCGTTTTGTCCTGATAAAAAATGCCGTGTTACGATTGATTGATTGATCATCATCATTTATATGAATAAAGAAGACAGACTTGCTCTGCAGAATTCGGTTGTCACTGCTCGAATTATCAACCTCAAGAAACGTGAAATAATCGGGATATGATCCCAACGGATGATATGGCTCATTATGCTCAGACACTGCACTAAATGAAAAAATAAGGCTCAGTATTAATATCACTCTTTTTAAGCAATCACCTATGGTTTTTCTCATATCATTTTCCCTCTTTTCAAATTTCTAACACATTATCCAGTAATATCTATCATATTGATTACTAAACACAAAATAGCACACGTAATTTTTATATATGCATTTTGTTCAACAATCAAACAGTTTCATTTAATTTATTTTGAAACATTGTGATTTTAAATATTGAATCATTATGTTTCTCACCAAAACTTTGATAGAACATTTTTTTTGCACTAACTTTCATTTTGTGAATACCTTATACCAACAATTAAATATTGATATATATGTCACTATTTAATTAAAGAAAGTTATTCATCTAGTGGCATTAATTATACTTATTTATGCTTATATGAATGGAATAAAGGAATAAATACTATGCTTACTTACCTCAATGACCCTAGCTCTACTACTCCTCATAAATCCACTACCAAATGTGCATTACTTTTCTTTTCATTGGCTGTATCCAGTACTGTTTTTGCTGGTCCTCCTAATGAATATATAAAGAGCTTAACAGTCAATCGAATAGGACAAGGCCCTATCTATGGGAATGGCGTTATGACCGCTAAAATTTCTATTGGTTATGAAGTTGCCGATGGCTACTCAGCCATTCCTAAAGCTACTGGTTATGGCATTGTCAATACCCATGATCCTTTATTAACTAGTGGCTGGCGTGAGGAAGAACATGATAATGGTTATAGTCACCAGATCGGTTTCAACTCTTATAATACACAAACCACTGAGCCATTAACGAGCGGCAGTAGACAATACATTACTAAATATATTGGGCCAGACAAAAACACTTTGGGCTCAGTTGAGTTTTGTATTACCCAAAGATTTAAGATTTATCAAGAGAATTCTGACGGCACATCAACTGTTATTAATGAAAATTACTTAGCAAAAACTTGTGATAGCGGTAATATTGATTCTAGCGTTACTCTGACCAGCATCCCTCCCGTCTATCTAACTAACAACAATTTCTATTTTGAAGACTATGTAAATGTGTATGATAACTCATTTACTAGAGTTGATTATCGCGAGCTATTCTCAACCAATCAAACTCCACAAATAGTTAAAATTAGATATTTCTATGCTCCCTACCTGACAGAAAATAATCAGTTCATGAGAGTTTATGATAAATCAAATGATAAAGGAGCTGTCTATGTTGATACCTATTTTTTCTATGAACAAAATAATAGCAATTACTCTTTTGTTAGCAATCTTTATTCATTACCTGTTATTTTTAATGGGAATATAGAATTTAATTTAGAAGAAAGATCAATTAATCCCAATAACAGAAGTGACTATATAGGAACTTTTATTAATAGAAAATTAAAGAATGAAAAATCATATTTTAAATATTCATCCACTTGCACTGATCAAGGTAATTATTCTATATGTTACGATGACAAATATGATGATGCTTATTCGAGCACTAACAATTTTAACTACGGAGGTGATATAGAAAGTTCTTTTCTAAAAATTACAGACATCTATGGGACAACCAGCTCAATTCAATTTAAATATGATGAAGAAAGCATAATGATTGAACTTTCAAACCAAAGCGATCATTAAACAAATCTGCCATTACCATAAAAATGCAATAAAAACGATATGTGATAAGTAACAATAAAACCTTCTTATCACATATATAATTGCGATAAGGAACATACTATGTACAGTAATGTCGTAAGTAATGCCGATAACTTTTCAGATTATATTTCTTCTGGGGTTGACCCAAGAACAGGAATGTACTCTATTAGTATTAATTTAGGAACCTTCTCATCCTACCGAGGTGTAGGAGAAGATATTCCCATCGTATTAAATTACAGTGCAGCAAGTACACTTGATATCGGATTTGGACGAGGCTGGAATATTCCAATAAGCCGATTTGACAAAGAGAAGAATTTTCTTTCTCTCTCAACAGGCCAAGCATTTGAGGTCGAATGGAATCATCAACGCAATGAATATGACATTCCCTATCGTAAACTCAAAGATCTGCGCGTTTTTTATCTTGACGAGAGCGAAGAGATTCAGGTGGTCTACAAGGATGGTAAGCAAGAGTTTATCAGCTATAACGAAGGGATCACCACAAGAGTCGTTTCTGCTAACGGGCTGGAAATTGGCTTTGAATACGGACAAAAAGATTTTCAGCAAGTGCTGTGGCACATCTACGACAAAAATGCTGATCGCGAGTTGGAAATTGATTGGTGGACGAGTAAGTGGAAAACCGTAGTTACTCATAAGGTTCTTGGCACGGTTCGACAAACCATCGAAATTGATAAAACAGGCAATGGGAATATCTATACTCGTTTGGATGCAATCCGTTTTCCCGGTATCGATTCTACAACTCACTTTGAATATCGCTACATTGGTGCTTGCAACTATGATGTGATTGAGCGAGTGGCTCACGCCAACGGCTTGGTCGAAGAGATGCTCTACTACGACCAAGGACACTATTTACCTCAAGATGCCCCCATAGACACGTTTCCTTATGTTCATCGGCATACCGTTTTCCCTGGAGAAAACCAACCACCGCAAATCACTGAATATGAGTTTTCTGATCAGAATTATTTGGGATTTTCTTCTGATCGCGCGTGGGTCGCCGGGGAAGATACTTTATTTAAAGCGCACCGAGACTACACCTATTCTTCAACAGAGATCGTCAATGGTACAAAATCGGTCACTCGCGAGTACAACAAATATCACTTGATGAACTCAGCACACTACTATGAAGGAGGGCATTTATATAAAGAGGAAAGCTATACCTATTTCGCCGATCTTGATCAGGGCATAGATCTTCAACCCGCCACGTACAGTTTAGCCAAATCGCAGACCACTACTCACTACCTTGGTGGGCAAAGCCGCAGTTTTACCAGCGAATATGACTATGATGAATACGCGAATCTTTTATCGGAAACTCAACCTGATGGTTCAAAAATGGTGCGTAGTTACTATCCCGCATCGGGTGAGGGTACCAATTGCCCTGCCGAACCAAACGGCTTTGTCTCTCTAATAAAAACCGAGACCTTTACACCAAACAATGGCGATACAGCGCGTACAAAAGTTTTTACTTATAGCTCCCTACCCAAGCTCGACGACCCGAATGGCTATTTTGTGTTGCTGGCTAGTCAATCCGATGAGAATCAAAGCGAGGATTTTGAATATTACAGCTATGTCGGCAACCTTTATACCTACGGTTTGTTGAAGACGAAAACCCTCCGGTATAACGGTTATGAAACGTCGATCACTTGTCATTATGACTTTGGCGTTGACGGGATGACGAGTTCCGTATTAACTCGAAGCCACGATAATCTTGAGACGCTTGAAACGAAAACCCTCGACTACTTTTTCGGCGAACCAACCAAACATATTGACGAACAAGGTATTGTCACACGCTTTAGCTATGACGTTTTAGGGAGAAAAGTAGCTGCGGTGACAGCCCCTGGCACACCTTTTGAAGCAAGCCAAACCATTACCTATCATGTTGGTGATGGCGTCAATTCTATGATTCAAGTCGACACCAAAGGCAACGCTTTGCAAACGCGCTTTAATAATGCAGGCAAAGTGATTGAAGTATTGCAAACCCCTTACGGTGAGACACCATACACAGTGCAATCTTGTCTCTATGATGACTTCGGTTTATTGGTGTCCAAAACCGAAACCGATTGGCTGGACGGCGTTGCACTGCCGCTAACGTCAACCTATCAGTATGATGTGAATGGCGAGATATCTTCAGTCACACATCCCGATGGCCGTAAAGAGCAGTTTACCCAAGATCCGGTGACGCTAACCACGCACTACCAACATGAGTCCGGTTTGAGCAACCAAACTCTGATGAGTGAATGGACTCAGTATGACCTATCGGGGCGTGAAATAAACAAAAAAACCTATGATGCGTCAGGGGCCTTGCTGGCGAAAACCGATTATCACTACGATGGTTATGACAATCTGCTGACGGTTACCGATACGGAAGGCCGGGTGATAAAACACCGTTATGACCGTCTAGACAGGCTGGTTGAAACCACTCGTATCATTGACGGCCAGAACGTAACGGAAAACTATCACTACCCCGACTTCACTCGATCTGATGTGCCTAGTGAGGTGCTCGTTGATGGAGCTAGCCAAGGCCAACAGACGTTTGATGGCTTAATGCGCTTAATGCAAAAAACCACTCTTAATGCTGGAACAACGCACTACTCTTATTCTGGTGTTTCTCCAGAACCAACATCGATTAACTTGGCCAGTGGCAGCCAACTGCACTTCACTAATAACTCTTATTTGCATGTCCCACTGACCATTTCAGTCTCTGGGCAAACTCAGTTAGATAGCGGTTTTAGCTACGACGCTCAAAGCGGCCTGCCTCTGAGTAATCAAAACTTATCTGGGACACGCTTAGTCTCTCGAGATTCATACAATCGCGTGCTTACGGAAACGATGCAAATTGACGGCGAAGAGAGAACGGCCAACTTTCGCTATTCGCTACTGGGCAAACTTCTCAGCAGAACCGACTATTTTGGCAACACAACGGCTTTTTACTTCGATAATCTTGGCCGCCTCGCTCAGGCAGAAGAGGTCGTCTCTGGCATACACACCTCGACTACCTTTGGCTACGATGTTTTCAGCAGGCCCATTCAATACACCACGCTACGCGCACAAGATAGCGCTGAAATTCGCCTTGAATACAACGCCTTTGGCGTAGAAACCAAGCGTGAGGCTCGCTTTAATGGCAGCCTGATTTTTACTATCGATCAAGTATTTAACCAACGCATACTGCTCGATTCGCGTACTTTTACTCAGCATGGAGAATCCACTCAAGAGACCTTTTTCTATGATGATTTGGCCCGCTTGACTCTCTATCAAGTGAGCGGTCCTAATGCGCCGCAAGATGATTATGGCAACGTGATTGTTGAACAGAGTTTCACCCATGATGTTTACGGAAATATCACCCAAGCCACCAGTGTATTTAGCAACGGCAGCAACAATACCGCCACTTTCTCCTATCCAAGTAACAATCCGCAACGTCTGGAACGGTTGACCAATACACACAATTACTACCCGTCTAGCGTCGACTTTTCCTACGATGAGGCGGGCAACTTGCTCAATGATGAAAAGGGTCGCCAATATAGTTACAACGCACTGGGCCAAATGAGTTCGGTTTCTGAAAATGGCTCGGTTTTGTCCGAGTATCAGTACGATGCCGGAGGACGGGTTGTTACACAAAGTGTTGAGCAAAGTTTGATCTACCTTTTCTATCTCAATAATCAATTAATTAACGAGAGAAATGAGTCCGCACACAGCAGCTTCCACAACATAGGACCTGGTTTAACATCGCGCAATGTCAACTCTCCTCAAGAAGAGATACATCAGTTTAGTTTCGGCAACAGCCAGGGTAGTGTCTTAGAAACCTACTCAAGTTCTGATGGGGAAGAGAGAGAGAAAACCACGCGTAAATATACACCTTACGGTGAGGGCTAAGTTATGATTAATCCAAAATACAACACTACCAACAACAGCCAATTCTACTCCAGTAGAAGACGCTTCTTAAAACAGGCCAGTGGCATAAGTACCTTGGCTATGTCAGGCATTACCTTGCCTCCGATTGCTTTCGCGAACTCAGCACCGCCCCCCATGGTGATCAAAGCCAACCCGTTAGGCTTTAACGCCGAACGTCAAGATCCTATTACAGGTAACTATTATTTGGGTAAAGGTACTCGCATGTACAATCCGAGGCTAATGCGTTTTCATAGCTATGATTCGATGAGCCCTTTCGGTAAAGGAGGAACCAATGGCTATGCCTATTGTTTGGGTGATCCGATTAACCAACGGGATCCAAGCGGCCATTTTGCCTTACTGAGCATTTTGATAGGCGCCATTATTGGTGCCATCGTCGGGGCAGCGGCATCGGCCGCGGTAGAAGGTATACAATGTGCGATCAATCCCGAACATAAGTTTGATTGGAAGCAAGTTGTGATAGGGGCAGCAGTTGGCTTTGTCACGGGTGGTATCGGGGTAGCCGCGTCCGCTTCCAAAACAACTGCTCAGCTTGGCCTTACCATCGCCAAGGCGGCGGTAGCTGAGTTTGCATCCGTCCCGATATCCACCGTCACCGCGTTGTCAATGCAACCCAATGCGTCAAAGGGTCTGCAAGTGATCGGTAAAGTATTAGGGTTTTCCTTAGCAATATTTGGCGTTGGCTACGGTGTTAAAGGTGCCGTAGGTTTAGGTAAAAGTATAGCCAGAGGTAAAGTGGCTACATCTGTCTCCGAATTCAGGAAATTTAAGAAATGGTATAAACAAGGTGGGGACATAGATAATGTCATTAGTAACAGATACTTCGGCACTGACCCCAGCACTTATCTCACGTTGAGAGAAGCAGCATTCACAGGATTGAGCATCACTACCGGTATTTCAAGCGCTACAGCAGGAATTGCCTTTAACACTATGAACCATTTAGGTAAGAGCTCACGAAATAGTGAATTAGCCATGCGTTTCTTCCACTTTACCAGCTCTATTACAGGAGCTTTAGGTAGCAAATATTTAAGTCCGATTAAAAACTTGAAATCCGATCCTGTCGGCTATCTTTCGGGCCGGTTTACCGACCTTTCTCATGTAACAGGTTTGGTCGCCATGCTATTTACCGAACCGGGTAGCGATGAAAACCGACAATGGAATACGGTGTCGTTTTTATGCGGAACAACATCGCTGTATACATTAAATGTGCAAAATCATTTAAAACATTTTGATAAAAAGATGGAGAAAAAATCGATTTGGCGACAAATAGATGATGAAATATATAATAATTACTATTAACACGCATACACTACCTACTAGTGTATATGTAGATATGGTTGCAGAGCAGACGCTTCCAACAGGGACAGCTGCGATTGGGTCTTGTGGATTGGCTTCTGTGTACCCGAATCTATCTATTGTTCATCAAGGGATTGAGGAGAACAAAAATAATAACACTACCTTTTTACTGCTCAGTGTGAAAAAACGCACTTTACCTGTCAGCGAAGAAATTGCCCGAGAAGAGTTGATGGCGGCGATATCCACTGGTCGGCAATTGTGATGAAAAAGACCAACCACTTTGGGGTTGGTCTTATTTTTTCAAAACGCTTGTCGTTAGCGAAATTGCTTCACTTCAGAGAGATATTCAAATCCCGCTTCGGCCAGTTTACGCTCTAATTTCGCTCTATCGATATCGTAAAATTTCGCTAAGCTATCGAGATCGCCAAACTCATCGCGCAGCTTCATATTGACCATGCTCAACAGGATAAAGGGATCCATCGTTTCAAAACGCTCTAAACTCATCAGGTTTTCTCATACTGACTAAATAACGGTGACCACTATAACAAAGTTGCATTTTGCATAGTAGCCACCAAAGAATGAGTTAGCCAAAGGAAGCCCAAATCACGGTCGCCACCAGCACTGGGCAAACAAACTTCACATACGCAGGCCAAAGCTTACCAAACCAGCCGAGCGAGAAGGTTTCATAGCCTTGCTCTAACTCTTTCACTTTGGCATGACGGCTCCACACCCAACCACCAAATAAGCAGAATAACAGCGCCGCGGTTGGTTGTAGGTATTGCGTGGCTATGGTCGCGACCAATCCAAACAACGCACCAAAGTTGTAGACAATCACCACACTCAGCAGCGCAATCAAACCGCCGAGCACCCAACTGGTGCTGCTGCGCTTGGTGTTGAAGCGTTCACCGACAAGCGCAACCGGGCACTCCAACATGGAGATTGACGAAGTGAGCGCAGCGATGGTCAACAGCAAGAAAAACACCACGGCAAACAGCTGTCCGAGCAAGCCGAGGCTGTCGAACATTAAAGGCAATACAGTAAATACCAAGGTATCTGAGCTCAGCAAAGAGCCATCTTCCGCGTAAATTTTCACCCCTTTTTGCATTGCGACAAACATGGCAGGAAGCACCACTAAGCCAGCGATAAAGGCCACGGCGGTGTCGACTAAGGTGACATTCATCGCCATTTTGGGCAGGTTCTCTTTCTTACTCAGGTAAGAGCCGTAGATCAGCATCGAACAACCACCGATGGTGAGCGAGAAGAAACCTTGCCCCATTGCCGCAAGGAGCAGTTTTCTATCCCACACTTTGCTGAAATCGGGCACGAGATAGTGTTTCAACCCTTCCATCGCGCCATTTTGCGTCATGATGTAGACAAACAGCACAGCAAACAGCACAAACAGTGCTGGCATCAAGCGGGTAGACCACTTTTCGATCCCCTGTTTTACGCCACCTTGCACGATCAAAATGGTCAACACATAGAAAACCAAGGTACCAAACAGGTTGCGCTCAACACTAAAGCCTTTAAACCACGCACTGGCAGCGTCGAGACTGAGCAGATCGGTGATCGCTCCCAGCATAAAACAGATGATCCAGCCGCCGACGATGGAATAAAACGCCAGTACGGCACTGGGCACGCTAAGACCAATCCAGCCAACCAGACCACCGACTTTCTTACCTACAGGATGATTGGTGAGTGCGCGCATACTGTCGACGGGGTTGGCCTGACCATGACGACCAATCGCCATCTCCACCACCAGCATCGGGAAAGCGACGATCAAAATCATCACTAAATAGACTAAAAGGAAAGCACCGCCACCATTTGATGCGGCTTGTGTAGGAAAGCCCCAGATATTGCCAAGACCAACCGCTGCACCAGCGGCCGCAAGAATAAAACCAAGACGAGAGCCAAAAAGCTCCCGCGGTTGAGAAGAAGTTTGTTGTGACATACGACCAAATTGCACTCATGAACTAGTTAGCAAGTACAATAACAAAACATCTTGGGTCAAACCATTCACAACTGGTCAAATCTTCGGCAAATAGAAAAATAAGCAGCGAATCACTTTGTAAAAATTACAGTACACCAGAATAAAGAAAGAGCGCTCTGTGGCGCTCTCATGATGGTTTCATCGCTAAGCCAATCTTGGCTTTAAATAGTAAAGACTTGATAGTTCTTCAGTTCTGGGATTTTCTTCTGCATCTCTTGCTCTTGTGCCGCCATGTCATCCAGTGAATCACAGAAATCTTGTGTCTGCTTTTCCACCTCTTTGCTATGCGCTTTTACCTTCTCTTCGACCTTTTTCTTCAACTCGGCCATGCTGTCGGACAGTGCCGAGAGGTTAAAGCCGCCTTCGCCTTTCATTTTGCTCGAGAGAGCCTCAAAGGCGCTGGCAAAAAACTCTTTATTGAAGATCTCTTGAGCGCGCTGAAAATCCTCTTGCCAAGATTGGGTCATCGAAGAGAAACTTTCCGCAGGCAGAACCAGCTTACCATCTTGGTAATAACGCGATTCAACCTCGGCAAAGAACTTGCCCACCGCCTGTTTGACGTTATCAAAAGTGCCAGGTGCATCCAAACTGGCTGCGATGTCATCAATCACATCATTGGCAAACGCTAACCCATCGGCGGCCAACTGCTTTGCTTTTGGCAGATAGGCGTTGAGGTTTTCACGATAAGATTCGATAGCGGCTTGTTGATCTTGGCTGAGTTCGATCTTCTCCCCATGAATATAGAGGTTGTTATGGCTATCCACACGGGCTTTGTCACCATTTTGTTGATGAATTTCCACCGCTTCGCCATCAAGACGGATTTCATTTTTTATATCAACACGGCACTGCGCTGCAGAAACCGAGAAAGTGGTTAGCATGGAGATTAAAACGGCTAGCTTTTTCATTACGCTTCCTTAACGATTTTTGCCAAACTGTAACAGCTCGTAATAGGTATTTTGTCAGTAAATTGTCACAACTTATCGCATACATCAAGGAAACAAACTGACGGATTCCTCCCTTTGATTCATACTATTGTCCTTCTTCTACCCCATGAGATTTGCTGGCTTTCCGGTTATGATAGTCAAGAACGTCACTGGAGAGAATGAAACATGAGCGAGATGAACCTCGAAGCAACACTCAAATCGGTATTTGGCTTTGACCGTTTGCGCCACGGACAGCAAAGCGTGATAGACAACGTGCTGTCGGGACACTCTGCCGCGGCCATATTCCCCACAGGTTCTGGCAAGTCACTCTGTTATCAGCTTCCGGCCCTGTGCCTACCTCACTTAACTTTGGTCGTTTCCCCACTGATTGCACTGATGAAAGATCAACTCGCTTTTCTCCACAGCAAAGGTGTTGCCGCTGCGGCTATTGAGTCGGGTCAAGCCAAAGAAGAGACTCAGGCGGTGATGAACGCCGTCAAACAGGGGCAAATAAAGGTGTTGATGATCTCGGTTGAGCGGTTGAAGAACGAACGTTTTCGTCAATTTATCTCAGAAGTGGCTATCTCGCTCATGGTGGTCGATGAGGCGCATTGTATCTCGGAATGGGGCCACAATTTTCGCCCAGATTATCTCAAACTGCCTCAATACCAACGCGCATTGAATATTCCTCAAGTACTGCTGCTCACCGCAACGGCCACACAAGCAGTGGTCGAGGACATGCAGGATAAATTCGCCATCGCGCCACAGCATGTCACGATTACTGGCTTTTATCGCCCCAACTTGGATCTCTGTGTCTCGCCTTGTCGCGAGGAGAATAAAGGCGAGGCCTTGTTAAGTTTGCTGGCGCAAGACCCTCATGCGCCAACCATTGTTTACGTTACTTTGCAGCACACGGCTGAAGTTGTCGCTCAAATGCTACAAACTGCGGGTGTGAAAGTGGCGGCTTACCACGCCGGGCTCGATCACAACGTACGTGACGCCATTCAGACGCAGTTCATGCAAGGCGAACTCGATTGCATTGTCGCCACCATCGCCTTTGGTATGGGCGTCGATAAAGCCAATATCCGCCGCGTAATCCACTTTGACTTGCCCAAATCGATTGAAAACTACGCGCAAGAAATTGGCCGTGCTGGACGTGATGGGCTTGCGTCACAGTGCATTCTGCTCGCCAATCAAAATGGCTTGAGCGTGCTGGAAAACTTTGTCTACGGCGATACCCCAGAGCTGGCCGACATTGCATACGTTCTGAGACAAATTGCCAATGCAGGTGAGCGATGGGAAGTGATGCTAAATAGGTTGGCAAATGAGGCCAATATCCGTCAACTGCCGCTAAAAACGCTGTTGGTTTATCTCGAACTGGCGGGGCAAATCGAAGCGCAGTTTGCCTATTTTGCTGATTATCGTTTCAAATTTATCGACAGCGCCAACGCGATTTTGCAGCGCTTTTCCGGTGAAAGACGCCAGTTTGTGGAGGCCATTTTCCACTGCTCTGCACAATCCAGAGTATGGTGTCAAACCGATTTCGAAGCGCTTTGGCTCACCTACCGAGCCGAAAGACAGCGCATAGTGGCCGCCTTAGAGTATTTTCATCAGCAAGGTTGGATCGAACTGGAAAGCAAACAGATGACCGATGTCTATCGGGTGTTTCCGTTCCAAGAACCACTTAGCACGCTGGCTGAGCGCTTGTATCAACTGTTCAAAGACAAAGAGCGGAGCGATGTCGCTCGCATACATCAGATGCTCGATTTTTTCCAAGCTGACTCCTGCCTAAGCTACACCCTTGCCAGCTATTTTGCCGACAGCCAAGCACCAAAGCACTGCGGACACTGTTCGGTGTGCCGAGGCCAAGTGGCGCATCTGCCGCTTGAAGTGGAGCAAATTTTTCCAAACGACAAGGCGCAGGGTTGGCTCGATGAGTTACAAGCGCAAAGTGCAACGCCATTGAGCTCGCAGTTGATCACTCGTTTTCTCTGTGGCATCAATACGCCCTTGCTGACCAAACTGAAAGCCAAGAAGCTGACGGGTTTCGCCAAGCTTGAGAGCGTGCCATACAGCAAGGTTTACCAACAAGTAGAGCAGCTTAGAAAAAGCTAAGTTGCCGAGTTTGCTCTTGCGGTTTTAGCATCACGCTCAACCCAAGTAGGCGAATCTCCCGCCCTTTTTGCCGTTGCAATACATCTTGTAGCAACTGACGAAAATAGGCCAAATCCAGCTCACTGTGCACATGTTCAATGGTGGTGAGTTGGAAGTCGGCAAATTTCATTTTGATCCCTTGTTTGATAATCGCTTTGTCTGGGTTGGCTTTTTGCAAACGCTTTTCCAACTCGGGATAGAGCTTTTCTTCAATCACTTGCCAGCACTCTTGATAACTGGAAATGTTCTGACTAAAAGTGCGCTCAACACCAACGGATTTTCGCTCACGTTCAACCACCACTTCACGCTCATCAATGCCGTGACTGCGTTTCCACAACGATCCCCCTAAACGGCCAAAGTGGCGTAGCAACTCGCGATAATCACTGTTTTTAATGTCTTCACAACGATAGAGACCTGCTTGATGGAGTTTTTCTAGGCTCACTTTGCCAACCCCAGGGATCTTTTCCAGCGGCAATTTGTCCACCACCTCCTGCACTTTCTCTGGCGGAATAACAAATTGTCCGTTGGGTTTGTTCATATCCGAAGCCACTTTGGCCAGAAACTTAATTGGCGCGACTCCGGCTGATGCTGTCAGTTGCAATTCCTGCCAGATATCACGGCGAATCGCTTGTGCGATTAACGTGGCAGAACCATGACATTGGGTTGAGTCGCTGACGTCTAGGTACGCTTCGTCCAACGAGAGTGGTTCGATAAGGTCGGTATAGCGGGAGAAGATTTCCCTGATGTGTCGCGAGACCTGAACATACACCTGCATCCTTCCTGGCACTACCAGCAATGAGGGGCAAAGCTTGAGCGCTTGCGCGGTTGGCATAGCACTGCGCACGCCAAATTTGCGCGCCTCGTAATTACAGGTACTCAGCACCCCTCGCTGCTTTTCATGCCCACCGACCGCCAAAGGGCGGCCACGGTAATCGGGATTGTCACGCATTTCTACTGCGGCATAGAAACAATCCATATCAACGTGAATGATTTTTCTCACACGTTCTGACATTTTGCGCCTGGATAACACTGTTTAAAAACACAGTATAAGGACAGTGTTCGATTTTGCAAAGCAAGACGTCGCTGATGTCACGCCATGGGCTAACATTATTTGCGCAGCATCACGTCTAACTGGTCGACCAACTCTGCCCAATCGGCATCTTCTTCAATCGCTTCACGCAGAAAACTCGCTTGAGCTTGGGTCCAAAAACTGGCCTGGTGCAGTGGTGTGGTGTCGCGTGGATGACGGTGAGCGTCGATAAACTCATCTATCTCCCTAGGTGAACTGCCAAGCCCTAACTGTTCAAACAGCTCAGCCATACCGTGTTGATGAAGTTGCATAGTACCTCCTGACATAACAACGGTTTTCAAGTCCAATTTCCTAAGTATAGAACCAAGTGCTAGCACATACCCCTGCAAAGAAAAAACAACCCAGCCGAAGCTGGGTTGAGTAATGACAAGGTCATGCTATGCGGTCTTTTTCCCACTCTGAGAGTTTTTGTGCTCGGGCCGCCTCTCGTGCTTCACGCTTTTTGCGCGCATCACACGGTTCTGGACAGTTGCAGACTTTCTCAATCCCAACCGCGCCCAAACCGCCACAGCTTCCTTTCACCACTTTTTTCTGGAAGATATAACCCACAGCCATCGCGGCGATCACCGCGACAAACACCGCAAAGGTAATTAGAAATGTACTCATACGCTTAAACTCAATCCTGTCATTTTTTCACAAATGGTTGGTAGGCTTTAGAAACCAGCTCTTTAAAACCATCATCCGTTTTTACAATCATTAGTACGGGGATGTTGTTTTGGTTGGCTACTTCCATTCCTTTGATATCGCCAAGCACCATCAGCCCCGTCGCTAAGCCATCGGCGGTCATGGACGACTTATCCAGCACCGTCACCGACACCACTTTATTGGAGATGGGTTTACCGGTCGTCGGGTCAATAATATGTGAATAACGGACCCCATCACGCTCAAAGTAGTTGCGATAATCGCCAGAAGTGGCAATCGCCATATCGCCCGGCTCAATAATTTCTTGAATCGCACGCTCTTCAACAGAAGGTTTCTCGACAGCAATGCGCCAAGGAATACCCTCACGGTTGACGCCTTTTAAACGAATCTCCCCGCCCACTTCAACCATGTAGTTGTTAATGCCTTGCGACTGAATGTAATCGGCCACCACATCCACCCCCCAGCCTTTAGCAATGGTCGAAAGATCCACATACAAGTTCGGCAAGGTTTTTGTCAGTTGATTGCCTTGTACGGATAAATGGTGAATGCCCGTTTTGGCTTTGCGCTGTGCGAGTTCAGCATCGCTCGGCACCACTTCAGGGCGTGCTTCTGGGCCAAATCCCCACAGATTAACTAACGGCCCAACCGTGACATCCAACGCTCCTTCAGTCAACTGATTAAGGCGAATAGCTTCTTTCACCACCGTTGCGGTTTGCTCAGAAACAGTAAACGGCTCTGAACCTTGGTATTGGTTAAAACGGCTCAGCTCTGAATCTTTGCGATAAGTCGACATCTGATCGTTCACTTCTTCCAACAAGCGATCCACTTCGGCTTGGATCGATTCAGCGCTCGGGATGTCGGGTTGAACGATGTATTTTATATTATACGTCGTGCCCATGGTTGGGCCGCTAAGATGAACTTGTTCTGCAGGCTTTTCACAGCCAGCGAGAATCAATAGAGAAGCAAATGCAACAAGCCACTTTTTCACTTGTTTAACTCCTATTGTGGAATGGATATAGAAAATAGGTGCAAAATTTGGCCTCCATTTTCTATATCAACTCTATTACGTCAAAATCATTTAATAAGAAAAAAGAATGGCTGACCCACAAGGGCCAGCCATAGTTTCAGTCACTTAGCGGAATTAACCACCGAAGTCATCCAGTAGGATGTTTTCGTCTTCAACACCAAGATCTTTCAGCATGCCGATAACGGCAGCGTTCATCATTGGTGGACCACACATGTAGTATTCACAATCTTCTGGCGCATCGTGATCGCGCAGATAGTTTTCGTACAGTACGTTGTGGATGAAGCCGGTGTAACCCGTCCAGTTATCTTCTGGTTGCGGATCAGACAGCGCACAGTGCCACACGAAGTTGTCGTTTTCAGCCGCTAGGCCATCGAAATCTTCTACGTAGAACATTTCACGCTTAGAACGCGCACCGTACCAGAAAGACATCTTACGTTTAGACTGCAGACGTTTTAGCTGGTCAAAAATGTGTGAACGCATTGGTGCCATACCCGCACCACCACCAATGAAGACCATTTCTGCATCGGTATCTTTGGCGAAGAACTCACCAAACGGACCAGAAATCGTACACTTATCACCCGCTTTTAGCGACCAGATGTAAGAAGACATCTGACCCGGTGGTACGTTTGGATTGTTTGGTGGCGGCGTCGCGATACGTACGTTCAGCATGATGATGCCAAATTCTTCCGGGTAGTTCGCCATAGAGTAAGCACGAATAATTGGCTCATCCACTTTTGAAACGTAACGGAACAGATTGAACTTGTCCCAGTCACCACGGAATTTTTCCGGAACATCGTAGTCAGCGTACTTAACTTCATGCGCAGGCGCTTCGATCTGAATGTAACCACCCGCACGGAATGGCACAGACTCACCATCAGGGATCTGCAGCTTAAGCTCTTTGATGAATGTCGCTTTGTTATCGTTAGAGATAACCGTACATTCCCACCGCTTAACACCAAAGATCTCTTCTGGCAGTTCAAGATCCAAATCGTTCTTCACAGCAACCTGACAAGCTAGACGCTCACCTTCACGAGCTTCACCTTTGGTAATGTGATCAAGCTCAGTAGGTAGAATGTCACCACCGCCAGATTTGATTTTTACGCGGCACTGACCACATGAGCCACCACCACCACAAGCAGACGAAACGAAGACACCGGCACCAGCCAGTGCAGTCAGCAGTTTACCGCCTGGTTGCGTTACGATCGCTTTTGCAGGATCGCCATTGATAGAGATTGTAATGTCACCTGTTGGTACCAGCTTAGACTTGGCGAACAGAATCACCAGTACTAGAGCTAGCACAATCAGAGTAAACATCACTACACCAAGAATAATGTCCATTGACTATTCCTTTATTGTTGCGGTTTACCCGACTTACAGTTGAACACCAGAGAAAGACATAAAGCCTAGCGCCATTAAGCCAGCCGTGATGAAGGTAATACCCAAACCACGCAGACCAGGAGGTACGTCAGAGTACTTCATTTTCTCACGGATACCTGCAAGAGCGACGATAGCTAGCATCCAGCCCACACCAGAACCGAAACCGTACACGACAGATTCAGCAAAGTTGTAGTCACGTTGTACCATGAAAGATACACCACCGAAGATCGCACAGTTTACTGTGATCAGCGGTAGGAAGATGCCCAGTGCGTTGTACAGAGGAGGAAAGAAGCGATCAAGGATCATTTCCAGAATCTGTACCAGTGCCGCAATTACACCGATAAAGGTAATAAAGTTCAGAAAGCTTAAATCGACTCCAGGAGCCAATGCATCTGGCTTCAACACTAGGTTGTACACCAAGTTGTTAACTGGCACAGAAATAGTCAATACAACCACGACCGCAATACCTAGGCCGAAAGAGGTCTTCACTTTCTTCGATACCGCCAAGAAGGTACACATACCTAAGAAGAAAGAGAGTGCCATGTTCTCGATGAAAATCGATTTAACCAGCAAACTAATATAATGTTCCATGACGACCTTACTCCTTCGCTTCTACTTGTTCAGGCTTGAACGTACGAATCGCCCAAATCATGAAACCGATCAGGAAAAACGCTGAAGGTGCCAGCAACATTAGGCCGTTTGGTTGATACCAACCGCCATTGCTGATCAGTGGCATCACTTCAATTCCGAATAGTTTGCCTGAACCCAAAAGCTCACGGAAGAAACCAACGGTAATCAAAACGAAGCCATAACCTAGACCGTTGCCAATACCGTCGATAAACGATGGAATTGGTGCCGACTTCATCGCAAACGCCTCCGCACGGCCCATTACGATACAGTTGGTAATAATAAGACCAACGAATACCGACAGCTGTTTAGAGATGTCGTACAGGTACGCTTTCAGGATTTGGTCAACCACGATTACTAGAGATGCGATGATCGCCATCTGCACGATGATACGCACGCTGTTAGGAATGTGGTTACGAATAAGTGAAACGAAAAAGTTAGAAAATGCAGTAACAAACATTACCGCTATAGTCATAACAAACGCCGTTTCCAGTTTGGTGGTTACTGCCAGTGCAGAACAAACACCGAGAACTTGTAGCGCGATTGGGTTGTTGTCCAATACTGGCGCTAGCACGCTCTTTTTCAGCTCTTTTGCGCTAGACATTAGTTCAGACCTCCGTCACGAACTTTAGCTAGGAACGGACCAAAGCCCATGTCACCTAACCAGAAGTCGAATGTGTGTTGAACGCCGTTACTGGTCAATGTTGCGCCTGATAGAGCGTCAACACCGTGCTCAGAACCTGCAGGTGCGCCACCTTTGACGATTTTGATCGCTGGTTGGTGGTTTTCGTCAAACAGTTTCTTACCAACCCATTGCGCACGCCAAGATGGGTTTTCTACTTCGCCGCCCAATCCCGGAGTCTCACCCTGTTGGTAGTAAGTGATACCAGATACGGTATTGCCGTCAGTTTCTACTGCAACAAACGCGTACATCATTGACCACAGACCGTTACCGTGAACCGGAATGATCACCTTAGACACTTGAGCGCCATCTTTAACCAGATAAACCACACCCGTGTTTGCACGACGAAGGATTTTTGCGTCATCTTGATCGGCTGATAGCTTGATCGATTCCGCAGGATCTTTTGCTGCTTTACGTTGGTCAAATGTGGTTGCGTCACCTTCAACAAAGTCGCCAGATTTAAAATCAACCAGACGTGGTTCGATGTATTTGGCAAACAATTCGGGTACAGAACCTTTTTCTGTAATGCCAGCTACTTCGACAATCTTACTTTGTTTATCTAGGAGTGCGTTTGCTTTTTGCTTGCTACGCAAGCCAACCGCCGCTGCCGATACGATGATTGAGCACACTAGGCTCAACGCGATAACAACAAACAGCGTCTTTTTAATGCTATCGTTATTACTTGCCATAGCGTGCTAGTCTCCGCTTGATGTTTTTCTCCACAACGATGTGGTCGAACAGAGGGGCAAATAGGTTAGCGAACAGAATCGCTAGCATCATGCCTTCTGGATATGCAGGGTTGACCACACGAATCAGCACACACATGATGCCAATCAGAATACCGTAGGCCCATTTCGCATTGTTAGTAAACGAAGCTGATACCGGATCGGTCGCCATGAAGAACATACCGAATGCAAAGCCACCTAAAACGAGGTGCCAATGCCAAGGCATGTTGAACATCGCATTGCTGTCTGAACCAATCACGTTGAACAGGGTAGACAGAGCGATCATACCGATCATCACACCTGCGATGATGCGCCATGAAGCAATACCCATGTACACGATAAACGCAGCGCCGATAGCTAGAGCAAGAGTCGATACTTCGCCGATTGAACCCGGAATGTTACCGATGAAGGCATCCATCCAAGTGATCGCCTGACCTGTTGCGGCATTAACTAGCGCACCGTTACCGCCTTGCGCCCATTGGCTCAGAGCAGTAGCACCAGAGAAACCATCCGCCGCAGTCCAAACTAGGTCACCCGAGATTTGCGCTGGGTAGGCGAAGAATAGGAATGCACGGCCCGCGAGAGCTGGGTTCAGGAAGTTACGACCAGTACCACCGAAGACTTCTTTCGCGACAACCACACCGAAGGTAATACCCAGCGCAGCTTGCCATAGCGGAAGTGTTGGCGGAACAATCAGTGCGAACAAGATAGAAGTCACAAAGAAACCTTCGTTAACTTCGTGCTTACGCACCATACAGAACAGCACTTCCCAGAAACCACCGACTATGAATACCGTCGCGTAGATAGGCAGGAAGTAAGTCGCACCCAGCAGCATTTTGCTGCCCCAACCTGCATCAGCGGCCAGTGTGCCACCGAGCATTTCTGTCAACCAGTAGTGCCAGTTGCCAGCAACAATTGCTGCCAGCTGATCACCAGCATACATATGATTGAGCGCGGCAATTGCTTGACCACCCGCGTTGTACATCCCCCAGAACATCGCTGGGAACACGGCTAGCCAAACCATGATCATGATACGTTTTAGGTCAACGCTATCACGAACGTGTGAGCTTTTTTTCGTCACCAGACCAGGTGTGTAGAAAACTGTTGCGACAGCTTCATACAGGGCAAACCATTTTTCATGTTTACCACCCGGCTCAAAGTGATGCTCGATATCTTCAAGAAACTTTTTGAGGCCCATGAAAATTACCCTTCCTTCTCAATCTTGTCGAGGCATTCACGCAGTAGCTGACCGTACTCGTATTTGCCTGGACACACAAAGGTACACAGCGCGAGATCTTCTTCGTCCAGCTCCAAAGCACCTAGGCTTTGCGCACTGTCAGAATCACCAGCACAAAGATCACGAAGCAACAACGTTGGCTCCATGTCGAGCGGCAGTACTTTTTCGTAGTTGCCAATCGGTACCATTGAACGATCACTACCGTTAGTCGAGGTTGTCATATTGAACAACTGACCTTTGAACAAGTGACCAAGGAATGAACGGGTAACAGAGAACTTGTTCTTGCCAGGCATTGCCCAACCAAGGAACTCTTTGTCACGACCTTCACGCAGAACAGAAACCTGCAGGTGGTAACGACCCAGATAAGCGTGAGGACCCGTTGCATGCACACCAGAAAGTACCGAGCCAGAGATGACACGCACTTCACCGGGCATGATCTCGTTATCGGTCACTTCATCTAGGCTTGCACCGATAACGGTACGAACCAAGCGAGGATTGTTGACAACCGGACCAGCCAGAGAAATTACGCGCTCAGCATACAGTTCACCAGTCAGGAACAATTTACCGAAAGCGATAACGTCCTGATAGTTAATGCTCCAAGCCACGTTTTGTGCATTTACAGGGTAAAGGAAATGCATGTGGGTGCCAGCTAGGCCAGCTGGATGCGGGCCATCAAATACATGCTCTTCGACATTAGACTGCGCGCTGCGTGGCAGGCTAGAGCCAGATTTACACACGTAAACCTTGCCTTCAGTCAAAGCGGAAAGCACATCCAATCCAGCAACGAAAGCTTCAGCTTGTCCATTGATAATCAACTCAGGTTTCGCTGCCAAAGGATTGGTATCCATTGCCGTCACGAAGATCGCCTTAGTTGAAGACTCGATTGCCGGAACCTTACTGAACGGACGAGTACGCAGAGCAGTCCAAAGCCCAGACTCAACCAGTTGAGTTCTGATCGCTGCGCGATCAAGACCTGCCAGTTGGCTAGCTTCAAACTTATCAAAAGTAACCTGCTCGTCACCTGCCACTTCAACCACAACCGATTGAAGGACACGTTTCGCGCCACGATTGACTTCGATAACTTTACCGCTCACTGGAGAAGTAAATTTCACGCCAGGGTTCTTTTTGTCTTCAAAAAGAATTTGGGCTTTCTTCACTTCATCACCTACGCGTACATGCATCGTAGGACGCATGCCAACGTACTCTTCGCCAAGCAAGGCGACTTTTTTGATGGCTTTGCCATCATTAATCACCTGGGTAGGAGCTCCTGCTATAGGAAGGTCCAAACCCTTTTTTATTGTAATCATACGCACTTGCACTACTTTTATCGGGAAAAAGATTCTTTTGATTGCGTAACTTTTAGACACGACATTTGTGTCCGGTTCTGGCGTCGTTTTAAACGCCAAAATCGCAACATCCTTTTAAAAATCTCTTCACATGAAATTGGAGAGATTTATCAGGTGCGATATTTTAGCATCTTTTGCGAACTTGATGCCATGACCAATAAACGCATTAGCCGTTTTATTTCGAATGAATTGAGAGATATAGACTAACTATTGTTCATAACTTTGACACGTCGCACAAATGGCAACCGGATTACAAACTTCTAGCATAGGCAGAAACTATCGATCTCGACCTATCATTTGTTACACTCATTTGTTGAAACGCTGTTAATACATTTTTTAATCAGTATCGCTAAGAAAGCGAACCATTGATGGACATAAAAAAAGATGGTTTACACCATCTTTCCCTCAATCATCAAACAAACCAGCCTTGGTACAAAGACCGATTTTAAACACGGCTGCCGCCCATACACATTGGGCTGTCTGGCGCGCCGCCGCGTTCTAATCGCCACTCTTTCTCAGTGTAGGTGTGAATCGCCAACGCATGGATGTGATTATTCAGCTCATCGGCTAATGCTTGATTCACTTGACGATGACGGGCAAGCAGTCTCTGCCCTTCAAATTTGTTAGTCACCACAATGACTTTGAAGTGACTTTCTGAGCCTGGTGGTACGTTGTGCATGTAACTTTCGTTCACGACGCTCAGATAATCTGGCTCAAACGTATTGTGCAGCTTCGTTTCTATGACTTCTTGGATCATATTTCATCCCCTTTGCTCACGAACCCTACAAGTATATACCCTATTTTACCGACATTGGTCTGATGAATAGAATAAGACTGAACATTCTATCAACATCAACCGCTACAGAAGAAGATCCGTTGTGTTTTTTTGTAGACTCTGCCTATCTTGTTTGCCAGCCATCTGCGAGAATATTGTTAGAACTCAATATGACACGCACCATTTTATGAAAACCGATCTTTCTCTTCACGACAGAAACCTCACTCTCTTCAGATATCCAAAATTAACCAATGAAACACTGCAAGCGTGGGACGCCGGAGATGAGTATCTGATCAATCATGTCGAAGCGCTCGACTTAAATCCGGGGCAGAACATTCTGGTGTTGAACGACCATTTTGGAGCGCTTTCCTGCTGGCTCTCGGCCAAGCATAAAGTGACTTTGATGAGCGATTCCTATATTTCTCATCAAGGTACACGGAACAATTTGCTAGAGAATCAATGTCATAATGTCACCATCCTGACATCGATGGACGCCATACCCAATGACACCCATGTCGTTGTGATGCAATTGCCAAAAAGCAATCGCCATCTGGTATGGCAACTAAGCCAACTTCGCCAAGCCCTCCCGAGTAATGTGCCAGTGATTGCAGTCAACAAGGCCAGAGACATTCACACTTCCACGCTGAATCTGTTTGAGAAATATCTCGGTACGACTACGACATCACTGGCGTGGAAAAAACATCGCCTTGTCTTTTGTCACGCCAACAGTTTGCAGCCAGACACACCAGCTGCGCTCGTCAGTTGGGATGTGCCAGAGCATCAAATGACGCTGCAAAATCTGCCAAATGTCTATTCGGGTGAAAGCTTAGACTTAGGCGCTCGCTTTATGTTAGAGCATATTCCAAGCGATGAAAAACTCACACACATCATTGATTTAGGCTGCGGTAACGGGGTGTTGTCGGTCAAAGCCGCGCGGCTCAACCCACAGGCAAAAATCACCTTGGTGGATGAAAGTTTTATGGCGTTGGCCAGTGCAAAACTCAACATTGAACACAATGCGGAGCACACGGCCGAAGTGGAATTTATTGCCAACAACTGCTTGGAAGGATTTTCGCCGCAAAGCGCTGCTCTGATCTTGTGTAACCCGCCATTTCATCAGCAACAAACCGTCACTGACCATATTGCTTGGCAGATGTTTTGTGATGCAAAACGGGTGCTGGTAAAAGAGGGGAAACTTTTGGTGATCGGCAATCGCCATTTAGGGTACGATGCCAAACTAAGACGCCTTTACGGTGAGAAGAATGTAAAGCTCGTCGCTTCAAATAGTAAGTTTGTGATTTTACAGGCAACTAAATAAGCTGCTAGTTTTAATCCGCTCCATTCTTGATTTTAATGTTAGGTTATAAGCCATCGTTGCTAACAAAGGAATACACCATGAGAAAACTGGTTATCGCTGCTTCTATCGCCCTGCTTGCGGCCTGTTCGACTCCTCAGCAGGAACAACTCAATCTGAACCCGCAAGCGACCTTAAGCACCAATCCACTTGTACAAGGCAAAACTTACAGTCTAACAAGTAAAGATCTGCGCGCCGCACAATACGTTGCCCTGCTCGATAGTGGGCGCTCCAATATTCTGCCACTGCATGCCAAACAGAATATGCGCATTCTACTGGAAAGCCTGCTCGAGCAGCAATTCTCCTCACAAGGCTATAAAGTGGATCTCAACAGCAATAACTTGATCAACTTAGAGATACGTGAAGCTCTGGTCAATGTGCGCCACAGCGTGATGCAAAATGAGATTGACGCCAAAGTGGTGTTGGTGGTTACCGCAGAGACACCGCGTGGTAAGTTGGAAAAAACCTACAACGGCACCGCGCAGCGCACTGGCTCTTTGAGCGCTTCGGACGAAGAGATCGAAATGGTGCTCAATGACGTGCTCAATTTGGTCATGGCTGAAATTGCCAATGATCAAGAACTGCAATCATACATGAAGGAACGTTTCTAATGCTTAAACCGACCATGAAAGCCATAATCACGACGATGGCTTTGCTCAGCTCTCTAGCATACGCAGGCCCTAAAGTGGCGTTTGAAACGACGCTCGGCACGATCACCATTGAGTTGGATGAAGAAAAAGCACCAAACACCGTCGCCAATTTTCTTAAGTATGTGAATGATGGCAGCTACGTCGGTTCACAGTTCCACCGCGTTATTCCTGGTTTTATGGCACAAGGTGGTGGTTTTGATGAAAAGATGAATCGCTTGCCGACCTACGATGCAATTAAAAACGAAGCCAATAACGGCTTAAAAAACGACACAGCGACCATTGCCATGGCACGCACTCAAGACCCACATTCAGCCACACGGCAGTTTTTCATTAATCTCAATGACAATGATTTTCTCAACTACGATGTGCAGCCTCCGGGTTATGCGGTGTTTGGCAAGGTGACCGACGGCTTTAGCGTGGTGCAAGAGATGGCCACTAAGCCAACCAAGAGCCAAGGTCGGATGAGCGACATTCCGGTCGTGCCGATTGTCATCACCAAAGCCACTTTACTTCCATAATGACCCGCCCCTTGATAAAAAGGGGCGCGTTCTATTTTTCCGGGATAGGTTATGTCTTCTTCCCCTGCCATTTCTTGGCGCGAGACCTTACAAAGCTACCTAGATAGACGTTTGCTGTGGGTATTTATGCTCGGATGTTCGAGCGGCTTTCCTTGGGTTCTGATTGGATCAAACATGTCTGGCTGGTTGAAAGATGCTGGGCTCACTCGAGCTGCAATCGGCTATTTCGGCAGTGTGTTTGCCGTCTATGCGATCAACTTTCTCTGGGCGCCGCTGGTGGACCGGGTCAAAATTCCGCTGTTGCACGCACGTTTGGGCCAAAGACGCAGCTGGATTTTCCTTTGTCAGATTTTTGTTTTGCTGGCAACTTTGCTGATTGCTGGGGTCAATCCGGCCGACAATCTCGCTTTAACGTCCGCATTAGCGCTGGCGATTGCCATCGCCTCCGCCACGCAAGATGTCGCGATTGACGCCTTTCGTATCGATACCTTTCCCAAGTCCAACACCTCTAAGTTGCCACAAGCGTCTGCCATGGCGGTGATCGGTTGGTGGACGGGGTATTCACTGCCGGGCTACTTGGCTTTTGTGAACGCAGACACCATAGGCTGGAACGGCGTTTACTACGGCATGGCGGCCATTGTCGCTTTACTCATGCTGTTTACCTTGCTCGTGGGTGAACCTGTTACCCACCGCGACGAACTGCAAGCCGCCGCGCAAAAGCGCCATGGTGATGTCGTCGGCTCGAAATGGGTCGCTTGGCTGAGTGTGACGGTACTGGAACCCTTTATCGACTTTTTTAAACGCAACGGTACGCGCGTCGCCATCACACTGCTTTTGTTCGTTTTCCTGTTCAAAATTGGCGAAGCTTTTCTTGGCCGCATGTCGATCACCTTTTACAAGGAAATTGGTTTTAGCAATGAACAAATCGGCTACTACTCCAAACTGCTCGGTTGGGGAATCACCATGTTTTTCACCTTAATTGGCAGTATGGTGAATGTTCGCTTTGGCATCGTCAAAGGGCTGATGATAGGCGGCACGGCGATGGCCGCAAGTAATTTGATGTTTGCTTGGATTGCGCAAGTCGGACCAAATGAGCCGCTATTTTTAGCCACTCTCGTGGTCGATAACTTTACATCTGCCTTTTCAACCGTCGCCTTTGTCTCTTTCCTCACCGTGGTCACTGGCCAAGCTTTTTCCGCTTCTCAGTACGCGCTATTGGCATCACTGGGTAACTTTGGCCGCACGACGCTGGCATCGTTCAGTGGCGAACTGGTGGATTATCTGGACAATTGGTCGATGTTCTTTATCGCTACGGCCATTATGGTGATCCCGAGTTTGTTAATGCTCTACTCGCTGCGGCACTACTTTAGCGATGTGTTAAAGAAAGCAGCACAAAACGACCAAGTAGACGCAAAAACGGATAGTGAGTTAAAGGCGCAATAGCAAAAAGAGCAATAACAGAGATAGATATAAACGACAAACAGGATAAGAGAAAGGCTTGCAGAATTTGCAAGCCTTGTGCTTTTTAAGGGTACATACCACGTCCGAACATATTAAAGATGCGCGCCACGCCTTGGGTAAACACCATTGGCTCGGTAAGCACCGTCAAACACAAGCAATCGGTATCTGCTTTGGTTCTTGGGCTGTGCTTAACCGAAGCATCACGCAGTAAGAAATCTCCCGCTTGGTACTCACCATCTTCATCACCAAAACTGCCGTGCAGCACTAAAGTTGCTTCCAAGCCTTTGTGTGTGTGCTGCGGAATTTGCACTCCTTCGGATATATACATCAGATTGACTCTCGCCTCTTCGCCAAAGTCAATTGGTGCACTGTAGACTTTGCCACCGTAGCTGCGCCACTCTGCCACCAAGTCGGCGTAGCGGCTCAGCGTTTGGGGCAACATGAAACGACGGTTTTTCACCGTAACAAAACGGCGATCATAGACTTCGCGCGCATCGGAGCGGATCTGGCTGTCCATGACTTGCGCTAGCATGTGGCTAAAATCGATCTCAGCCAGCGGTTCCGAGTTTGGTTCAAACATAGTTTGTGCCTGCGCGCCTTCCATGTGCGCCACGGCGTTCTGACACTCAGGACAGGTTTCCAAATGGGTAGCGACCATCAACCCTGTGACCGCGTCAACTTCTCCACAGGCATACGCCTGCAACATGGTAATGTCGGGGTGAAAACTCATAACTTATCCGCCTGCATACTGTGTCTTAACTTCTCTACCGCAAGTCTTAAACGTGACTTAACCGTCCCCAGAGGAATATCGAACATCTCTGCCACTTGCTGTTGTGGTAAATCCTCGATGTACACCGCCTGCATCACTTCTCGTTGTGCCTTGGGTAGACACTGAAGAAACTTCAACACCTGCTCTTTGAGTAGATCTTGTTCTGGGCTGTAGCAATCCACTAAGTCGAGTGGGTAGTAGTCACTCGGCCAAATATCGTCGGCATGGATGTGTAAATCTCGGCCTTTCTGTTTGCGCAACAAATCAAAACAGAGATTGCGAGCAATGGTGTAAACCCAAGTAGAAAGCGCACTTTTGCTGCCATCAAACAGGTGTGCCTTGTGCCACACCGTCATCATGGTATCTTGGACTAACTCCAAAGCAACTTGCTCATTACCCACATGCTTGTAAGCGAAATGACGTAATTTGGGCGCGTAAAAGTTGAAAATCACAGCAAATGCCTGCCGATCTTTCTCTTTCACTCTTTCCATGCACGCCGACCAATCTTGCCGGGTCATCGCTTGAGGATTTTCATTCAACATAGCCAGTCCTTCTGAAGGCGTTATGCTCGCTTTGGTGGTTGTACGTTATTGTTCACCGTGTGGATCAGTCTCATCACACAAATTTTTCTCGCTTAACGCTTAAATAGACGCTTTGCTTAGTGCTGGTAGCGTGCATTGTCATTCTCCACTACTTGGCTGAGAAAGTTTAGCCCACTAGAGCAATCAGGATGCCCGGCAAATTGTTCAAATTGTTGCACGCTGAGCGGTAAAATTTCCAGCCAACGCTGAGTCACCCAGTTCGCATCAGCGTAGAGCCTTTGCGGGTACAGATCAGCTAACTGAGGAAATTGCGCATAGACTTGGTCAAGCTGTTTGCCAAGGTAGCTCTCTTGCTCTGGCAGATCGGCTTGCGGCCAAGGTGACAGAGGTTGCACGGTCGCCAAACGCAAACCATCCTGTTCGAGCGCAATTTGCTCGATAGTAAAGCGTTGCACCCCCTGCACGGTAATCCCCAACAGGCCATCAGGCAAGACATCAAAATCGATGATTTTCACCTCCGTACCACATTGGGATAAGGTACTGCGCCCTGCACTCCTATCCACCAAACACATGCCAAAGGTCAAATTGTGCTCACAGCAGGTTTTCACCATGCGTTGGTATCTTGGCTCAAAAATCCTCAATTTCATTTTTCCGCTAGGCAACACGGTTGAGCTGAGAGGAAAAAGCATTAGTTGCGTCATAGTCACCCCGCTTAAAACTTCTGCAGCTTTCTACGCGCAAACCTTTACCTAGATCACAATGAAGGCAATTTATTAACAACCCTGCCTCTCTCTCGCTTTCAACAAATCCTCGCCTGCATCCAGATTGATAGTTTTATAAAAGTTCCCAACTTTCGTTTCAAAAGGAGATCGTGATCACCCAAATTGAAGAAAAATTGCACTCACATCACTTTTATTTGCGATTTAAATCGCTATGATGCGCGCAAATCATAGAACACAAGCACACGAACAGTGTGTCTTAACACCGTTACAAATATAGAGAGTTCCCCTATGCGTAAAACACTATTGACTCTTGGTCTGCTAGCAGCCACCGCTGCTCCAGTTATGGCTGCTGACTACTCTGGCGACGTTCACAAGAACGATTACAAGTGGATGCAATTCAACCTAATGGGTGCATTCGACGAGAAAGGTTATTCTGAATCTTCTCATGATTACCTAGAAATGGAATTTGGCGGCCGCTCTGGTATTTTCGACCTATACGGTTACGTAGATGTGTTTAACCTAGCTTCAGATCCTGGTAGTGATAAAGCTGGCGCAGAAAAAATCTTTATGAAGTTCGCACCGCGTATGTCTCTTGATGCGGTGACGGGCAAAGATCTCTCTTTCGGTCCAGTACAAGAACTGTACGTTGCATCTCTAATCGAGTGGGGTGGTAGCTCTGTTGTAAACAACCAAAAAATCGGTCTAGGTTCTGATGTGAATGTGCCTTGGCTGGGTAAAATCGGTCTAAACCTTTACGCATTCTACGATGGTAATAAGAAAGACTGGAACGGTTTCCAGTTGTCTACCAACTGGTTTAAACCTTTCTACTTCTTTGAAAACGGTTCATTTATCTCTTACCAAGGCTACATTGATTGGCAATTTGCAATGGACGATGACAAGATTGATAGCAAATTCGACACTACTGCTAGCAGTGGCGGCGCGATGTTTAACGGTATCTACTGGCACTCAGACCGCTTTGCAGTAGGTTACGGCCTAAAAGCATACAAAGATGTGTACGGTTTCGCAGATGGCGAAGCTCTAGCTTGGGGTCACAAACCAGAATCGTCTGGTGTAGGTCACTACGTTGCAGTCACTTACAAGTTCTAATTGAACTGAGTTGTAATGCAAAAATGGCGCTTTCGAGCGCCATTTTTATTTGCTTTCGCCAATTCCCTCATTATCCTTGCAGCAAATCCTTTTTGATGAAGATGATTTGGTGAACATTGTCATTTTAGGCCCGGGCGCGGTTGGCTCACTTTGGGCGCTCAAATTACAGCAAGCTGGCCACCAAGTGGCACTGTGGGCAAGAGAGAATGCTCCGACACTCTCATTGCAGTTGGAACAAGGCCCCTTATACTCTTTTATTAATCAGTCGCCGCAAGAGATAAAGCATGCGGATCTGTTGCTTGTCACCGTTAAAGCTTGGCAGGTTGCAGAGGCTTTGGCACCGCTGGTCGATTCACTGTCAAGCGACAGCATCATTGTGCTAATGCATAACGGCATGGGCACGGCTGAACAGGTAACGGCTTTGCTGCCGGGTAATCCTCTGGTCGTCGCCACCACCACACATGGGGCTTACAAGCCTTCGCGCCAGCAGGTTTTGCACACTGGCATAGGCACTACCCAACTTGGCGGAGTGAATGCGCTTGGTAAGCAGTGCGCTTTTCTCGCTGACGTGTTTGACCACGCCCTGCCCGCTGTGCACTGGAATGAGCAGATTGAGCACGCCCTGTGGACCAAACTGGCGATCAATTGCACCATCAACCCGCTCACCGCCATTCATCAATGCAAAAACGGTCAACTGGCAGACGCTCGTTTTGCGCCTATGCTGAGTGAAATCAGCGCAGAGCTTGTTTCCGTGATGCAACGGGAAGGAATAGCGAGCGATCACTCGCATCTGCTGCGCAGCGTCATGCAGGTAGTTGAGGCAACCGCCGAAAATTACTCCTCCATGCAGCAAGACATCTATTACCAACGCAAAAGCGAAATTGACTTTATTAACGGTTACTTACTGCGCTGCGCTGCCAAACATCACATCAAGACTCCTCACAATCAAAAACTGTTTGAACAAATCAAACAGATAGAACAGAGCTGGACAACATCATGACAAAACGAATTTTGGTGCCGATTGCACCGGGAACCGAAGAGATGGAAGCGGTTACCGCCATTGATATGATGGTGCGCGCCGGGTATGAGGTGACGGTCGCCAGCGCCGACTTTGAGGGCAACCTCACGATCACGGCGTCGCGCGGCGTGATTTTGGGGGCTCAGTGCCTTTTGATCGACGTCGCCGATGAACCCTTTGACGTAATTATCCTTTCTGGCGGCGTTGCGGGTGCTGAGGCGTTTCGCGACAGCCCACTGTTGCTAGAGATGATCAAACAGCATATGTACGAAGGCAAACTGCTGGCGGCAATCTGCGCCGCGCCAGCACTGGTATTGCAACACCACAACCTCTACCCCAAGGCGCTCATGACCTGTCACCCCAATTTTCGCACGCACATCCCACAAGATAACTGGCGCGCCAAACGGGTGACTTACGATATCAACCACAATCTGCTCACCAGCCAAGGGCCCGGGACTGCGTTGGAATTTGCTATGGAAATCATCATTCTGCTTTCCGGCAAACAGCATGCTCGCCAAGTCGCTGAGCCGATGGTGACGGTTCCAGTGCTGAACTACCACAAGCTGGGTGAAGAGTGATGTTTGACGTCGATTTGGTACGCGCGCAATTTCCCGCGCTGCAACAAAGCGTCCATGGGTCACCGCTGGTCTATCTGGACAGCGCGGCCACGACGCAAAAACCCCAATGCGTGATTGATGCCATCAGCCACTACTACAGCCGACACAATGCCAATGTGCATCGCGGTAGCCACAGTTTAACCGCCGAAGCCACCAGTCAGTTTGAGCAGGCAAGGCATAGCATCGCGCAGTTTATCGGCGCGCAAAGTGACCAAGAGATCATCTGGACACGCGGCGCCACCGAAGCGCTCAATTTGATCGCCCAGACCTATGCGCGCAGCACTTTGCAGCCCGGTGATGAGATTTTGGTTGGTGAGATGGAGCATCACGCCAATATCGTTCCATGGCAAATGGTCGCCGAGCAAACGGGGGCAAAAGTGGTGAAAATCCCCATGACTCAAGATTGCCAATGGGACATGGCGGCCTTTTCGCAGCGTTTAAGCAACCGATGTAAAATTGTTGCCGTGGCGCAAATCACTAACGTCACCGCCAGCCGTCAACCGATTGAAGCGATCATTACACTTGCCCACCAAGTGGGGGCCATTGTGGTGGTCGACGGTGCGCAAGGCATCGTGCACGAACCTGTGAAGGTCGCGGAGTTAAACGCCGACTTTTACGTTTTTTCAGGGCATAAACTTTACGCACCCGCAGGTATTGGCGTGTTATATGGCAAGCTCGCCCTGCTGGAAACGATACCACCCTGGCATGGCGGCGGGAAAATGGTAGAGAGGGTATCGTTTGACAAAACGACGTTTTCCGCTTTGCCGGGCAAATTTGAGGCAGGCACGCCCAACGTTGCGGGAGCACTTGCCCTAGCGAAAGCGATTGAGTGGTATCAGGGCTTTGAGCGCCAAGAAGTCGAAGCGCATTTGCATCAGTTGCAAACCGCAGCGTATCAGGCGCTGGTCAACATCGATGATATTCGTGTGCTCGGTTACCAAGCCAATGCGTCGGTGCTGACTTTTGTCGTCGACGGCGTACACCATCAAGACATCGCCACTTTGCTCGACCAGCAAGGCATTGCGGTGCGTGCAGGCCACCACTGCGCCCATCCTTTGATGGACGCGCTGGGCGTCTCGGGCACTGTGCGGGTGTCGTTTGCGATTTACAACACCATGGATGACGTTGAACGTCTCATCAATGCGGTGAAAAAAGCACTCGAGTTGTTGTGAGGAAGAGAGGTGCTAGGGTTCTAGGTGCTAGGGTTCTAGGTGCTAGGTGCTAGGAAGAGCGGTTAACAGCGGTCCTATGGTCCTATGGTCCTATGGTCCTATGGTCCTATGGTCCTATGGTCCTATGGTCCTATGGTCCTATGGTCCTATGGTCCTGTGAAAGGGCAGGGTTCTAGGTGCTAGGTGCTAGGAAGAGCGGTTAACAGCGGTCCTATGGTCCTATGGTCCTATGGTCCTATGGTCCTATGGTCCTATGGTCCTATGGTCCTATGGTCCTGTGAAAGGGCAGGGTTCTAGGTGCTGGGTTCTAGGTGCTAGGAAAAGCGGTTAAGAGCGGTCCTATGGTCCTGTGGAAGGGCTGGGTGCTGGGTGCTGGGTGCTGGGTAGCGAGTCTCTCTTTTGCGGACGAGTTGTCTAGTCGGCTTGAACTTGCTGTTTGATCTGCTCCACAATCGCTTTTAGCCCGTTGCCACGCGACGGGCTAAGGTGAGCAATCAAACCCAGTTTGGCGAAGTAATCATCGATATCAAAGGCCAAAATCTGCTCGGCGCTCTTGCCGTCAAAAGCGGCCATCACCAGCGCAATCAAGCCACGCACAATGCGTGCGTCTGAATCGGCGCAGAAGTACCAACGTCCATCCCGCTGCTGACTCAAGAGCCAAACTTGGCTTTCGCAGCCGGCCACCGTGATTTGCGTCGATTTTAACGCTTCAGGCATGACTGGTAGCTGTTTGCCCCACAAAATCACCTGACGATAGCGATCTTCCCAACCAGAGAAACCTTGCATCACCGACACAATCTCATCACAGTTGATCTCATGACCAAAAGGGGAAGCGGGAAAATCAGACATGGTGAGGCTCCTAATATTGCAGGGAAGTTGAGACAAATATTTACTGTTTGTGCTTTTGGATTAACTTTTCCACGATGCGCGCCACGGCGACAAAAGCAAACGAGGCCGTGACCACCGTCGCCGCGCCAAAACCACTGGCACAGTCCATCCGTTTTGGTCCTTCGGCGCTCGACTTCACCGCGCAAACAGACCCATCCGCTTGCGGATATTTCAACTGCTCGGTGGAAAACACGCAGTCTATGCCAAACTTACGCGCCGGATTTTTCGGGAAGTTATGATGGCGACGCAAAGTATCTTTGATCTTTTTCGCCAGCGGATCTTGAATCGTCTTGGTCAAATCCGCCACTTGGATTTGGGTCGGATCCACTTGTCCACCCGCACCGCCAATGGTGATCACTTTGATTTTATTGCTGCGACAGTATGCCAGCAGCGACGCTTTGGCTTTGACGCTGTCAATCGCATCCAGCACGTAATCGAATGATTTACTGAGATACTGGTGCTGATTGTCGGGCGTAATGAAATCGTCAATCAGGTTCACTTTGCACTCCGGGTTGATCAGCTTGACTCGCTCAGCCATCACTTCGATTTTGCTTTGCCCGATGGTACCGCTCATCGCATGAATTTGGCGGTTAATGTTGGTCACACACACATCATCCATATCGATCAGCGTCAGTTCGCCAATCCCCGTTCGCGCTAACGCTTCGACCGCCCAAGAGCCCACGCCGCCAATACCAATCACGCACACGTGCGCGGCGCGAAGTATCTCTACTTCACTGTTGCCATACAAACGACGCGTGCCACCAAATCGTTGGTTGTAGCTATCAGAGGCTGGGGTATCGAGTTCGCGCATAATCTAAGTTCCAAAGCTCGCCAGAAAAACAAAGAGTGCGATTTATACGCACTCTAAGAGGAAATGTCCAGATGAGGAAAAGCTATTGTCGCTTTTCCGGTGGCATTGCCCAAGGGGCTTGCGTCGGCGTGCCTTCCAAACCCAATTTCCATACTCGGCCAAAATGTTTGTAGTGGCCCGCTTCCGTTCCCGCTCGCGGCCCCATACCATGATAGAGGTCAAGGTGGTTCTGTTTCACCGCCCCGCCCGTATCGAGCACAATCAGCAGGCGCAATTGGTGAGCCCCACTCCAAGTGCCATCAGCGTTGAGCAGCGGTACTTCAGCCAAAATCGGCGTGCCCATCGGGAAAATCGAGCGATCGCCAGCAACCGAAGCCATCGGCAGCAGAGGGATCCCAGCCGTTCCCGTCACAGGCGCTGCGGCGCGCGGCGCAAAAAAGACAAAAGAAGGGTTCTGTTCGAGCAGTTCTCGCACACGGGCTTCATCATTACGCAGTACCCAATCTTTGATCGCCTTGAGCGACATTTTTTCTCGTGCCACTTCGCCGCGTTCAATCAACACCTTACCGATGCTGACGTACGCTTTGTTGTTTTTCCCAGCATAAGCGAAATATTCCAGCGTATCGTCGTCACCAAAATGAACAAAGCCGCTGCCTTGCACTTCCATGATAAACGGATCGATCAAATTCTCTGCGTAACCAAGCTCCAATCCTTGTCCTTGCAGCGCACCAGCATAAATTTGCGCGCGAGTCGGACAATCTTCACTACACTCCGGTTTGCGGTAAACAGGGTAGCGAAAACGCTCATCAGGCAGATGGCGAAGCTCCATCACCGGAGAAAAATAGCCAGTAAACAATACATTGCCTTGCTTATCTCCACCACCGAGCTGCGCGGTTTGAATGCCAAACGCGCTCAACTCACTCGGCTCGCCGCTTTGCAACACCCATTCATTGAGTTTTTCGTACAGCGGTTGGTAGAGCGCTGCCAGCGATGGAGAGTTGCTTACTACCGCCTCAGACTGGCGGGCAAATTCGGTAAAATCGCGCGGTTTGCTTGAGTTGACTTGCTCCACTTTATTGAGCGAATCGACGAACTCGCCATCAAGATACTGCTGAGCCCGATCGGTTGGCTGCGCACAGCCAAATAGAAGTAAAGAAGCAAACAGAGGAAAGGAAGGTTTTAGCACACGTTATCATCCATCAATCAAGGTGAAGTGAAGGATGGCAAACTCACGCCACAAGCGCAATGATAAAGGCGTAACCGACTGTGAGACTGACACAAATCTGACCCGATAGGATTGACAACTAACGTAAAGAGAGGTTTTGCCGCCCTTCTAAGCGGAAGATAGGCAAGTAGTGATCGTTGGAATCCAGCTTCATCTCAACGTATTGCTGCTGACCTAAAATACGAAAGCGGCGCTCTTTCCCCCCGGTTTGGTAGGAAAAGTATTTACCATCGAACTCGAAACTGGTCGCCACCACTGAGCCGTTTGACGTCACCCCTTCCGCGCTGATCTCAAACACTTCACGGTCATAATGGGGCACATCTTGTTCCACCCATTTGCCATAAATCAGGCTTTTCGGCAGCGGTGGATTAATCGCGCGCGAAATCAAATCACCATACAAAAACAGCACCACCACCGTACCTACAAGGGCTATCCCCATCAGGAGTCGTTCCACAATTTTGCGCTGCTTACGCTTTTGCGCATCCATCTCCATTGCGCTATCTAAGTCGGTTTGATTCTTCTTAACAGTCGGTGGCATCTTGCTATCTTTCATTAATACAACCCGGCTATATTACACCTCTGGTCGCGCTGAACAATCACGCAGATCAATAGTTGCTATCTCAACAAAAAAACACCTTGCTAAAATAAAAATAAAAAGACAAAATTTGTGCATAAAAAATCACAAGGAAATCCAATTGTGAAAATTCGCAGCACCGCTCTCGTAAAAGGTTTTAGACAGTCAACCCCTTATGTTAACGCTCACCGTGGCAAAACCATGGTGATTTTGCTCAGTGGGGAAGCGATTGAAGATAAAAACTTTGGCAACATAATTAATGATATAGCATTAATGCACAGTCTCGGCGTGAAGATTGTTCTGGTGTATGGTGCCAGACCACAAATCAATCACTTACTGGAGAAGCAAGCGTGCCAAACGCCTTATCATAAAAACATTCGTGTGACTGATGAAAACACCATTTCGGTAGTTATGCAGGCAGCAGGACAACTGCAACTGGCGATCACCGCCAGCCTGTCGATGAGCCTTAACAACACGCCCATGGCGGGTACTCAACTGAATGTGGTGAGTGGCAACTTTGTCATCGCCCAGCCGCTTGGCGTGGATGATGGCGTCGATTACTGCCACAGTGGGCGTATCCGTCGTATCGATACCGAAGCGATTAATGGCTCGCTCAGTCAAGGATCGATTGTGCTGCTTGGTCCGATTGCCAGCTCGGTGACAGGCGAATGTTTTAACTTGCTGTCGGAAGAGGTCGCCACTCAGGTCGCGATTCGCCTCAATGCCGATAAGCTGATCGGATTTTGCTCCGAGCAAGGGGTGATCGATGAGAACGGCAATGCAGTCGCTGAGCTGTTCCCAAGTGAAGCGGATGCGGTGATCAAAAAGCTGTCGCAAGATGTCGATCTCAGCAGCGATTTTAGTTCAGGTACATTGCGCTTTCTCAAAGGAGCAGTGTCCGCGTGTCGCGCGGGGGTGCCCCGCAGCCACCTGATCAGTTACAAGATCGACGGTGCGCTGATCCAAGAACTGTTCTCGTTTGACGGCATCGGCACACAGGTGGTCATGGCCAGCTCTGAGCAGGTTCGTCAGGCAGATATTGACGATATCGGTGGCATTTTGGATCTGATTCGCCCGCTGGAAGAGCAAGGCATCTTGGTGAGACGCTCGCGCGAGCAGTTAGAGCAAGAGGTGGAACGTTTTACCATCATCGAGAAAGATGGCCTGATCATCGGCTGCGCGGCACTTTATCCTTATATCGAAGAGAAGATGGCGGAGATGGCTTGCGTGGCGATTCATCCCGATTATCGCGATGGCAACCGTGGCTTGATGTTACTTAACCATATGAAACATAAATCGAAACCAATCGGTATTCAGCAGATCTTTGTTCTCACCACCCACAGTGTACACTGGTTTAGAGAACAAGGTTTTTATGAGATTGGCGTGGATTCTCTGCCGATGGCGAAGAAAAATCTCTACAACTATCAGCGCCGTTCTAAGATCTTAGCGCTGCATTTGTAGAGCTTCCTACTGGCAAAAGCGTGAAATCCGATATGCAATGCTTTACATTATTTTTGCTCACATTTTGTTCTTTTTTTAATCAGCGCACTACTTTATAATGCGCGCCATTCAGGATTACAACCTGAACCAAGGACATAGGAAATACACCATTGCACGGATTGCTCGATTGATTACTTAACCGCCGTCAGTAGGCCACGGCTAAGCAATAAAGAGCACTGATATGAAAACCGTTATTTGTAATTCGTTGCAAAGCTTCTGGGATATGGCAGATAACCAGTTTCTAGAAGGTCTGGATGTTCACTGTGTTTTCCCAGTGAACGCCGCGTTAAAAGAGTTCATCATGAACTACCAACAGCAATACCGAATTCGCAGCATCACTTTTACCAAAGCGTTTCATGCTTAAACAGTTTTACAAGGCCGGGGTTATCCCGGCCTTGTTGCATCAGTGCGATACACGGTGACAACGGCCTATCCTTGTAAGCGCTCCACCAAGCCACTCGCCCGCTGAGTGCGGACACGAATCGCTCGCTTGAGCACTTGGCCGTCGGCATACAGCGCCAGTTTTTTCTTTGCTCGAGTAATACCGGTATAAATCAGCTCCCGTGTCAGGATCGGGCTAAACTCTGCTGGCAGCACCATCAGTGTGAAGTCAAATTCACTACCCTGCGATTTATGAATGGTCATGGCATAGGCTGTTTCATGCTCGGGGACACGGCTCGGTAAGATCGCCTTCATGCTGCCGTCAGGCAGTTCAAAAAAGACTTTCAAGCGCACCTCGTCCTCACTCTCATCACGCATACAAATGCCAATATCGCCATTGTACAAGCCCAGCGCATGGTCGTTGCGCGTCACCATCACAGGGCGACCGTGGTACCAGAGCTCATCTTGAGTGCGGATCAACTTGCGCGCCGCAAGCGCTTTTTCAATCCGTTGGTTAAGCCCACTGACACCAAAGTCGCCCTCACGCAGCGCGCACAATAAGCGGCATTGATTGAACAGCGCCAAGACCACTTTGGCCTTCTCAGCGCTACTTTCGCTTTCGCCCGTCATTGGGCTGAGCTGAGTCTCTTGCAGGCGGGCGAGATAGCGGCCATATTCGCTAACCAGCGTTTGGATCATCTGATGGTAGTTCTGCGCATTGAGATCCCAGTGGGTAATGTCACTCATCTCTCGCTGCCAGACTTGATCCACCGCGTGCGCATCCCCCGCGTTAACTGCACGCGCCAACTGACCAATCCCTGAACGGGCATCAAAGCGAAAGCTTTTTTGCAGCATGCACAAGCTGTCCGCAATCGACACTTTGCTTCGGCCCAGCGAAGTTAAGCTGGCAAAGCCAGTCAAACGCGCCAACGCGCTCGCTTGCTCCGGGCGGTAACCGGTGTGAGAAAAGGAGCAAATGTCGCCCAGCACTGCGCCTGCTTCCACCGAGGCGAGCTGATCTTTATCGCCAAGCAAAATCACTCTGGCCTGCTTAGGCAAGGCATCGATCACTTTGTACATCATGGATAAATCCACCATGGACGCTTCATCAATCACCAAAATGTCCAGATGCAGCGGGTTTTTACTGTGATGACGAAATTCGGCGCTGCCGGGAATCGCGCCCAGTAAGCGGTGTAAGGTTGACGATTCGGTCGGAATTTTGTTTTTCAACTCAGGGGACACAGGCAGAGCCGATACCGCTTTACCGATCGACTCCGTCAGGCGCGCGGCGGCTTTTCCGGTTGGAGCCACCAGTTTGATGGTGAGATCATGATCGCCAGCTTGCTCAATCAAGGCCGCCAAAAGTTTACACACTGTGGTGGTTTTGCCCGTCCCCGGCCCACCGGAAATCACCGTAAAGCGGCGCGTTAACGCTACCGCAGCCGCCACTTTTTGCCAGTTGAGACACACACTTTGCGGCACCAAACTATCCAAGGCGCTGAGCTGCTCGACCTTAGTCGCCGCCACGACTACGCGCTCAATCGCCGCCCAGTCAAGCTGACTTGCATTAACCACATCCAGATGATCGCACACTAACTGCTGGCGCAGGCCTGCCGAGTCCGTGCTTTCGTTGCGGCCACGCAGCAGCGCCTCAAGCAAAAAGCGATAATCACGCGCAAACAGGTGATCAAGCAAGTTGGCCAGTTTTTTCATCTCATCGGCGTCTAAACTTACCGCGCTACTGAGCTGGTTGAGCTTGGCAGCAACCATCACTTCATAGTGCCAGTAGCGCTGTAAATAGAGTCGCAGCCCATCAAAGATCAGCGGTAAAGCCTCATGGCTCTCGCCGACAATTGGCGATGCTTTGAGCTTTTCGGCCCAATCAATCGACGCCAACTGAGTATTCAGCGCTTGCGCCGCCTCACCGTATAACCCCAAGCGCGCCGCGATATCGAGGCCCTGCCCGTGTGAATCGATTAATGGCAAACAGATATGACCACGCCCCACTTCCGCGCTGACCAGCGCCGCTAACAGCGCCAGTGCCTCATCGTCACTTTGCGAGGCAATCAAACGGGCAAACTGGTAATCAAGCTGGCGCAGACTGCCTTGCTTGGCAAGATCGGCAAGTAATGACAAAAAATGCATCGCTGAATGGGCGCTCATAATAACTCCATCTGACCAGATTGACTGCTGGCTGGCTCTTGTGGCTCCTGACCATCCAGCAGACGATCCATTTGTTGTAAAAACGCCAGCGAAGGGCGCGCCGAAAAGATGCCGCTGCCACTTTCGCCATCCATGCCACGCAGAAACAGGTAGTAGACGCCGCCAAAGTGACGCTGGTAATCGTAATCCGCGACTCGGCTACGTAAAAAGCGGTGCAGCGCCAAGGCATAAATCTGGTATTGCAAATCATAACGGTGATCGACCATCGCCCCTTTGAGCGCTTCGCCGTGATAAAAGTGCGTCGCATCGCCTAAGTGGTTGGATTTCCAGTCGAGTACGTAATAGCGTCCTTTGTGTTCAAACACTAAGTCAATAAAGCCTTTGAGCATGCCTTGCACAGTTTGAAAACCGAGGTCGCCAGCTTGGGCAGAGAGCGGATCGTGCCGCTGGCAAACACGGTTGAGCGCGGCGGCGCTCAGCACTTCGATGGGGAGAAAGAACTCCATCTCGACCAAACGCTGACTAGGCGCTTTGTCTCGAAGGCGCAGTGTTTTGCCATCCAGCGGCGTCTCCAGCACAGTATCAATTAAGCGTTGCAGTACGGGTAACCAATCACTATCAATCTGCTCTTGCGCCATCAGCTCTGAGATGACTTGGGTATTGTGCTCTGATGTGGCTGGCTCGGTAAACTCCACCTCTTCAAACAGGGCATGCAAAAACGTGCCCGGACGGGCGCCGCGAGGGAAGTTAAAAATATTTTTCTCCACTTCCAGCACCGCGCTCTCATCTCGCTCCGCCGACGAGTCGATATCAAAGCCGCCGAGTTCCAAACTGACATCGTAATCACTGTGCTGCGATCCTTGTTTGACCAAGGCAGAATAACTGGTCATGCGCCACAGACGATCAATCGGCGTGTGCAGCTCTCGCGCCGCGAGCGCACCGACGGGCTGCGCACTGGGCTGAAATTTTTCCTCCGGCAGCGGCAACGGCGCGCAAACGTCGACGCACGCCAACGCCGCTTTTTGCTGCAACAGCGCCGCAGTGAGATCGGCAATACCGCCCTGTTGACCATTTTGCAGCAGGTAGCCCATCGCACTTTGATGTACCCCTGTCGGCTCTTTGGTTGAGCGGCCATTGCGCAGCGGCGCACTACCGATAAAACAGCCATACACGGCGCGGGTCAGCGCCACATAGATCAGGCGTAAATCTTCGGCCAAGCGCTCTTTGTCTGCCTGCTTTAACGCCGCTTCGTGGCGGGTGATATCCAGCACCGTAGTGTCACTGTGCGCGTCGTAATATTTCGCTTCACTCGCCTCTCGGGCAGCAAAAACAAACGGCAGAAACACCAGATCGTATTCCAACCCTTTCGATTTGTGGATGGTGACGATCTGCACCAAATTCCGTTCTGATTCCAAGCGCTGGATCTGCTCGTCACTGCCGCCCATGCCCGTTTGTGCATCACTGATCGCCTGTGCCAGCCAGCGCAGCAAGCCGTGGTCACTGTCGAGCTCACCACTGGCTTGCTGCAACAGCTCACCAATGTGCATCAGGTCCGTCAGTACTCGCTCACCGTTCTCTTCACCGAGTAGGCGCTCTGCGACGTGGCGCTTAGCCATCACCGAACGCAGCATAGGCAGCACGCCACGCTGCTGCCACAGGCGACGGTACTCGCGAAATTCATTCAACGCCGTATCCCAAGCCAGCTCGTCATTGTTAAGCGCATCAAGCGTGGCGGCATCTAAAGCAAACAGCTCAGACGCCAGCGAAGCGCGCAGCGCGCGATCGTTGTCTGGGGTTAACACCGCTTGCAAAAGACGCTGGATGTCCTGCGCAACCGGACTAAGAAAGACGCTGTCACGATTGGAGAGATAGACACTAGCGATGCCCTGCTCTGCCAATGCTTTTTTGATCAAACGTCCTTCACTCCCGGTTCTGACCAGCACCGCAATGTTGCCCGGCAAAATGGCTTTTCGCTCTTCTCCTCGCAGCAGCCACGCATGGCCTTGTTGCGACTGGCTGAGCACGTGCTGAATTTGACTCGCGCTCGACGCGGCCATCACTTGCTGGTACTCGCCTTTGCTGACCGGGCCTTGCTGCGCCTCTTGCAACCAGTAAGTGAGCGCAGGTTGCTTTTGACCACCCATGATCCAAAAGCGATGTTCCGCACCCGGGCTGGCGCTAACGGGCAGAAAGGGAATGTCTTGATCGTAGATAAACGGGCTATCCGGCCGTTGGAATACCTGATTAACCGCCTGCACCATCTCGGCACTCGATCGCCAGTTGGTGCCAAGCGTATAGTGAGCACTCACTTGATTACGCGCTTTGATGTAGGTGAAGATGTCTGCGCCGCGAAAGCCGTAAATGGCCTGCTTGGGATCGCCAATCATAAATAGACCGCACTCAGGATGGTTGAGATAGATACGGCTGAAAATGCTGTATTGCAGCGGGTCGGTGTCCTGAAATTCGTCAATCATCGCCACCGGATAGAGGGTGCGAATTCGGCTGCCGAGCAAATCTTGCTCATCATTATCAATTGCTGCGGATAACTGGGTGAGCAAGTCATCAAAAGAGAGCCACTGCTTCTGCATTTTGGCTTTCGCCAGCCAAGTGCGGCACTGCGCAATCGCATGAGCCAACAGCGGCGCTTTTAAACTGATCGGCTGAGCAAGAAAGGCATCAATAGCGAGAAAAATCTCATGCTCGGGCACTACGCCCTGCGGCGTTTTCTCTGTCAGTTCGGTTTGTGAGAACTTGACCAACTTGTCCGGAAAATCGTAGCTGCTGGTTTCACTCGCCGCCCACTGATTGACGGCGGCGAGCCATTCTGGCAGCGACTTTTTGCTGTAACTGCGTTTATTGACATCGGACGCCGAAATCAAAGGCATGAGGTCGTCTTGCACCGCGCGCCAACGCGCTTTTAAGTCGGCAATTTTTTCTAGATTGGCTTGATGCAATTCGGCCAAACTGCCTGCCATCGGCTCTACTGTCAGTTTGAGCGGCGCGCCCGTTAAGTAGCAGCCAATCTCAGCGAGCAGTGCCGCTGGCGAGCTCCACAATTGGCGCACTTCCGCGGCCAAAGCCTGCGGTAAAGGATAGAAATTGCGTCGCCAGTAGTCGGCGACCACCTGCGCTTTGAGCTGACTTTCATCGGTGACGAACTCATTGTTGAAACGGCTACCGGACTCAAACGCGTTTTGCGACAACATGCGCTGACAAAAACCGTGAATGGTATACACCGCAGCCTCGTCCATTTGCCGTTCCGCTTGCAACAAGATCTGCGCGGCCTGACGATGATCGTCAATCTCGGCCAACAGCGGCTTGATCACCGCATCATCACTTTGCCCACGGGAAAACGCCAATCTTGCGGCATGAATGCGCGCGCGGATCCGATCACGCAGTTCGGCCGTGGCCGCTTCGGTAAAAGTCACCACCAGAATTTGATCGACGGTTAACGGCACGCGGTGGCGGGTATCGTCACTGCCGTGGCCGAGCAGCAAGCGCAAATAGAGGCCCGCGATGGTGAAGGTTTTGCCCGTTCCGGCAGACGCTTCAATCAAGCGCGCGCCATGCAAGGGAAACTGCATGGTGTGCAAAGGAATGGCGACAGGCTTGTCAGTCATCGGCGTAATATCTCCGGATTATCTGCTAATCGAACTGTGATCAAACATCAAAAATTCTATGAATATATGCAAAGTGTATAAATATTAGGATGTTGTGAGATCTCACTCACGGAAGCTCTGTGCGGCTCTGGTTAGTATGCGCCTCACGAGCTCTGCCGTACTGTTGACGGTATTCTCCATCGAATCGTGGTCCCTCTGACCTCGTGGCCGTACAGCGAACGCCCTACACCAATAATGATTTTCTGGCGGCCACTCTACTCTTGCACTTCTCATCATCACCCGCACTGTCAAGACGCATCCTCACCGTCAACCACACTCAGCCTTGCTCCTTGCAACACTAAACTACTGAGCAGACGGACTTCATGCACCAACGTTTCGTTCCACTGCGGCCAGATGCGCGCAATATAGACATCACTGCCCTCACCTGCGCCTAAAAAGCCATCGTTAAAGGTATCGGCCATTTTTTTGTGGGCTTTTTCTTGGTCATCAACCCACTGGCCGCGGTTAAAGCCCGCTTCAATCGCCGCCAAGGCGGTGTGCGGGAAATAGGCTAAGGGGCGATTCATCCCTTCGACAAACAGACGCACCAGCTCGGCAAGCAAGGCTTTGGCTTGCTCTGGTTGAGTAAGCGCCGGGTAGATAAGATGCTGCACGCCCTCTTTGCGATCGTAACCAATCAGGTGTGTCGGCTGAGCCAAGCCACTGGCGGACATCGCTAGGTGATCTATCCAGCCAGCCAAATAATCCTGCGCGCGGATCCGGCCACTGCGGTAACGTATCAAACCACATTGATAATGACGCGTTAACCAGCCCGTTAAGCGGATCGGCTTGCCTTCGCCAAGCAGATCAAAGGTCAAATCGATCTCGATGTCTTCTTGCTCACGTACTGCGAGAAAGGTCAGCTTATCCACCAGCGCTTCTGCTTGAGCACGGTTAGCGGCAAACTCGATTTCACCAAAAGCGCCAACGGGCAAATGGCCGCAAGCTCGCTGCTGTTGTAAAAACTGTTCAATCACCGCTTGTGGATCTTGCTGAGCCACACTCGCTTCAAGCAAGCGGTCAAGGAGCTCATCACGCAATTGAAAACTGCTGAGCCCGTCGAGAGTAAAAGGCTCATCATCTTCCATCACCGGCAGCGGCGGTTCAAACAGGACTTTTAAGCGGCGATTGAAAAAGTACTGGACCGGTAAACGCCAGAAGCGGTGCAGTTCAACCAGATCCAGCTCGTAAGGAAAACTTATCCCCAACCAATAGTCATCCAATGCACGTAAAAATGCGCCGCGGCTTTGATTGAGTGAAGTTTGACTTTGCAACTGCGCGGCCGGGATCCACTCTTTGGCGTAGCTGCTCATCTCACCTTGAAACGCGCTAGGGCTGAACGGCACCAAAGGATGATGAGTTTGTATGCTGCGCACCAAACGCTCACCGGAAGCATCCACCGCCAGCGCTTCATCGCCCACCAAACAGTAGTTTTGCTGGCAATATTCCAGCAGTTCAGAGACCAGCACCGAAGGCACCCGCTCGCTGTTATCTTGCACCGAGCGGCCAACATAACTGATGTACAGCGTCTGCTGCGCAGAGAGCAAGGCTTCGAGGAACAGATAACGGTCGTCATCGCGGCGTGAGCGATCGCCCGGCCGAGCGCGGCCGTTCATCAGGTCAAAGCCTTCCGGCGGCACCGTGCGCGGATAAACGCCATCGTTCATGCCGAGCAAACAAACGGTGCGAAACGGAATAGAACGCATGGGCATAAGAGTACAAAAGTTGACTTGTCCGGCGAGAAAGCGTTGGCTAACCCGCGTGCCCGACAGTTTGTTGTGCAAGTATTCACTCACCACCGCCGGAGACAAGTCCGCGCTAAATGCGGCATCGCTCAACTGCTCTTTCAGTTGCGTTAAAGTGTCACGAATCGACTTAAGCGCCATTTCTCCATCCAGATCGACCTGAAAGAAATCATCCAGCAAAGCATTCAAAGCGTCACGCCAGCCATCCACTTGAAGGTTTTGCGCTAATTTGCTGCGATATTCGGTAATTTTTTGAATAAAATGGCTCAATTTGCCCGCCAGCTCAGCGCCCATTCCTTGCACCTCGTTGTAAGGTGCAATCAGTCCGCTACGCGATTGAAATAAGCCCGCCGTATCGGCCATGGCATAACCGAGCAACATGCGACGAATGCCAAACTGCCAGGTATTTTGCTCGGTTTGCGGCAGTTCGAACTCACCGCCCGTGTGCTCATCCAGCCCCCAGCGAATGCCGGACGCTTCGACCCACTGCTTGGCTTGCAGAAAATCGTCATCACTGAGTGCAAAACGGCGCAAAATCGCCGGCGTTTCCAGAAGTTCGAGCAGTTCTGACGCTAAACAGCGCGCTTGAGGTAAGTTCAGCAACTGTAGAAAAGCGCTCAAAATCGGGCTTTCCTGCGCGGCACTGCGGTCTGAAATTGAGTACGGAATGAAGCGCTCGCCCGGCGCGTTACCAAACACCGCCTGAATGGCCGGGCTGTAGGCGTTGATGTCGGCCACCATGACGATAATGTCGCGCGGTTTTAGACTGGGATCGGCGTCAAACATCGCCAGCAAACGGTCGTGCAGCACCTCCACTTCCCGCATAGGGCTGTGGCAAACGTGCAGTGACAGTGACTGATCACCCAGTGAAACCACCTGTTTGTGCCCACTGTGGTCGAGTTGATTGTCGTCTTGGTGCTCTTCTAAATTGAGAATGTCCGCTTGCAACTGATGCAGCAGAGTGTCGCGTTCCACCTCAACAAACGCTTCAATCTCATGGGATTCGAGCTGCGAGAGCAGATACATATTATCCCGCCCCAATTTGCCCATCGAGGCGAGCAAACTGTTACCGACCATTTGGCTATGCAGTTCATCGGCAAGATTATCTTCAATCGAGCCTTTCAACTGCTCACTTTCACCCAGCGCTTGTGAATGGTCTTGTTGCCACACTACATGCTGACGATGCTTGGCCGCCAAGCGCGCGAGAAACTTGCGATCGCGCACGTCTCCCCAGTAGTAACGACAAGGGTTGGTGAACATCAGATGCACATCGATATGCTCTCCGAGCGCTTTAAGCGCATCGAGATAACGCGGCGGCAGCGACGAAATACCAAACACAAACAGCCGCTCGGGCAGTTGTTCAAAAGTTGCCGATGATGCTTGCAGAGTGTGAATAAAGTCTTGATAGAGGTTGGCACGATGATAGGGCGATTGCCCTAACGCCAAGGTGTGCTGATAGAGCGCCTGCCAAAGCGGCGCCTGCCAAGGGTGCTCATCCGCAATTTCCTCCACCGCTTGCCCAACCTCCCACTTGGCGATCCACTCGGGGCGATAGACCAAGTAACCATCGAAAATATCGGCGATTTTCTCGGCCAGCTGGTAGAGCCGGCTGCGGTCTTCATCTTGCTGCAAATAGCGCGCTAGAGGGGTAAACGCAGGTTGATCTAGCATGCCCGGCAGCAATTGCATCAGTTTCCAAGTCATGGCTTCTTTGTTAAATGCGCTGCGCTTGGGCACATCCGGCAGTACCTTGGTAAACATCTCCCAAATAAACGTCGCCGGCAGCGGAAACTCAATATTCGCCGCTACACCAAACTCTTTGGCCAGTTCGATCTTTAGCCACTGCGACATCCCCGGACTTTGCACCAAGATGCGCTCTTGCGTGAACGGGTTTTGCAGCGGCTCTCGGCGGATCAGTTCCACCAACAGAGATTTAAGAACATCAACCTGATTAGAGTGATAAACAGTAAACAAAATAAGGCTTCCGAGCAGTAAGCGTGACTGTGCCTAAGCTTAACATACGCCTGCAAAATCAAGCACCGCTGTAACTCACTGATTTGCTAAATGGTTATAACGCATTCCATACAAATTTCTTTAGCTGTCCAAGTGGACTGTAAAATATTACTGACACAGTGATACAAAGTGTGACATACCCCACAACTATTCCATGTTAAAAAACGCCGTTTTATACTCTTCCGCTTTCCAATCTTGCAGAGGGCCCTTTCGTATGCTGCGTAAACTGTCTGACAACAGCGCTTGGCTAGTCGCTTTTTTTGTCTGCTTTAGCCTGTTTCTGGCTCTGGCTTGCTATCCATTTTTGCTCCCAGCCGATGCACAGCAAACGTTCAGCACTTTGCAAGTGTTCTATCTGATCGCCACTCAACTCGGCTGGCTGGGATTATTGGCCTTTTTGCTTGTGCTTTTAGCTCTGCCATTGACTTGGTTGCCAACCAAGTGGTTTAGGGGGGGCGTGGTGCTGCTCGCGGCCCTCTTGTTGATCATTTTGCAAGTGGACATTACCGTCTTTCAGCACTACAAGTTTCACATTAATGGCTTGCTGGTGCGTATGTTTGTCGACAGTGGCAGCGAAGTGTTTCATATCTCGTGGCTCAGTTGGGCACTGTTTATCTCCGAAATCGCCGTACTGCTGATCGGCTTAGCCGTGACTGTCTGGCTAACAGGCCGTTTAGCCACACGGAAAAGCAAATATGCGATGGTGGCTGTGTGGTTTGCACTGCTCGTGAGTAGCCAAGCAATCCATGCTTACAAGAATGCCTTGTATGACAACGAAGTGAGCCAGTTCACCAGTAATTGGCCACTGTACTACCCACTCACCGCGCGCTCTTGGATTTATCAGCACGGTTGGGTGGATGAGAAAGTGGCCGCCCGCAATCGAGTTGAGCTAAAAAATGTCACCAGCAGTCCATTGCACTACCCGTTGCAACCTGTCGCGGTGACAACGCCAGAGCAGCAGCCAAACGTGCTGTTTATCCTGATTGACGCGTGGCGCTACAGTGATGCAACCGCCGAGATCATGCCAAACGTCAGCCAATTTGCCCAAAAGAGCGCGCAATTTTCCCAACACATGAGTGGCGGTAATTCGACTCAAGCGGGGATGTTTAGCCTGTTTTATAGTTTACCCGCAACGTACTGGGACAGCGTTTATGCCAGCCAAACTGCGCCTATCTTTCTCGATGCGCTACAACATTCGGGGTACCGCATGGGGATCTTTGGTTCTGCGTCACTCACCAGCCCTCCGCTGTCGCGTACCGTGTTTAAGAAGGTGAAAGATTTACGTCTTAAAACACCAGGCGATAGCCAAGTGGAGCGTGACGCGCGCATCACAAACGACTTTCTGCAGTTTGTTCAGCAACCGAACTCACAGCCGTACTTCGGTTTTCTCTTTTACGATTCAGCCCACGGCACTGAGTTTCCTGAATCTGAAGGGGCGAAATTCACCCCCTACTGGGAACGTGTGGATCACATTCTGCTCAATAACGATTTTGACGCCGAGCTCTACCACAATCGCTACAAAAACTCGCTCTACTACATCGATAGTCTGATTAGCAAGGTGCTGAAAAATATAGATTTAAGCAACACCATCGTAGTACTCACATCAGATCATGGTGAAGAGTTTAACGACAACGGTATGAACTACTGGGGCCACTCTGGTAACTACAGTCAAGCGCAGATCCATGTGCCGCTGTACATTTACACGCCTGACCAACCAGCGGCTCGCTACGATTACCGTACCACCCATTTTGATATTGTGCCGACCTTGATGGAGCGCTTATTCGGTGAGCAAACCGATACCGCTACTTACAGCGTCGGGCATAATTTGTTTGATGACTCAGTGAAACGTGAGTGGTTTATTGCTGGCAGTTACTACAACTATGCGCTAGTGGGGCAAGAGATCATGATGGTGGTTAATCCGGCAGGTAATGCCAAACAGTTGAACAGCCAACTGAGTGTGGTCCGGGAAGAGACAATCCCGCCGAGTGTGATTCAACAATCGCTCGACGAAATGTCGCGCTTTTTCGCTAAAAAAAGCTAATACCAAGCCCGGCTTCCCGCCGGGCTTGCTACTTTAGCACTGTCTTACTTGAGCCTGCTGCATCTTTGGCAAAATAAGCAGGTTATAACTGTATTGCAACGCCACATAGCCAACCACTAAGGTGGCGACAATAAGTTCTAGGCTCGCCAGCCACTGCACCTGCGCCACATATTCCGCACTGATGTCGACGGTTTTCATCCAAGCCGCCATTTTAAACAGCGCGGTCGAACCAATCACCATCGGGAAGGTAAACGCCGCATAACCGGGGCTAAAAGGCAGTCGCAGCAGGGTAAAAAACGCCAGATAGATGATGGCCGTCATCAACACTGCAATGCCAAACAGCAGCGCCACAATCACAGGCGAAGGATGCGCGGTGACGGTCAAATACCCGGCCAAAGAGAGGCTCGCTGGCGCGGCCAGAATCGCCATGGTGGGTTTGGCTGCATCGGGCACTTCATGGGTAAACATGAAACGGTAGATCATGATGGGTAGCATCACCGCATAGGCAAGCATGCCAAAGAGCAAAGCACCGTGCGCAATAGGCGCCAATACAGGGTTACCGGAGAAAGAGACATCCGCGACAATGATGCCAACCGGAGGCACAAACCAACTGGGCACCATGTGGTGAAGTTCAAACTCTTTTGCACGGTGATAGACAAAACTCAGCAAAAATACGATGTGTAGCGCAACCGCCACAGACCACATGACATCACCAGCGATAGGGAAGAAATGCCCTAGCGAATTCGATACCACCATGGTCGCCATGGCAAAAGTCGGTACCACACTGCCCACAACGGGGTGCGCCAAATCTTGTCTCAATAAATGGCGATGAAAAAGGAATTTTACCGCGAGGATCAACAGCAAGGCGCTGGCGACCGCAGCGCTCAACCACTGCCCGTAGGCATGGAACTCGGCGAAGTTTTCCCAGCACCACCCCAAACTGGCAATTCCTAGCGCTAAGCCAGCCATCGGCGTCGGAGCACCCATCACTTTTGCTTTTGTTGCTTGAATCATCATGACCTCGACCTACTGTATTTAGGAAACAAGCTCATTTTAAGCTTGCATCATGTTTGAAGATATCTAATTATTTACAACCAACGTTCAGAGAATCTAAACAAATATGGCCAGCCACATTTCACTGCGACAACTGAAAGTCTTCACCACCATCACGCAGCATCATACCTTGACGGCGGCGTCCGAAAGTCTGTTTCTTTCCAAAGCCGCTGTCAGCATGGCGCTCTCTGAACTAGAGAAGCAGATCGGCCACGCGCTGTTTGATCGGGTGAATAACCGTTTGATTCTCAATCAAGAAGGGCAAAAGCTCTTGCCTTTAGCCGACGAACTGCTCAGCCGCGCCCGAGATATCGAAAGCCTGTTTGATGGTGACGCGAGCTTATCCGGCCAGTTACGAATTGGCGCGAGTGACACCATCGGCAACCAAGTGGCCCCTTATCTGTTGCGTGATTTTCGCCGTCAGACCCAGCATCAGTCACAGAGTTTGTTTATTTCCAATTCGGCACAGATCTGCGACAAACTTGTGGACTATGAGCTGGATATTGCGCTGATCGAAGGCAAAACACTGCACCCAGAGTTACATTCCAGCCAATTTAGCCAAGATGAAATGTGCGTGATCTGCGCCATGGATGCCCCTTTCGACGCCAATCAAATGATGACGCTGAGTGAACTGGAAAACAGTGAGTGGATTTTGCGCGAAGCCGGTTCTGGTTCCCGCGAGTTTTTCTTACGCGTTATCGCACCGCGCATAGAGCAATGGCACGAAGCGTTTCAGCTCAATACCACTGAGGCGCTGATTAACTCCGTCGCTGCAGGGCTCGGGCTTGGCTGCTTGTCGCGCTTATCGGCTGAGCACGCAATTCGTGATGGGCGGGTAAAAATGCTCAACATGCCTCTGGATATGAAACGCCGCTTTTGGCTGCTGGTACACAAAGAGAAATACCAAAACCCGCTTTTGAAAGCGTTTATCGCCTTTTGTAAAGAGTGGCAGAACGTCTAAAACCGCATGCTCGCCAGACTCTCATTCTGACAGGCACAATTGGACATTGCTGAGCAAAAGCTGTATAAACAGACAGTAAATTTTCGCAACGACTAACCTAGAGGATTAACCATGGCTGTTATCGTCAAGTACGTGGTAGAACGCAACGGAGAAGAGAAAATGACTTTTACCTCTAAAGCGGATGCTGACGCATACGACAAGATGCTCGATATGGCAGACGAGCTTTTCGAACTACTGGGTAAAAGCGACCTTCTAGAAGATGAAGGCAAGCAGGAAGATCTGGCGATGTTCCTCGCACAAAACAAAGAAGAGCTTCTCTACGCTCTGGGGGCGAAACGTCGCCCAGCGCCAAAGAAAGAGAAAAAGCTGGCTGCTGTAGATGAACCGTCAGCAGAAGAGTCTGCCGAAGACGCGGCTTAAGCTCTCACCACGCCTCCGAGAAACCGTCGCACAAGTGGCGGTTTTTATTTGTCGTGCAACACAATTTCTCATCAAAGCAATTTCTCATCAAAGCAATATATCCCTAAAAAGACAAAAGGTATCCACTGACGGACTTTCTCCCCGCTAGACCTTTAAGTTCGTTTTTTGTCTCTTTATGATGAACTCAACCTTATTCATGCTCTTCAGTGAACAGACGAGCACAAAGATTCAACAAATGGAGATTTCCTATGGCTTACTTTTCCCTAGCCTTTGGCACGGCGACTAAAAACCGCGATGGCAAAATTATCGAAGCATTTTTTCCTCATCCAGTTTTAAACCCAAGCGAAGCGCTGGTTGACGCACTGGCTGCCGTGGCCGGATACGAACAAGGCAACCAAGCCATTGAGATCTCTGCCGCGCAAAGTGCCGAGCTTGCTAGCGCGTTTGAGAAAAACGGCGATGCGGCTAACGCAGCCTTTGCGGCTAAAGCGGCACAGTCTGCCCAGCCGCTGGTATTGGTGATCCTCGCAACAGATGAACAATCTCAGTCGGTGGCGGAAGGTTTCCTCAAGCTACAGTTGATTTCGCATCGTTTGATCAAGCCACACGGCACCGTACTGGACGGCATTTTTGGCCTGCTGCACAACATTGCATGGACCAACGAAGGCCCGATCGATCTGCCTGAGCTGGTAGAACGCCAGATCGAAGCGCGCCTTGCAGGCCGAGTGCTGACTGTCGATTGCGTCGACAAATTCCCGAAAATGGTTGATTACATCGTACCAACGGGTGTGCGCATTGCAGACACTTCTCGCGTGCGTCTTGGCGCTCATGTGGGCGAAGGCACCACTGTAATGCACGAAGGCTTCATCAACTTTAACGCGGGCACGGCGGGCGTGAGCATGGTTGAAGGCCGTATTTCTGCTGGCGTGGTAGTCGGAAATGGCTCAGATATCGGCGGCGGCGCGTCTATCATGGGCACGCTTTCGGGTGGTGGTAAAGTGGTGGTATCGATTGGTGAAAACTCACTGCTTGGCGCAAACGCAGGTCTTGGCTTCCCGCTGGGCGATCGCTGCACGGTGGAATCCGGTTTGTACGTCACCGCTGGTTCAAAAGTGCGCATGCTTGACTCAAGCGGTCAAGAAGTCGAAATGGTCAAAGCGCGCGATCTGGCTGGTGTCTCTGATCTGCTGTTTCGCCGCAACTCAGTGACAGGGCAAATCGAGTGCCTTGCCAACAAAACCGCGGTAGAACTCAACAGCGAACTGCACAAAAATAACTAAGCCAGAGCATCACTGAGCACGTACAGCACCTTTGCTTACTGTTCCGCTTGCTTGGCCATTCAGGCGATAGCACAGGCTGTCGCCTTTTATTTTACCAACGGATCCCGATTTCGCTGCTTAAACACTCGACTTCGAACCTTCCTTTAAATTCCATTTGGTATGACCAGTCTCATTTTCCGTCGCTGGCTATTTAGCCAAACAGCAAACATGCCGCGAACTCATCTCACATTCCCCTAACCTAACTCTGCTTATCTAGTTAATAAAATGTAATATTCTCTGATAGTTAACGAGAATATGCGGCTTCTGAACGTCAAATACATGGTGGATTGGCTATGAAAGCTATGTCTTCAATTGCTCATTGCGCGAAAAATACTCAAACAATGACTTATTTAACAAAAAAGATACGTATCATTAATAAAATTATGCTCGAACGCTCAATTTGATTGTTTGTTTGTTTTCGCAATCGTTTAAATGTGCAAAATAACCGCTGTGCATGTGGTTTATAAAAATAAGCACGCCGACTGTGGAACATAAAGGACTCTTACCATGACAAACAAAAAAACAACTCTCTTCGGAGAGTGCCTGGCCGAATTCATCGGTACAGGTCTACTTATCTTTTTCGGTGTTGGCTGCGTTGCCGCGCTGGTTCTTGCCGGTGCTCAATTTGGTCAATGGGAAATCAGCATTGTGTGGGGCTTTGGGGTCACCATCGCTATCTACTGCACCGCAGGGGTATCGGGTGCGCACATCAACCCAGCGGTGACCATCGCTCTGGCTGCTTTCCATGGCTTCGATAAAGCGAAAGTCGTGCCTTACATCATCGCTCAATTGCTTGGCGCATTTTGCTCTGCGGCGCTGGTTTACAGCCTGTACAGCAACCTCTTCACTGACTACGAACTGGCGCACAACCTGATCCGTGGCAGCAAAGAGGGCTTGGCAACGGCTGGTATTTTCTCCACTTACCCACACGCTTCAATCTCTTTCCTTGGCGCTTTTGCGGTGGAATTTGTGATTACCGCGGTACTGATGTTCGCCATTTTGGCGCTAGGCGATGAGCACAACGGCGCTTCTCGCGGCGCGATGAACCCACTGTTGATCGGCATTTTGATTGCGGTCATCGGTGGCTCACTTGGCCCACTAACCGGTTTTGCCATGAACCCGGCTCGTGACTTTGGACCAAAACTGTTTGCTTACTTTGCAGGCTGGGATTATGCCCTGACTGGTGCGAAAGACATTCCTTACTTTATCGTGCCAATCCTTGCTCCGATTGCTGGTGCTTGCTTTGGTGGCTGGTTGTATCCAAAAGCGATTGCGGCCTACCTACCTAATGTTGGCCAAGGTTGCACCATCCCGAATCAATGCGATGCTGCTGAAGACGTTGAAGAAGCTCGCGCTTAATAAATTGACTAAAATATAACTAACGAAACGAAAGGATCTTACCATGACTGAGCAGAAGTACATTGTGGCGCTGGACCAAGGCACAACCAGTTCTCGCGCGGTGGTTTTAGACCACGACGCGAATATTGTTTCCGTTTCCCAGCGCGAGTTCACTCAGATCTACCCTCAAGCAGGATGGGTAGAGCACGATCCCATGGAAATTTACGCCACCCAGAGCTCAACCTTAGTGGAAGTTTTGGGTAAATCCGGCATTCGTAGCGACCAAGTCGCCGCCATCGGTATCACCAACCAACGTGAAACCACCATTGTGTGGAACAAAGAGACTGGCAAACCGGTGTATAACGCGATTGTGTGGCAATGCCGCCGCACCGCCGATATCTGTGAAGATCTGAAAGCACGCGGCTTGGAGAGCTACATCCGTGACAATACAGGCCTAGTGCTCGACCCTTACTTCTCGGGCACCAAGGTGAAGTGGATTCTCGATAACGTGGAAGGCGCTCGCGAAGACGCTGAAGCCGGCAAACTGCTGTTTGGTACCGTCGATACTTGGCTCGTTTGGAAAATGACCCAAGGCCGTGTGCACGTAACCGACTACACCAACGCCTCTCGTACCATGCTATTTAACATCAACGATTTGTGTTGGGATCAGAAGCTTCTAGACGAAATGGACATTCCAGCCTCAATGATGCCAGAAGTGAAACGCTCTTCTGAAGTCTACGGCCAAACCAACATCGGTGGTAAAGGTGGTACGCGTATTCCAATCGCCGGGATCGCAGGTGACCAGCAAGCAGCACTGTACGGACAAATGTGTGTTGAAGCGGGGCAAGCGAAAAACACCTACGGTACGGGCTGCTTCTTGCTGATGAACACGGGTAAAGAGAAAGTGGCGTCGCAAAACGGCCTACTGACCACACTGGCTTGTGGCCCACAAGGCGAACCCGCCTACGCGCTGGAAGGTGCGGTATTTATGGGCGGCGCATCGATTCAATGGCTACGCGATGAGCTTAAGCTGATTTCTGATGCGCACGACTCTGAATACTTTGCTACCAAAGTTGACACTTCAAACGGCGTGTATGTGGTGCCTGCCTTTACTGGCCTTGGCGCACCATACTGGGATGCCTATGCTCGCGGCACCATTGTCGGCCTGACTCGCGGCGTGAACTCGAATCACATCATCCGCGCGACACTAGAAAGCATCGCCTACCAAACTCGCGACGTGTTGGATGCAATGCAAGCCGATTCAGGCATCAAGCTCTCTGCGCTGCGCGTCGATGGTGGTGCGGTGGCCAATAACTTCTTAATGCAGTTCCAATCCGATGTATTGGATACCGAAGTGCACCGTCCGAAAGTGACCGAAGTAACCGCACTTGGCGCAGCATACCTGGCCGGCCTTGCCGTGGGTTACTGGAACAGCATTGATGAGCTGAAGAACAAAGCGGAAATCGATCGCTCTTTCCTTCCTCATCACGACGAAGAGAAACGCAACCGCCGCTACAAAGGCTGGAAGCGTGCCGTTAAGTGTGCGCAAACTTGGTCTGAAATGCGCGATCTCGAAGATTAATTCTTACCTCCCCCTATGTTTGGGCGCCTTCATGGCGCCCTTTTTTGTTGTTTCAGCCGATTTCTTGATGTTGGTTGCTTCTATGAATGCGTTATTTAGCGCACAATAGCCCGAGTGATTATTTTCGAATGCCAGCATTTCTAACCCTTAAGGACTAAGCTGGTTAGAGGCATCAGGGAGACAAAGTGAAGCAGATACCAAGACACCAACAAATTATCGAAATGGTGAAAAAGCAGGGATACGTCAGCACCGAGGAGCTGGTCGAGAAATTTAATGTTAGCCCGCAGACCATTCGCCGTGATCTGAACGAACTTGCCGACGAGAATAAAATCCGCCGCTACCATGGTGGCGCAACCATTCCGCTCAGCTCAGAAAACACCTCCTACTCGACCCGCAAAAAAGAGCACTTTACCGAGAAAGATCTGATCGCCGAAGAGCTAGCCAAGCACATTCCCGATGGCGCTACGCTGTTTATTGACATCGGCACCACGCCAGAGGCGGTTGCCAAAGCGCTCAACAAAAATCACAAGCAATTGCGCGTCGTTACCAACAACATCAACGTCGCCAGTATTTTGCTCAGCAATCCAGAGATCAAAGTTATCCTCGCGGGCGGAGAAGTGCGTAACCGAGATGGCGGCATTGTCGGAGAAGCCACGTTGGATTTCATCAAACAGTTCCGCCTCGATTTCGGCATCTTAGGCATCAGCGGCATTGATTACGATGGCTCCTTGCTCGATTTCGATTATCACGAAGTGCGCGTTAAACAGGCCATTATCGAAAACAGCCGCAGTGTGTACTTAGCGGTCGACCACAGCAAATTTGGCCGTAATGCGATGGTGAAACTGGGCAACATCTCGCAAATTAACTTGCTGATCACCAATCAGCAACCTCCCGAAGAGATCAGCGCCATACTCAAAGAGCATCAAATCCCGTTAGAAATCGCTAGCCACTGACCTTTCCTCAAGCTCCCTTTGCGCCTCACTTCTTTGGTGGGGCGTTTTTGTTTTCGTCTCCACAAACACCCAAACGCGCGCCTTATCAGCTTCCTTTTCTTTGTTCTTATGCGCAAATCACACAAACGCTCAAAAACGAAAATAAAAGATGATCTCATTCGAAAATTCGGTTAGGCTTCTTTTAGTTTCTAAAATGCTCGTTCGCTCAACATGACAATACAAAAATAGGTCAGCTTCTATGATGAACTCACAACCTCAACAATCTCCAATTCTTGATCTCATTGTCGTTGGCGGTGGGATCAATGGTGCTGGTATCGCCGCCGACGCAGCAGGCCGTGGGCTTAGCGTTGGTTTATACGAAATGAAAGACTTCGCTTCAGCTACCTCGTCAGCCAGTTCGAAACTGATCCACGGTGGGCTGCGCTATCTTGAACACTATGAGTTTCGTTTGGTCTCGGAAGCGCTTGCTGAACGTGAAGTGCTGATCAAAAAAGCACCGCACATCGCCTTTCCGATGCGCTTTCGTTTGCCACATCGCTCCTATCTGCGCCCAGCGTGGATGATTCGCTGTGGGCTATTTTTGTATGACCACCTTGGCAAACGCACAACGTTACCTGGCAGTGAAAAGGTCAATCTGGCGCAGACAGGCCTTCTCAAAGAAGAGATGAAAGTGGGCTTTGAGTACTCCGATTGCTGGGTGGATGATGCCAGACTCACACTCTTGAATGCCCTTTCCGCACAGCAAAATGGCGCGGAAGTGCGCAACTATTGCAAAGTGGAAAAAGCCGAACGCACCGAAGGGATGTGGAAAGTAACGCTGCAAGATCAGCACACTGGCGAGCGTTTTGAGCGCATGGCGCGTGCGTTGGTCAATGCGGCTGGCCCTTGGGTAAAAGCGTTTTACGATCAAAGTTTGGCTACGCCATCACCACGCAATATTCGTTTGATCAAAGGCTCACACATCGTGGTACCACGCGTGCATCCCGATCCTCAGGCGTATATTTTACAAAACAACGATGGTCGGATCGTTTTTGTTATCCCTTATCTAGATAAGTTCTCAATTATCGGCACCACCGATGTGGAATACAAAGGCGACCCGCGCGAAGTGGCGATCGCGGAGCAAGAGATCGAGTACTTGATTGATATCGTCAATCAGCACTTTATCCACCAGCTTGAGCGCAAAGACGTAGTATGGACGTACAGCGGCGTGCGCCCTTTGTGTGATGATGAGTCGGACTCACCGCAAGCCATTACCCGCGACTACACCATCGAGCTTGAGCAAGAGTTAGACCAAGCACCTCTTCTCTCCATCTTTGGTGGCAAGCTAACCACTTACCGCAAGCTGGCGGAATCGGCGATGCGTAAATTAGCGCCCTACTTTACCGAGATGGGTCAAGCATGGACCGCCAACCAAGCCCTGCCAGGCGGACACTTTAGTTGCACACGCGAGCAACTCGCCACGTCACTGACCCAGCAGCACGCATGGCTACCCCCTGCTTTGGCACAACGCTACGTAGCGCAATTTGGTAGCGATGCTCGGGTGCTGCTGCAAGATGTAGCTCAAGAGAGCGACATGGGCCTGCTGTTTGCCGAAGGCGTCTACCAAAAAGAGATCGATTATATGCTGAACCATGAGTTTGCCCGCTGCGCAGACGATGTACTGTGGCGACGCACTAAACTTGGCCTTTACCTCACCCCAGAGCAGGTAGATGAACTCACACGCTATATTCAGCAGCAAGTAGAAGGTACTCAGCCAGCGCTACTTAAAGCGGCCTGTTAAACCTAAGCTCTCTGTTTCTTAGCAAACAACACTGGCGTCATGGCAGTAAGTCGCGTACTTTGAACACTGCCATTTTTTAGGAAACAGAGAGCCTATCCATGGGATTTATCATTGCTCACTGGGATTTCAATTCCGCCCCGGCGAATCAGCCAAGTGACAATCAACTGCGCATGCAAGCGGGTCACTGGTATCATTGTGAACGCCACCATCCTGATATCCGCCGCTGGTTAATCGACAATCAAGTGCCACTGAGCACCATTAACCACCTTTTAGCTGACGAGACTCGGCCCTCTTTTCACCGCTATGATGATGAGAGCTTCATGCTGATCCTGCGTGGTGTGAACATGAACGAAAACGCCACACCGGAAGACATGCTAAGTGTGCGTATTCTCTATTTTAACGGCTGCTTAATCTCTACACGCAAAATCTCCTCCAAAGCCATTTCCGAGATCCGCGACACGCTGACGCAACATAAAGGGCCGCAAACACTCGGCGATCTGCTGCTCGCCATTATTGATGGCTTGACGGGGAAAATGCAGAGCTATCTGCAAACCATTGAGGATCAAATCGAACGCTTTGAGTTAGACACCGAACAGATTGGCGATGTGATTGAGGTGCAGAAATCGCTCCTGAGCGTCAAACGCTTCATTCGTCCACAGCAATACGCGATTGCCGACTTCGCTATGTCTGAACTCAATCTTTTACAAAACAAAACACTGCTGATTAATTACGCGCTCAGCAATATCACGCGTATCAATGAAACTATCGATTTCTACTTAGATGAGCTGCAACTGTTGAAAGAACAAATTCAACAGTTGCGTGAAGACAAGATCAGCCGCAACAGCTACTTGTTTACCTTGATTGCCAGTATTTTCCTGCCGACCAGTTTTTTAACTGGATTGCTGGGCATCAACATCGGTGGTATCCCGGGTGTCGAATCCCCTGTTGCTTTTATGTGGTTTTGCATCGGCTTAGTGGTGATTTTTACCGCCGAAGTGTTGCTACTCAAACGGCTCAAATTTTGGTGACCATTGCCATTATTATCGGGGCACACGGCCTGGTTTGATCACCACGCAGGCCGTGTGTTTCTGTTTGCCAAAACCAATGATCTGCGACAACGCCTTTTTACTCACCGTCACATGTGCCGAGGCTATGGCATCTTGTTCAGACTCGGCATGCGGATCGTGAATAAAGAAAAAGCGCTCGCTCATGCCGCTCAACAACACCCAGTGCGGCTCCTTACTACCATTAAAGCGGTAGGTGCTGATCAGCAGCAGCACGCTCGCCCCTTCTCTGACCCACTGCTCCAGTTGCATTTGGGTTGGCGGCGCTTCAATCATGCTGACGTCAAACTCTTGCAACTGTTGGCAGAAATCTTGATGGACGATTTCGATCACTTGTTTTTTATTTTCATCTCGCACGCTGTCGATAAACGGGGTCGATTTGGCATGACTCCACAGCTCGACATGGTAACCGCGTCGCGCCGCAGCAAGTGCCAATCCGTGGCCACTGCATCCACCGTGCCCAGCTGCCATGAAAATCGTTGTCGCTTCACGCCACAGTTGTAATTCCTCTTTTCTTGACGGCGTAAATTCCGGGGTGCTATGTGCAAAGGCCATCAGCAAACACGCCGCACCACAGGTAAATGGCGTAGTCTGCACGTAAAGAGGCATCGGTAGTAACGTTTTCGGCCCATAGTGCGCCAGCCGTTTTTGCATGCGGATGCCATCACACAAATCATCATAATAATGAATCAGCAATTTAAAGGTTTTGTAACCCAATTTTTGGTACAAATTTATTGCGGCTGTATTGTCTTCGCGAACCTCAAGGCGTAATGTAGTGAAACCCTGTTCAATGGCCGAACGCTCACATAGTTCAATCAAAGACTGAGCAATTTTCTGCCCACGAAACTCAGGTCTTACAGCAATCGAATACAATCTTGATAGTTGTGTTCCTTGATGAAACAGTAACAGCGCATAGCCTGCTAACTGTTGGCCACTATCCGCAACCAGCAGCATGGCATGGTCAGATTGGATAAAACGTTTCATTTGTCTCGGTGCAATTCTGTCACCGGTGAAAAGTTCTTTTTCCAGCTTGTTCAACGCATCAAGATCGGTCATTTTCGCGACACGAAAATCCATTTGGCACCTTCGGGAATGAGTAAGAAAGCTTCCTCATCATAGCTCGTTTATTAAGGAAAAAAAGAGATGGCAAATCTTTTAATTGTGACTGACCAAACCAGTGATTGGCAGCAGTATTTTCCATCCGAACAAGTGGTCAATGTTGCCCAATATTTAGACAGTGAATGGCAACACAATCAGCGCAGTGTACAGGTTGTTAACCTGTGCCGAGATTACAGTTACATGAGCAGTGGCTACTACTGCTCTCTGATGGCGGGCGCACGCGGACATCGCGTCATCCCGACCGTCACCGCCATCAACGACATTACCCAGCCATTATTGATCTCCTCCGGTTTTCTTCGCCTTCATCGTCTACCGAAAGATCAAGATGAAATCGCGTGCAAGATCTACTTTGGCCGCACAGAGCAAAAAGGGCTAGAAAAGCTGGCCAGACGCCTGTTTGAACAATTTATGGTGCCAGTGATTGAGCTGAAAATGACCCGCAATCAGCACAACTGGCAAATCGACTCAGTACAGCCTTTCCCATTCCAAGATCTTGAAGAACAAGAGGAAAACTTCTTTATCGAATCGCTAGAGATGTTCTCAAACAAAGTATGGCGCAAACCCAAGCAAGAGAAAAAATATCGCTACGATATCGCGATGCTGGTCGATAACGAAGAGAAAATGCCCCCGTCAGACCCTTCCGCGCTCAAACGCTTTAAGCGTGCCGCTGCACGTTTAGGGATGAATTTGGAAACCATTTCTCGTGATGAAATTTCGCGTCTTGGCGAGTTCGATGGCCTGTTTATCCGCGCGACCACCAATATCAGCAACTATACCTACCGCTTTGCCAAAACGGCCGAGAAACTAGGGCTGGTGGTGATGGACGACTCCGAGTCGATCATGAAGTGTACCAACAAGGTCTTTCTCACTGAGCTGCTAAAAAACAACAAAGTGCCTGCGCCAGACAGTGTGATTTTGAAAAACTTTGACCCGGAGTGGAAAAGTGATCTACTCAGCGAATTAACCTTCCCTATGGTACTAAAAATTCCAGACGGTGCTTTTTCACGTGGCGTAGTAAAAGTACGTAATGAAGAAGAGCTGGAAAGAGAAGCGGCTGCTCTGTTTGAAAAGAGCGAGTTGATTTTGGCTCAAGCCTTTATGCCAACCGACTTTGACTGGCGCATTGGGATTTTGAATCGCCAAGCGATCTTTGGCTGTAAATACATGATGAGCCGTGGTCACTGGCAGATTTATCAGCATCACAACAGCGGCCGCGTCTCTTCTGGTGGTTTTGAGACGCTGGATCTAAAACAAGTGCCGAAAAATGTGGTTGATGTAGCGCTCAAAGCGGCCAACTTGATCGGCAATGGCCTCTACGGCGTGGATCTCAAAGAAATTGATGGCCAAGTGTACGTGATTGAAGTCAATGACAACCCAAGCATCGATCATCATGTCGAAGACGCCTTCCTCGGTGATTTACTTTACGATCGCATTATGACCGAATTCTTGCGTCGTATTCAGATGCGCGGTTTCTAATTTTACACAACAAGCTCTGCTAACAACCAAGCCACTAGCAATGAGTGGCTTGGTTTTTTCTATCATCCCGGATGCCCATCCACCCTTGGCGTGAGTAACATCTTGCCAAACTTAACCACAAACAAGGTAAAAGCGACAATCCACAACGCCGCACTCAAGTTTACCCACACAAACAGATATTCAGGAAAGGCAATCACCCCAAAGCTGCGCACGCACGCCGCCAACAAGATGGAGAGAAAAGCGACGCGCAGATTTGGTCCTTTGTATATCATCCGCCCGGTGTGCCCCATCGTCACACGCGCAATCATCGCCAAGATCAAGCCGCCCAGCGCACCGATGGCAAACAAATGCAGTAAATTATGCGTTGCTAGCGGGTTATGCCCAACGCCTCGTAAAATCAAGCTAAGCGGCAGACACAAATACGCGCCATGCAGTGACCAAACCAACGGCTCGCTCAATGTTCGCCATGGTTGCCAACGGTAAAAACGAACCAGTTGAATAATCCCAGTGAACAACATAAGCGCCGGACCAATTTGAAGAAAAGTGACCGGGAAAAAACTGAGAACAAACAGTAGAACCAGTGGCAAGTTTGCCAGCCAATCTAGCCAGACTAAAGCCGGCGCTTTTTCAAAGTTAAAACGACGGGCAGTAAAAAACGGGATAACGCGGCCGCCCATGACCGAAAGGAGTAACGTAAACCACCACAACATCGCCTGCCACACTGCGGAGGCACTAAAAGGCGGCATGCCTTTTACGGTGGCGTAACTGGCAAAATTGGCCGCAATCGCCAACAGAAAAAGGGGCACGAAAAACAGGTTGCGCCAACCTTTCGCTTTGACAACACGGCTTCCAACTTCATACGCGACTAAGGCAAGGAACAGCGCTTCGATACTGGAGGTCAGCCAAAGTGGCGTGGGTGTCCAGAGCAAAACTCTTGGCAAGATCCAAAGTACCACTAACCAAGCGAGACGATGGTGTTTGGTGCCATTAACCCCTGTCCAGTTTTGTACCGCGGTGAGTAAGAAGCCAGCGACGATCGCCATGGCAAATCCGAACAACATTTCGTGGACATGCCACCACAGCGCGGGTACTGCCAACCAAGAAGGTTGCCCCTTTTGAAACATCCACACCCAGGAAAAAATGGCGACGACCGCATAAACAGAGCCCAGTAGAAAGAAAGGACGAAACCCCAATCTTAACCAAGGTGGGATCGCTTCCTCCACCCGCTTATCCGTAATATTTAGCATCGCAGCTCCCATAACTTGATTTGATTTTGCTCGCTGGCCGCAGTGTAACACCAAAAGATGTAAAATAAATACAACTTTAAAATTATTCTCAGGTGGGTATAAATAGTCCCACTGCGATCACTTGGGGAGCTCTTATGTACATCTTTGGTTATGGTAGTTTGATCAATTCGGCGTCGCGCCAATTAACCGGACAGACAGGCGAAGCAATTCCTGTCATTGCGCATGGCCTAGTGCGCTATTGGGGCAAAGTGGACGATAGCTATGTTCTCTCACCTTTAGTGGTTAACCGCGGCGACAGCCAAGTCAACGGTGTGTTGCTTGAGATTGATGAGCAGGCATTAGCCGAGTTTGATCGACGAGAGCGCGGTTATCACCGCATCGCCATCAGCGCAGAGCAGATAGAAACGGAGCACACATTTGATCGTGACTATCCGATTTGGGTTTATGTAAAAGAGCAGCCGGAGCCGCCCTGCACTTTAAGCCCAATCATGCAAACCTATGTCGATACGGTTTTAGCTGGCTGCTTGGAAATCTCCGCCGATTTCGCCCGTCATTTTATCGACTACACCGTTGGTTGGCACTTTCCCAAAGAAAACGACCGCCACGCGCCGAAATATGGCAATTTGGCTGGGGTTGAGCCGCATCACTATCCACTGATCGATGCACTGATTACTCAAAAGGGAGCATAATACTCCCTTGGGTCAAGCATCAAATAATCATCAGAACTTGTAACGGCCACCAATATAAAGGGCTGTTAGATCGACATTGGTATCGTAAAATTCAGTGCCAAGGCCACGGTAACCACCTTGGATCATCCAACCAGAGTCAAACTCGTAGCCAGCTTCAATGCCGTAAGTGAAACCATTGCCACTTTCGCTCTCCATTGTCGCCGAGTTGTAGTTGCTCTTAGTTAGCTCTACTTCAAACTTAGTTGCTGAATAACCCAGCAAAGCCCCTACGTAAAACTTAGTATTAGAGAAATAGTACTTGGGACGAATGTTCAGACCGTAGCCTGAAAATGATCCTTCAACGTCCGCAGAAACAATCCCACCATTAGTGGTCGTTGCTAGTGCACTACCCAATGTTTTAGAGCCGTAGTTTACGTACTCAAATTCAATACCAGTAACGAAATTGTCAGTGATTTTTTTATCGAAGCCAATCGCAAATGCGGCACCAGCATCCAGATCATAAGACTTCGCATTTGCATCATTGATAGAAACTTCTGTTTTTAGCCCCTCAAGCCCCACATACCAGCCCTGTTTAGGACCAACTTGAGTTTGTTCGATCTCTTCCGCACCTGCTGCAAATGCAGCACCCATAGCCAATGCCAGAATCGGCAAGATTTTATTCATTATAATTCCCTTGTATATCATACTGTTAAACAGTAAACCAATCGCGCAGGATTATAATATCTCTTGCTTTTTAACCAATTAGGAATCTCATAAAATGAGACAGATTCCATAAAAATGGGTGATATATTTATACTTTTGTATATGAATTAAACACAATAAAGCGTTCTTACGCCCATATGTCGTTAAGTTTGCACATGGGCTTTAGAATAAGAAATCAGAGAAATGAATACATGCAAAGCCCAATGCTCAGCACGTCCCTTAGCCTGTCACCAAAATAGTTAAAGTCTAAAACGTGTCATTTTTTCATCGAGCTGGCGAGAGAGTTCCGCTAATGTTTCACTCTCTTCGGCTAAGAAACTGGCGGCTTGCGACATCTCCATCGCGGCGTCGTTAATCCCACTGACGTTGCGATTCATCTCTTCCGCCACGGCACTTTGTTCTTCCGCAGCTGTAGCTATTTGCGTTGCTTTGTCACTCACATGACGAATATGGTCAACGATAAGCTGTAAATCTGCTCCGGCGTGCTCTGCCTGGGCCACACTGCTGTCGGCCAAAGAGCGGCTTTTTTGCATTGCAGCCACCGCAGCCACCGCAAGTTGCTGTAGACGATGAATGGTGGTTTGAATTTCATCGGTCGAATGATGAGTACGTGCCGCGAGATTACGTACTTCGTCAGCGACCACGGCAAAGCCTCGCCCTTGCTCACCAGCACGAGCCGCTTCAATCGCCGCATTGAGGGCCAGAAGGTTGGTTTGTTCAGAAATGCCACTAATCACACTGGTCACTTCACTGATTTGCATCACGCCTTCTTTGAGTTTGTTGACCTGCTCATTAGCCACATTTAACTCAACGGAAAGCTGGCGAATGCTATCGACACTGGAATGCACATCCTTGTCCCCGAGGTTGGCTTCTTTGGTGGCGTCGAGTGTATCGCGCGCCGTATCTTCAGCATGCCCGGCCACATCGGCCACCGTCGCACTCATCTCATTCATCGCGGTCGCCAGTTGATTGAGTTGATCGCGCTGACTGACTACCGCTTGGCTGGTCTCTTCCGCTGAAGTAGCAATACGCACCGCGGCATCGGCCACTTCTGACGCTGACTGCACGGATTCATACAGAGCATCTCGAACCGAGGCAATGCTTTGATTAATATCGTGCGCTAAGCGGCCGAACTCATCTCGACCTTCAACCTTCACGCGAGCGGTTAAATCACCTTTCGCCACTTGCTTCATGCTTTCGCGAATCGCTTGCAATGGCTCAACCACTGCGCGGGTAATCACGATACCCAAGCCGCTCATTAGCAAGGTGGCAATTAAAGTGGCCAGCCCCATTTTCATGATCTGCTGATTGACCGCCGATTCAATGTCATCTAGCAGCATACCCGAACCAATAATCCATCCCCACGGAGCAAATCCTTGCACCACTGAGAGTTTATCGGCTGGCTGCCCAGCATTATTTTGCCAAGGATAGATCAATGACCCGCTTCGGCCATCACTGCCTTTTTCTACCATAGTGAACCAGAACTGCCCGTCACTGCCATTGCCCATCTGTTTTCCGACCAGATCATCACGAATGGGATGGACAATGGTGTAGCGGTTTTCATCCATCACAAACAGGTAATTTTCGCCGTCAAAGCGCGTATGTTTGATCAATGCTTGCGCTTGTTGCTGCGCTTCTTGTCTCGGTAACGTCTGATTGAGGTAAGCCACTTGAGAAAACACACCGCGGATCACCGCATTTAAGCGGGCTTCTCTTTCAAAAATGAGGTTTTGTTTGAGTACATTGGCAGAAATAGCCAGAAGAGAGAGAAATCCCAGTATTCCAACCGCAATAATAATAGCCAGCTTGTAGCTGACTTTGATGTTTCTTAGCTTCAACATGACGCGATACCACCCTAAATCAATCTTGAATAAATGTTGAGACTGATAATTTTGTTATTTTGGGACTGAATGTATTTATCATGGTCGACGGTTTTTACTTTGCCAGTATAGATATGCAGATTGTTATTGAGCTCAAAAAACATTATGCAAGACCATGAAATGTACCCGGTGGTTATACTTCTATTCTAGCCATTTCGCCTGAATGATGGTTCTCTTCACCACCTCTCTCAGCCAAAGTCCCTTATCACTCTGCGTGACACTCGAATGCCAAACCAAGGAGATATCGAAATCGGCCACGGTGAGAGGTGGCTGAAACGTCACAAGACCATCGTCAAAACCGTTCGCTTTCGCCATACGTTCCGGCACGATGGCGATTAACTCTCGGCCAACGAGAAGATGGCGAATAGTGAGAAAATTTCGACTGGCTAAAGAGACACGGCGGCTCAAACCGTATGAAGCTAACGTTTTGTCGGTTTGTGTCGTCAAACTGCCATCGGTACTGACCAACGCTTGTTCGAGCGCGGCAAATTTCTCTAACGTCATGCCTTGCACATCAATAAGCTGTGGATCGCACAGGCATACATGGCGCTCAGTGTAGAGGTACTGCTCGCAAAACTTGCTGTCCAATTGCGGGATCGATCCTATCACCACATCCAACTTTTCTTGTTCCGTCAAGGAGATATAGTTTTGACGATTGACATTGACAAAGCTGACTTGCGCGCCAGGCGCTTCAGATCGTATCGCGTCATACAATTGGGCGGCAAAGATAAACTCCGCATAGTCTGTCAATCCGATGCGGCAAACACCTGCAAACTGTGATGGACAGAACTCACGCCGAGTCAAAAGCTCGCGTGCAATCGATTCAAGTAGCCCATCAATAAACGGCGCAATTTTATGCGCGTACTCGGTTGGCTCCATCTTGTGTCCTTTGCGTTCAAACAGCGGGTCGTCCAACATGATGCGTAGTCGGCCTAAGCTGTGGCTCATGGCAGACTGACTAACGAAGCCCATTTCGGCGGCTACGCTGACACTCCGGTAGCGGTAAAGCTGTGAGAAGACCACCAGCAGGTTCAGATCCATATTCTTCCAATTCAGATCGCCGAGCACTTTCATCCCATCCTGTTCATACAAAAAATTAAAACTATTAATTTGAATCATTATAAGTCGCTGCGTACAGTGTGCTCATCATTTATATGAGAAAAATCCATGTTCACAATTTTCAAAACCTTCTTTTACTTGGGCTGGATCAGTTTCGGCGGCCCTGCAGCACATATTGGTTACTTTCGTCATACGTTTGTGGAAAAACGCCATTGGCTGAGCGACGAGGAGTACGCCCAATTGGTCGCCTTAAGTCAGTTTTTGCCTGGGCCGGGATCAAGTCAAGTCGGCTTTGGTTTAGGCTACAAACAAGGGGGCCTGCCCGGTGCTTGTGCGGCTTTTTTCGGTTTTACGCTTCCCTCAGTCATTGTCATGTTGCTGTTGGCGCTGCTGAGCAGCCAAATCATGGGCAACTTTTGGTTCGAACAGGTCGTGCATGGTCTCAAGCTACTAGCCGTGGTCGTGGTCGCCGATGCGGCTTGGGGCATGTATCAGAATTTTTGCCGCACACGTCTAACCACAGCGCTGTGTGTTGTCACCGCTTTTGCCTTGTTGGTTTTCGCTTCTATCGCGACACAAATGTTGCTGTTGCTTTTGGCTGCCGTGATTGGTGTGGCCTTTATAAAAAACGATAAGGTCGCTTCTCCATCCGAGTTTAAACCGTCACTATGGCCACTGGTGATGTTTGTTCTGCTGCTTTTGGCTGTGCCCATTGCTACGACACAACACTCTCTTCTCGCGCTTTTCAACGATTTCTTCCAAGCAGGCAGTCTGGTATTTGGTGGTGGTCATGTAGTGCTGCCTCTTTTGCAAAACATTGTGGGCGATAAGCTCAGTCAAGACGCCTTTTTAACCGGTTACGCCACTGCACAAGCCGTGCCCGGGCCTATGTTTACCTTTGCCACCTACATTGGCTATGTGCTTCATCCACAGGCACCGATTCTCGGAGCCTTAGTCGCGACATGCGCCGTCTTTCTGCCTGGTTTTCTTCTGATGCTCGCTGTGTTGAAAAACTGGCAACAACTGGCGAACAAGCCGAAAGTCAGTGGCGCATTGATGGGGGTCAACGCGTCAGTGGTGGGCCTACTGGTAGCGGCGCTTTATCAACCCGTGTTTAGCAGTGCGGTAAGCTCTGGTCTTGATGTCGGGCTAATTTTGTGCGGATTTTTTCTGCACAAACAGATAAAGCTACCCATATTAGTACTGGTTATTTTCTTTATGCTCGCTGGTGTTGTCAGCGGCGGGTTCTAGTCCTGCTCGCTGGATCTCTAAGCGTGTTGTCTGCCCAACGGGTTGTTTTGACTGCAGTTGGGCAACGCCTAATTCTCTTTTCAATACCACATCCAGAAAAAGTCAGCGAAACGGATTGGATCAATTACTTGGCGCAAATTCTCAACAGCAAAACGTGGATTTTTATTTCTGACTCCTCTAAAACATGCTAAATTAACAACAAATTAACATAACAATAACGATTGTTTTGCCAATAACATGGAGTTAGAGAATGATTCAGCCTAACGAGTTAAGCAAACCCAACTGTGCTCTCCCACCGCCAAATGAAATGATCTTAAAATGGGCAGCGGAACGCCCGAATGAGGTCTATCTAAAACAAATCATTAACCGCCAGTTCGTCGAGTTCACCTATGCGCAAGTCGCTGACCAAGCCCTGCGTTTAGTCACCGCTCTTCGCGAACTTGGTGCACAACCGGGCGATCGCGTCGCTCTGATTTCGAAAAACTGCGCCGAATGGTTTATTTGCGATTTGGCGATGATGCTTGGTGATTACGTCAGTGTCCCGATCTTTCCAACCGCGAGTGCGGAAACGATTGAATACTGTTTGAGCCACAGTGAAAGTAAAATTTTGATCGCGGGTAAACTTGATAATCCGGAGACCACACAAAAAGTCATTGATGAGATGACCGATATCAAGAGCATCGCGTTACCGTATGATTCTGCGCCACAATGCCAGTATCAGTACAAAAACTTGATTGCCAAGGCCGAGCCGAGTCAAGAGCGCCCACAGCACGACGATGATAAACTGATGTCTTTAGTTTATACCTCGGGAACGTCTGGTCTGCCGAAAGGCGCGATGCTCACTTATGGCGCATTTTGTTGGTCGGTGCATCAACTGATTAAACACATCGGAATTCAAGAAAACGACCGCCTGTTCTCCTATTTACCTCTCGCGCACATCACTGAGCGCGTCTATATCTTTGGCTCCTCAGTGATCGGCGGTGTTCCTACTGCCTTTCCCGAATCGCTGGATACTTTTATCGAAGATGTCAAAATGCAGCGCCCAACGCTGTTCATTTCCGTACCACGCTTATGGACACTGTTCCAGCAGCGCATCCAAGACAAATTGCCGCAAAAACGTCTTAATTTTTTGCTGAAGATTCCCTTGGTCAATTCCTTGATCAAAAAGAAATTGGCCGATGGACTTGGTTTGGATCAAGCACGCGTGTTGGGTTGTGGCTCCGCCCCAGTTTCCCCGGCTCTGCTCCAGTGGTACCACAGTGTCGGGCTCAACATTACTGAAGCCTGGGGGATGACAGAGGCCTTTGCCTACACCACATTGAACTACCCTTTTAAGGCCGACAAAATCGGCAGTGTTGGCAATGCCGGGCCGGGTATTGAACTGAAAATCGCCGAAGATAGCGAGATCATGGTTCGCAGCAAAGGACTCTTTTCTGGCTACTATAAGAATGACATTGCGACCAAAGAATCCTTTGATAAAGAAGGCTGGCTACATACTGGCGACATAGGATCCATCGACAGCGAAGGCTATTTGACCATTCAAGGTCGTAAGAAAGACACCTTCAAAACCGCCAAAGGCAAGTTTGTCGCTCCTGTCCCCATCGAGAAAAAACTCTTTGAATACAGCCGAGTGGAAATGATGTGCCTTATAGGCTCGGGGCTACCTGCACCAATCTTGCTTGTTGTGCCACATAACTTCCCCCATTTTGACCGTGAGCGGTATGAACGGACAACGCAAAAGGTCATCAAACGCATGAATGCCGAATTGGAATCTCATGAGCAGATCAAGGGAGTTCTGATGATTAAGGAGCCATGGAGTATCGAAAACGGCATTTTGACGCCAACCCTGAAAATAAAACGTCATGTGCTTGAGCAGAAGTATCACGAAGTTGGTCACAACTGGCCAAAAGATAAATTGGTGGTTTGGGAAGAATAACCTGTTCATCGACACGCCTTAAAGACTCAAAAGCCGCAGCCTCACTCCTAATATAGAGTCTGCGGTTTGTTCAATTAAAAACATCGATATGACCTTTCTCAGCAACTACATGTGCGCGCATGCTGGCTATTTCCGACGAGAGAAAGTCCTGCTTTTTCGCCAGTGGCTTCTCGACGAAATAGCGAACTTTCAGTACGCTTATCCACTCACTGGCATTGATGTAATCAGCAATATCGATTAGTCGAGGCGAATAGATAAAGAGGCTAAGAGCAGCTTACCGCATCTTGATATCCAAATAATAAAAAACCCGCAGTTGCCTGCGGGTTTTTCTGTTATCGAGTTAAGTTAAGAATTACTTCTTAGCGTTACGCTCTTTAACTTCAGCAATCACTTGCTCTGCTACGTTGTTTGGACATGCTGAGTAGTGAGAGAACTCCATAGAGAACTGACCACGACCAGAAGTCATTGTACGTAGAGTACCGATGTAGCCGAACATTTCAGAAAGTGGTACGTCTGCTTTAACGCGAACGCCAGTTACACCCATTTCCTGGTTCTTGATCATGCCGCGACGACGGTTCAAGTCACCGATTACGTCACCAACGTGATCTTCAGGAGTGAACACGTCAACTTTCATGATTGGTTCAAGAAGCTGAGGAGCCGCTTTAGGAATTGACTGACGGAATGCGCCTTTCGCTGCGATTTCAAATGCGATTGCAGATGAGTCAACTGCGTGGAAGCCACCGTCAAACAGTTCAACTTCAACGTCAAGCACAGGGAAACCAGCCAAAGTACCAGTCGCCATCATAGACTTGAAGCCTTTCTCAACTGCTGGCCAGAATTCCTTAGGAACGTTACCACCCACAACGGTTGATTTGAAGGTGAAACCAGTGTTTTGCTCTCCTGGACGGATACGGTAGTCAATCTTACCGAACTGACCTGAACCACCAGACTGTTTCTTGTGCGTGTAGCTGTCTTCTACTGCTTTGGTGATAGTTTCACGGTAAGCAACCTGAGGAGCACCCACTTCAAGCTCAACGCCGTAAGTACGTTTCAGGATATCCACTTTGATATCTAGGTGAAGTTCGCCCATACCTTTCAGAATGGTTTCACCTGAATCTTCGTCAGTTTCAACTTGGAATGATGGATCTTCTGCAACCATTTTACCGATCGCGATACCCATTTTCTCAGAACCGTTCTTATCTTTTGGCTTAACCGCGATAGAGATAACTGGATCTGGGAAGATCATTGGCTCAAGAGTACATTCATGCTTAGGATCACATAGAGTGTGACCAGTTTGAACGTTCTTCATACCAACGATCGCGATAATGTCACCCGCTTGTGCTGCTTCAAGCTCGTTACGGTCGTTTGCGTGCATCTCAACCATACGGCCAACACGCTCAGTCTTACCAGTTGCACTGTTAAGAATGGTATCACCCTTCTTAATTTTGCCTGAGTAGATACGAACGAAAGTCAGAGCACCGAAACGGTCATCCATGATCTTGAACGCAAGCGCTTTTAGAGGCGCATCAACAGATACTGTTGCTACTTCACCAGTTGGCTCACCCGTTTCTGGGTTAGTCAGAGGCTGAGGCTCAACTTCAGTTGGAGACGGTAGGTAATCTACAACCGCGTCTAGTACAAGCTGCATACCTTTGTTTTTGAATGCAGAACCACAGTACGTTGGGAAGAACGCTAGATCACGAGTACCTTTACGGATACAAGCTTTGATTTGCTCGATAGATGGCTCTTCGCCGTCCATGTAAGCCATCATCAGATCATCGTCTTGCTCAACAGCAGATTCGATCATCATCTCACGGTATTCTTCAACTTGATCTACCATGTCTGCTGGAATTTCTTTGATTTCGTAGTTTTCTGGAAGACCTGTGTCATCCCATACGAATGCTTGACGAGTCAATACATCAACTACACCTACAAACTCGTCTTCACGGCCGATAGGTAGAGTCATCACTAGAGGGTTGGCGCCTAGTACTTTCTTCACTTGCTCAACAACGCGGAAGAAGTCTGCACCCATACGGTCTAGTTTGTTAACGAAGATCAGACGAGATACTTCTGATTCGTTCGCGTAACGCCAGTTTGTTTCTGACTGAGGTTCAACACCGCCAGAACCACAGAATACACCGATACCACCGTCAAGAACTTTCAGAGAACGGTAAACTTCAACAGTGAAGTCAACGTGTCCAGGGGTGTCGATTACGTTAAAACGGTGGTCTTTCCAGAAACAGGTAGTCGCAGCAGACTGGATAGTGATACCACGCTCAGCTTCCTGTTCCATGAAGTCCATCGTTGAAGCGCCGTCGTGTACTTCACCCAGACGGTGGATTTTACCAGTAAGCTTCAAGATACGCTCAGTGGTAGTGGTTTTACCCGCGTCAACGTGCGCGAAAATACCAATGTTTCTGTATTTTGATAAATCTGCCATTGTCTTACTCTGTTAATAAGGTATAAAGTGCGCGCAGAGTATATCACAATCGTTCAAGACTGATACCCTTGCATGCCATTCGTTAAGAAAAATTTTCTTCTACAACAGTAAAGCTTACCAATGCTTAGCTTGCAAAGCGGCGCGAAACTATATTTTTGCTTCCTCTGTTCACGCACAAAATTTTCCTTCCTGACTATGAAGATCGAACTCTCTACTCTCTAGAGTTCATCAAAGGCACTGATCGCATCGGCGAGTTTTTTCACCCCGTGGATTTGCATGCCCGCAATTCCGCCTTTCGGCATATTCGCCATTGGGACAATCGCTTTCTTAAAGCCATGTTTAAAGGCTTCATTGAGACGTTCTTGGCCACTGGGTACTGGACGGATCTCGCCAGCTAAGCCCACTTCGCCAAAAACCACTACGTCTTTAGGCAGCGGCCGATCGCGAAAACTCGACAGCAGCGCCATAATCAGCGCCAAGTCAGCGCTGGTTTCACTCACTTTTACCCCACCGACCACATTGACGAAGACATCTTGGTCAGCCATTTGTAAGCCACCGTGCTTATGTAAAACCGCTAATAATAAAGAGAGACGATTTTGCTCAAGGCCGACAGCGACCCGGCGAGGATTAGCAAGCTGCGAGTAGTCCACCAAAGCTTGGATCTCGACCAGAAGCGGCCTAGTGCCTTCCCAAACCACCATCACCGAACTGCCAGAGGTCGCTTCTTCTCCACGTGACAAGAAAATCGCCGACGGGTTGCTCACTTCTCGCAGCCCTTGCCCCGTCATCGCAAACACACCGAGCTCATTCACCGCACCAAAGCGGTTTTTGTGGCTACGCAGGGTACGAAAGCGGCTATCGGTATCGCCATCGAGCAGCACGGAACAGTCAATAATGTGCTCTAACACTTTCGGACCCGCTAGGGTGCCATCTTTAGTTACGTGACCAACAATAAAGACAGCGACATTATTTTGTTTGGCGTACCGGGTTAATGCCGTCGCAGATTCACGCACTTGCGCGACACTACCGGGTGAAGATTGCACATCTGAAACATGCATCACCTGAATCGAGTCAATCACCATGATGCGTGGTCGCACCTCTTCGGCAATTTGGCAAATCTTATCCACGTTGGTCTCTGACAGCATTTTCAAATGCTCTTTCGGCAATCCCAAGCGAGAAGCACGCATCGCGACTTGTTGCAAAGACTCCTCGCCAGTGACGTACAAGGCAGGCATGTGTGCCGAGAGCGCGCACATCGTTTGCAACAGCAGGGTCGATTTACCGGCTCCTGGGCTTCCGCCAATCAAAATCGCCGCACCAGGCACGATGCCACCACCCAATACTCTATCCAGCTCTTTAAAGCCACTGGTAAAACGCGGTACTTCCTGCAAATCGATATCAGACAAGGTCTGGACTTTAGACTCTATCGCACTGCCCGCATACCCTGACAAACGTTCATTACGTGCGACACTCGGCGAAGCCGCTAACCTGACTTCAGTAATGGTATTCCAAGAACCGCAGGCGTTGCATTGCCCCTGCCAACGAGGAAAATCCGCCCCACAGTCGTTACATACATACGCGCGTTTTGCTTTCACCATGCCGCCTCAAATTGTCCAGCCTGTGATCCTGTCAGACCACTGATTCATTAAACACAGAACAAAGTGCTGTTATACTTAAGTTTATTATCACTTTGCCGATACTCTTATCAAGAACAGATACTGTAACAGAAAAGATGGAACAAGCTGAAATTCTCTCAATCGCAGAAAGACTCATCCCGCTGTACAACGCGGAAGATTTTGATTTTGTCCTGAGTCAACTGACCGAGGGAGAACCGCCATCGGCTAAATTGCTGGTGAAGATGGAGCTTAACCGCATCATGGCGCCATGCAAAAAAAGTATCGACTTACGTGGTCGTGTGCAAGGTGAGTGCCGTGAATATGAGTTGGATGGTTTAAAGCACTGGCTTGATGATGTCGCTTTTAATGCCTACCACAAAAACACGAAGAAATTTGGCCGCTATACCGAAGGGGTATGGGAAGCATTAAGCAATACACGCAATAGTTTCCGTGTGTTGGGCAAAAACACGCAACAGCCGGAAGGTCTCGGGTTAACGGATCCGGCTAGCCCTTATGAAGCGGAAACCATTTACCTTGGCTACGATCTTAAAAGACAAGAAAAGCGCCTGCGCGTGCAGTCGCAGGTGGAAATAAAACTGTCTAAAGGACAAGTTTTGCATGGTGTGAGCGTCGATCTCTCTAGCTCTGGCGCTAAATTCAAAGTGCCGAGTGCCTTTAATTACAACCTCGGTGAAATTATACAGGTCTCCTTTTCCGAGCTCGCCAAAACTTCGCAAGTGGCGAACATCGACAAAAAATTGGAGTATCGCGTGATTGCCGTAGAAGACTCTTATGAGAACGATGCGGTCAAATTTCTACGTTGTCTGCGCCTGACCGAAACCAACATCATTGCCCGCGTGATTGATGAATCACTAAGCAATTCGGCCAAACGGACTCGCCACGATAACCAAGACAAAATCATTCGTTCAAGAACGCGTGGATACGAGCACATCTATCTTAAACACACCTGCAACCTGCCGCTGTTTTTCCAAGGAAGTGAGCTCAAACTGGCGATGATGACGCCCAACAATGCGCCGATTTGGAATTACTGGCACGATGAGCGCAAGCAGCAAGTCTTCGGCACGCTATTTAATCCACAAAGAATGGAGATGTTGATTAAGTCTGGCGTGAAAGGGGCCAGCAATGTCATCTACTCCTTTACTCACGAGCATGAGGGCAAGACCTTCTTCTATTCGATGCTGATGCCTGAAGCGACTCGAGAACAACGACAGCTTTTTTGGCATTTGGGAGCACGTCGTTCAAGCTGGCGCGCATTCCGCATTACCATTTTTGAGCTTTCAGACAAAGAGAAGCAGCAATTAGCCTCTTTTTCTTCTGAGCTTGCCGATGCGTCAACCGCCCTGACTCACTGCGGTATTTTGCAAGAAATTGCCGATGACAGTGTGGGTGACGATTATCTATTTACCGAGAAACCTCGTATTCCAGCCAGCACGCTAAATACATTTCGTCACCCAAGAAAGATCGTCGGCTCGCCCAAGGGAATTTTCTTCGACGCAAAGTCGAGGCGCAAAGAGCCAAGATACAGCTTTCAGTCGCCACTGCTTTTGACTAAGAGTGGCGGCTTACAAGCGCAAGGTAATACGCTTGATTTGTCCAAGCGCGGGCTGAGTTTGCAATTGAATGCGCCGTTGGTACTGGTTGCCGGAGAAGAGGTTGAGGTCAATTACCTTGAACTGCAACTGTATGACAAAAAACTCCCGCTAGATAAAGTGCCGTATCGAGTAATACGTGTAAGCCCAGACGGCCAGCAAGTGCAGCTGGTGATTGATGAAAATAGTCAAACCATCAAAACCATCGCTTTTTTCAACAGCATTATAGAACACAACCAAGATAAGCTGATTGCCCAGCAAGAGATCCTGCCGAACAATGAGCTATTGGAGTCATTGCATAGCATATTGCTCTCCAAGATGGTGAGCACACCTATTTTTATTAGCAAAACACCATCAGGTTATCGCACTAAAGTGATTGGCGTGAATTTTCCACTAGAGAAGCACTTAATGCTGTTGGCAAAGCTAGGCCACAAAGAGAACTTCTCTCTCGAGCCAATCTACAAAGGCCGCTCGAATACGCTGATCGCGAATCCAACGAAGAGGATCGACGGCATAGAGCCGACTCATCATGAAATTTATATTGCGGTGACTAAATTCAGCGACAAGATCAAAGCCGTTCAGACCAAGATGCCGATGGAATTCGACAGCGTCAAAGAGCGCATCCAATTTGTGAAAAAGGCAAAAATGTCTGGTGAATTTTATGTGCTGAGGCTTTCCACCGCGCCGATTTTCAGCCCGATGACCTCTTTACTGCAAAAAGATCTTAACGATTTAGCCCATCTGAGCATGCACCAAGCCAGCAAGCTGGAGAAAGAGCTCTCCACCTTAATGGGTTATTGCGAAATGGAAGACATTACTGAAGAAGTATTGATTCGTCTTGAGTTAAGCGATTAAAGCTCATGAACAACAAGGAGCGATAATCGCTCCTTGTTGTTTAGAGAAATCTCAATCGATTAAGGCTTGGTTTGCCAACTGATTTTTTGCTGCCGTGCCAATACACCAGACAAAATGCACACAATGCCACCTAAACCAGCAAAGCGCACCGCGTTTTGTGCCTGCTTTTCCACTTTGGGTTTGGCATGATACGCAATCCCCAACCCAGCGGCCTGCATCATCACCAAATCATTAGCACCATCGCCGACAGCAACAGTGTTGTGCATTTCGACGTCATATTTCTCGACAAGCTCGATGAGGGTATCGGCTTTGGTTTGCGCAGAGACCACCTCTCCCAACACTTGCCCCGTCAACCGTCCGTCAATAATTTCTAGTTGGTTAGATTGGGCATGATCTAAACCCAAACTCTGCTTTAAATGATCAGAAAAATAGGTAAATCCACCTGAGGCAATCGCCGTCTTCCAACCAAACGCTTTTAAGGTGTTGATAAGCTCGGGTAAATCCGGCATCAAGGGCAACTGCGCACGCACACTTTCGAGAATCGACTCATCGGCACCTTGCAACTTTCCAACACGTGCTCGCAAGCTCTGCTCAAAATCCAGCTCGCCCTGCATGGCCCGCTCAGTGATTTCGGCAACTTCTTCGCCCACACCCGCCAACTTGGCAATTTCATCAATACATTCAATTTGAATGACGGTGGAATCCATATCCAGAACGATCAACCCCGGTTTGGAGAGATCAGGGACATCTTGCAAATTGGCGTAATCAATTTGGAGGCTTTGCAAAATGGTTTCGTGTTCTGCGGTCAGTTCGCCCGCCATCAGCGCCACCTCGTAGCGTCCGACTTTCCAAGTATCGATGATCGGGTTGTACATTCCGGTAAAAAAATCGATGTCCTCAAAATGCCCCGGAGCTAAATACTCAGCATACATCAGCCAGTTGGCTCTGTTTTTATCCAGTTGTGTAGCAAATCGAGTTTCTGGCAAACGAGTCAAAAGTTGAGTATGCCTTCTCAGCGGCAGTGTCTTTAGCGCTTCCATGAATCTAATCCTTTGTGAACCTTGGCAAACGTTAACCTATTGCAATTTGAAAAGGCAAGCCCCAAACTGGCATTTGTTCGCGAATCAAAGTTAGTGCTAGATATGAAAGAGTCTCTTTTTTCACTGCGGAATGCCTTACGCGTCGTCGCGCTGATCATTTTAGGGGTGATGTTTTTCATCACCATCAAAAACAGCGTGGTGATCAGCAAAGGGAACGAACGCATCCAGGCGCAACAACTGGAAACCTTAACCAAGGTGTTAAGCTCTCAGGCTGCCCTTTCGGCCAGTGATATGATTGTGCAAAAAGATCAGGAACAGTTGCTCAAGTTAACCAATCAGTTAGCGAAAGAGCGTTTGGTCTTTGATGCCACCATTTACGACGCAGAAGGCATCCGTCTTGCCTCCAGCGAAAAAGCGCTGACGGTGCGTGAGGTGTTGGGGCTAGATACGCCGCTAGCGACAGCGGGCATTGGCCGCCAACAGTTGGTCGAACCCGTTTATGCCGATAACAGCATCATAGGTTTTATCCGCATCACGTTTGAGACAGGCAAGGTGACGGCAATTTCTGATCATCACTATCGCAAAAGTGACCGCTATATGTTTTTGATGATCTTGATGAGTTTCGTCGGCGGCATGCTCTTTATTCTCATCCTACGCAAAAAGCCGCAGCCCAAAGTCGAGAACCTGTTACTCACCCATAAAGATCCATAAAAAAGAGCCTGCATTGTCGCAGGCTCTTGATATTGCGTTGTAAAATCTAAAACACTTACTCAGCATCACCCAGTAGCACAGAGTCCAACGCGATGATCATCATATCGTTGAAGGTGTTCTGACGCTCTTCCGACGTGGTTTGCTCACCGGTTTTGATGTGGTCAGAGACGGTACAAATCGTCAGTGCTTTCGCGCCGTATTCCGCAGCAACGCCGTAGATACCTGCCGCTTCCATTTCTACGCCGACAATGCCGTATTTGTCCATCACGTCGAACATGTCTGGATCTGGCGTGTAGAACAGTTCAGCAGAGAATAGGTTGCCGACTTTTACATCGATACCACGCGCTTTCGCTGCTTCTTCAGCGGCTTTGACCATTTTGTAATCCGCGATAGCGGCAAAGTCATGACCTTTGAAACGGATGCGGTTCACTTTGGAATCCGTGCACGCGCCCATGCCGATCACGACATCACGCACTTTGATCGCTTCGCTCACTGCACCACAGCTACCTACGCGAATGATTTTCTTCACGCCGTAGTCTTTGATAAGTTCAGTCGCATAAATAGAGCAAGATGGGATGCCCATACCATGACCCATAACCGATACTTTACGACCTTTGTAAGTACCAGTGAAACCGAACATATTACGAACATCACACACTTGAACGACGTCCTCTAGGAACGTCTCTGCGATGTATTTTGCACGTAGTGGGTCACCAGGCATCAGAACGACGTCTGCAAAATCACCCATTTCAGCATTAATATGCGGAGTTGCCATGTTTTTGTTTCCTTGTTTTTCATTCACAAAAGACTTGCTTTGTATTCGCAAAAGAATAGAGAGGCATACCTCTCTATTCGATAAGTTCCATTATAGCTCTGGATTAGAGAAAGTTTTTGCCGTAATCCATTGGCGATGTACCAAAGTAGCTCGCCAGTGTTTGGCCAATATCCGCGAACGTTTCGCGGAGACCCAATGAGCCCGCTGGGACTTTTTGACCATAGACAAGCACTGGAATGTGCTCACGAGTGTGGTCAGTGCCCGGCCAAGTTGGGTCGCAGCCGTGGTCAGCCGTGAGGATAAGGATGTCATCGTCTTGCATCAATTCCATCACTTCGTGGATGCGTCCATCGAAGTACTCAAGCGCAGCGGCGTAACCCGCAACATCACGGCGGTGGCCATAAGCAGAGTCGAAATCAACAAAGTTGGTGAAGACGATGGTGTTATCGCCCGCCGCTTTGATTTGCTCAAGTGTCGCTTCAAAAAGCGCAGGGATGCCCGTTGCTTTCACTTTTTTGGTGATGCCGCAGTTAGCGTAGATATCGGCAATCTTACCAATAGAGACCACTTGACCTTGTTTTTCCTCAGCCAGCTTTTGCAATACCGTCGCTGATGGCGGCTCAACAGAAAGGTCACGACGGTTACCAGTGCGCTCAAACTGACCTTTACCCGGACCAATGAATGGACGCGCAATCACACGACCGATGTTGTAATCTTCCAGCTCTTCACGAGCAATTTGGCAAAGCTCAAGTAGGCGATCAAGGCCGAATGTATCTTCGTGACAGGCGATTTGGAATACAGAGTCCGCAGAGGTGTAGAAAATTGGCTTGCCCGTTCTCATGTGCTCTTCACCTAGGTCATCAAGCACTTGTGTACCTGACGCATGGCAGTTGCCGAGGAAACCATCAATGCCAGCACGGGCAAGAATGCGATCGGTCAGCTCTTTCGGGAAACTGTTGGCTTTGTCGGTAAAGTAGCCCCATTCAAACAGAACTGGCACACCCGCGATTTCCCAGTGGCCAGACGGCGTATCTTTACCAGACGAGAGCTCAGCGGCATGGCCGTACGCGCCAATAATCTCCGCGTTGGCATCCAAACCCGGTGCAAAACGACCCGTTGACTCTTTGTGCGCCATTGCCAAGCCCAATTTGGACAGATTTGGCAGACGAAGAGCCCCTTGGCGCTTGTCGTTGTTTGCCAAGCCTTGCTCACACTGGTCCGCAATATGACCAAGCGTGTCAGACCCCACATCGCCAAACTGCTCGGCATCCGCCGTTGCGCCAATACCAAAAGAATCCAGTACCAAAATAAATGCTCTTTTCATTACTTCTTCCTCAGGCCTGCCGGTACGAAAATGTGCAAGCAGGCCCAATAGTCATTAAATATCTTCTTCGCGAATCAGGCCGTAAACGTCGGGGGTGGGTACGTAGTCGCCACCCACTTTAATCGCCGCTTGCAGCGCATTTGCCGCTTCTTGCCATTGCGCTTCGCTACGCGCATGAATCACCGCCAAAGGCTTGTTACTGTCTGCGATTTCACCCAAGCGGATGAAGCTATCAAAGCCAACCGCATAATCGATGCTGTCGGTCGCAACACGGCGTCCACCGCCCATCGCCACCACCGCCATACCGATAGCACGCGTATCCATTGCCGACACCACGCCGCTCTCTTTGGCATAAACCGGCTTGACGATTTCCGCCTTGTCTAAGTAGTGATCGTAGTTGTCGATAAAGTCCGCAGGTCCGCCCAAACCAGCCACCATTTTGCCAAAACACTCGGCGGCTTTGCCGTTATCCAGCACCGCCATCAACTTCGCGCGCGCTTCGTCAGTGTCTTGCGCCAGCTTACCCAGCACCAACATTTCCGCACACAGCGCCAACGTCACTTCGAGCAAACGAGGGTTACGGTATTCGCCTTTGAGGAACTGCACCGCTTCGCGCACTTCCAGCGCATTCCCCGCCGACGACGCCAACACTTGGTTCATGTCGGTAAGAATGGCGGTGGTTTTGGTGCCCGCACCGTTTGCCACGGCTACAATCGATTTCGCCAGTTCTTGTGACGCTTCGTAAGTTGGCATAAAGGCACCCGAACCGACTTTCACATCCATCACTAGTGATTCAAGGCCAGCCGCCAGCTTCTTCGATAGAATGGACGCGGTGATTAACGAGATGTTATCAACCGTTGCTGTGATGTCACGCGTGGCATAAACACGTTTATCCGCAGGCGCCAGATCGCCCGTTTGGCCGATGATCGCTACGCCAGCGTCTTTTGTCACTTGGCCGAAAACGTCATTACTCGGAGTGATGTTGTAGCCCGGAATCGCTTCCAGTTTATCCAAGGTGCCGCCAGTATGACCAAGGCCACGACCGGAAATCATTGGCACGAAACCACCACATGCTGCCACCATAGGGCCAAGCATCAGTGACGTCACATCGCCCACACCACCAGTGGAGTGTTTGTCGACAATTGGGCCACCGAAGTTCATGTGACTCCAGTCGATCACCATACCGGAATCGCGCATGGCACACGTCAGCGCGATGCGTTCTGGCATGGTCATTTCATTAAAGAAAATCGTCATAGCAAAGGCCGCAATCTGACCTTCAGACACGGTATTTTTCGCCACGCCTTGGATGAAAAAATTAATTTCATCGGCAGTCAGCACTTCGCCATCACGTTTTTTACGAATAATTTCTTGAGGTAAATACATTAGAGCCTCCCAAGCTCAAAATGAGCCGTGGTAACAGTAGAGTAAGAAGGTTGCGTGGCGCAAAACGCGCCACGCTCAGACATTTATTAGAATTAGTACGCCGCAGGATCGGCGACTTGATCTGTCACTTCTAATGTATTGAGTAGATTGGTTAGCAAGCTAGATGCACCAAAACGGTAGTGCATATTATCCGCCCAGTCAGCACCTAGGATCTCATCTGCCATTGCTAAGTAAGCCGCAGCGTCTTCCGCAGTACGCACGCCGCCAGCAGGCTTGAAGCCCACTTTTTCAGCCACACCCATGTCACGAATAACTTCGAGCATCATACGTGCATATTCTGGGGTTGCGTTAACTGGCACTTTACCCGTTGAGGTTTTGATAAAGTCGGCACCCGCTTCAATGCAGATTTGCGATGCTTTCTTAATCAGCGCTTCTTCTTTTAGCTCACCGGTTTCGATGATCACTTTCAGAAGAATATTGCCACAGGCTTCTTTACATTGCTTAACCAGTTCAAAGCCGACTTTTTCATCACCAGCGATCAGCGCGCGGTATGGAAAAACGACGTCAACTTCATCAGCACCGTAAGCGACTGCAGCTTTGGTTTCTGCCACGGCGATAGCGATATCGTCGTTACCGTGTGGGAAGTTGGTTACAGTCGCAATGCGAACCTCTGGTGTACCTTGCTCACGAAGTGTCTTCTTAGCAATAGGAATAAAGCGAGGGTAAATACAGATCGCAGCCGTGTTACCTACAGGCGTTTTGGCGTCATGACAAAGCTTGATGACTTTCGCATCCGTGTCATCGTCATTTAGCGTGGTTAGGTCCATAAGTTTCAGTGCACGTAGTGCTGCTGCTTTTAAATCGCTCATTTCTATCTCCGATCAATATTCAAAAATTTTACTACTCAGCCCCTTTTCCCTGTTTCTGCTCACCTCAAAAGCAAACAGCAAATCAGTAAAAAAGGTCTTTGCTAAACAGTCATTGATGAACGGACTTGGTTCCCTGAAGACTCGGCAGTCATTACTTGCCAATTGCTATCCTTGTCACCGCACAGTACCAATTTGGCCTATGGCACAACAATCTATGATTGCGGTGTCTTTTTATCTGCACTTGGTGTAAGTCGCTCTATTAGCTTACTGACCAAGGCAGAGAGTGTCGGGCAGCTCATTTGCCCTAAACATATCTATTCAGATGAGCGATGAAACGTCCTGCTTCATCCCTCTTCTGTGATTAATACATTATAGATATTCATCGCAAAACTGTAGCACCAAATAGAGCGCAAACGGTTTGTATCTCAAAAAAACTCAGCCTCAACGCCCATGACGATTCGCTCTAACTGAGCCCATTTCATTCACTGTGGCGCAAAAACTGAAAACGCCCCGCAGCAATCTCTTGCTACGGGGCGAAGCTAAACGGCGTCTATAAATACTGTCTCTTAACTAAATTAGAAAGACAGGAAGAAGCCAGCGATGGTCGCTGCCATCAGGTTAGATAGCGTACCCGCTGCAACCGCTTTAACACCCATACGAGCGATGTCGTGACGACGAGCAGGAGCAAGGCTACCTAGACCACCAAGTAGAATCGCGATAGAAGAAAGGTTTGCGAAACCACATAGAGCGAAGGCGATGATTGCTTGAGTCTTCTCAGACATTACTTGACCTGTTGCTGGGACAACTTGTGCTGCATCACCAACGTAAGGTACGAAGTTTAGGTAAGCGACGAATTCGTTTACAACCAGTTTTTGACCGATGAAAGAACCCGCAAATGTTGCCTCAGCCCATGGTACACCGATTAGGAATGCTAGCGGCGAGAACAACCAACCTAGAAGTAGTTCTAGAGTGAGGTTTTCCATGCCAAACCAACCACCAACGCCACCGAGGATGCCGTTAACTAGTGCGATTAGACCAACGAATGCCAGTAGCATTGCACCAACGTTAAGGGCTAGTTGTAGACCAACTGATGCACCGCCTGCTGCTGCGTCGATAACGTTAGCTGGCTTGTCGTCACCACCATCAATGTTGTCTTCCAAGCTTTCATTTGGAGTATCAACTTCTGGTTTGATGATTTTAGCGAACAGTAGACCACCAGGCGCTGCCATGAATGATGCTGCTACAAGGTACTCAAGAGGTACCCCCATAGATGCGTAACCTGCTAGTACACCACCAGCAACAGACGCTAGACCACCACACATTACTGCAAATAGCTCAGATTGAGTCATTTTTGGTACAAACGGACGAACCACTAGTGGTGCTTCAGTTTGACCTACGAAGATGTTCGCTGCTGCAGACATTGACTCGGCACGAGAAGTACCTAGCGCTTTCTGAAGACCGCCACCTAGGATCTTGATAACCCACTGCATCACACCAATGTAGTAAAGTACAGAGATAAGTGCTGAGAAGAAAATCAGTGTTGGTAGTACTTGGAAAGCAAAGATGAAGCCGATACCGTCAACTGAGAAGTTAACTAGGCTGCCGAACAAGAAACCAGTACCGTCTTTACCGTAGTCGATCACGTTTTGAACACCAGCAGAGAAACCCGCTAGTAGATCACGACCCCATGGAACGTAAAGAACGAAACCACCGATGATGAATTGGATAGCAAAAGCGCCAGCCACAGTTCTAAGATTGATAGCTTTACGGTTATCTGACAGTAGTAATGCAATTCCTAGCAATACTGCCATACCGACTAGGCTCATAAACAGGCTCATAGTTTATGACTTCCTTATTAAGTTATTTATTGGCGTGTTACAAAATGGAGCTATAAAGCGGGGGCAATTATACTCACGCCTTAATAATTAAAGTAATGCCACCTTCACACTTTCCCATCAGACTCGGTGCAAATTCACTTTTGTTTGTGAGTATCTTCACAATAATATATGAGACGACGTATCGTTTGGGTGGGAATGTTGGATTTTATTCACAGATAGAGAACAGCGAATTGCTATTTTTCCAAAGTTGCGAAGCAACCGTTTGCTTTGTCTGATTTTTCAGCTCACAGAGTATAGTCAGGATGTTAACTATTTGTGATGGCGTATTTACCATCCCTTGATAGCCACTCAGTGGCATATCTGGCGCATCGGTCTCCAAAAGCAGATGCTCAAGCGGCAGTTTCGCCACCGCTTGGCGAGTTTTGTTGGCGCGCGGATAGGTGATCGTGCCGCCAATACCGAGCGAGAAACCCAATCTCACCCACTCCATTCCCTGTTCATAACTGCCTGAGAATGCGTGCAGCACGCCCCCTTTAGGCAACTGAGCGGCTTTGACCATCTGGATCAGACGATTGTGCGCCTTACGGCAATGTAAAATAACGGGCAGGCCATACTGCCTCGCTAACTCGAATTGCCACCGTAACGCTTCTTCTTGTAAGGCCGAGTCAACCTCAATAGCAAAGTCTAGGCCACATTCACCAATGGCGACACAGCGCGCCGGACGCGCATCTAATCGTGCCATTAGCTGTGTTTGGTAGAGCGTATAGTCAGCTTTTAAGAAGTAAGGGTGCAAGCCGAGTGCGTAGTAAATCTCTGGATGTTGCGACGACAGCTCAGCGACTCGCGACCAATTTTCCGGGCCAACGGAAGGAATGAGGAATCGCTTCACACCCACGTGCTGAGCAGAGTGCAAGATATGTGAAAATTCGCTCTCAAACACCGGAAAATCAAGGTGGCAGTGACTATCAAACAGCGTCATTGTTATTGCGTTCTCGCGCGGGATCTTGTTTGTAAGGTACGCAACTGCGTTTTTGCTCCGGCGTTAAACCAAGCTCTCGGCACCAATCGTCGTAGCGCTTTAACCACTTTTTCAACCACTGCATGCTCATCACCTCCATACTGTTTTACTCACCATATAAAAAAGCGCCCCGGGCTGCAAACCCAGGGCGACGATTCTCAATCACTCAGCGCTTAGTGCTCACGTGTGGCACGGAACTCAACCTCAGGGAAGCGTTCTTTGGCTAAGTTCAAGTTGACCATGGTTGGCGCAATGTAGGTAAGATTGTCACCACCATCCAGCGCTAGGTTGGCTTGGTTCTTACGTTGGAACTCATCGAGTTTCTTCGCATCCGCACATTCAACCCAACGAGCCGTAGCGACGTTTACGCCCTCGTAGATCGCTTCCACGTTGTATTCTGATTTCAAACGCGCCACCACCACATCAAACTGCAGCACACCGACCGCGCCGACTATCAAATCGTTGTTTTGCCGCGGACGGAAAACTTGCACTGCGCCTTCTTCAGACAGCTGAACCAGCCCTTTGAGTAGTTGTTTTTGCTTTAGAGGATCGCGTAGACGAATACGACGGAACAGCTCTGGGGCAAAGTTGGGAATACCCGAGAACTTCAGTGTTTCACCTTGAGTAAAGGTGTCACCGATTTGAATCGTGCCGTGGTTGTGCAAACCAATGATGTCACCAGCGTAGGCATCCTCAGCACGAGAACGGTCCCCCGCCATAAAGGTCACAGCATCCGAAATATTGACCTGTTTACCAAGGCGAACGTGGTTCATTTTCATTCCTTGGTTATAAGTGCCTGAAACGATGCGCATGAAAGCGATGCGGTCACGGTGTTTCGGATCCATATTGGCTTGGATCTTAAACACGAACCCCGTGAATTTGTCTTCGGTCGCTTCAACCTGACGCTCATTGGCCATACGCGGCAGTGGCGCAGGCGCCCATTGCGTCAGGCCATCCAGCATGTGGTCAACACCAAAGTTACCTAAAGCGGTACCAAAAAACACAGGCGTCAATTCGCCTTTGAGGAACATCTCCAGATCAAACTCGTGCGAAGCGCCCAGCACCAATTCGAGCTCTTCACGCAGTTGCTCAGCCAGATCAGCGCCAATCTCATTATCCAGCTCTGGATTATCTAGCCCTTTGATAATGCGCTCTTCTTGAATCGTGTGACCATGTCCAGTGGCGTACAAAATCGTTTCATCGCGGTGAATGTGGTAGACACCTTTGAACTCTTTACCGCAACCGATTGGCCAAGAGATAGGCGCACACGCGATACTGAGTTCGCTTTCGACTTCATCCAGCAGCTCCATCGGGTCGCGAATATCACGGTCCAATTTGTTCATGAAGGTCACGATCGGTGTATCACGTAGGCGAGTGACTTCCATCAGCTTACGCGTTCGATCTTCAACACCTTTGGCGGCATCGATCACCATCAAGCACGAGTCTACGGCGGTCAACGTACGGTAGGTATCTTCAGAGAAGTCCTCGTGTCCTGGGGTATCAAGCAGGTTGACCAAGCAGTCATTGTAAGGAAACTGCATCACAGAGGTGGTCACCGAGATACCACGCTCTTTCTCCATTTCCATCCAGTCGGATTTGGCATGCTGGCTTGAACCGCGACCTTTCACGGTACCTGCCGTCTGGATAGCACGTCCGAATAACAGGACTTTTTCTGTGATGGTGGTTTTACCCGCATCCGGGTGCGAGATAATAGCGAACGTTCTGCGCTTGGCAACTTCGCTCAAAAATGGAGCATTTGACATGAAACTGGTCTTCTTGTGTGTTCTGGACGGGGAAACGGGCGGCTATCGCTTTTGCTCAATAACCCTTGCAGATAGGAATCTGCGACGCCCCTTCCTAAGGTAGATTCAATTTTGCGCGGTATTCTCGCTTATTATTCGCCAATCGGCAACTCTGGACAGCAAAGAGCCATGTGCTCAACAGATAATCGACGGCCTGCGAGCAGGCAAAATCCCATCACAATGGCACAACTTTTCACATCTATGTGTAGCAACACAAACCATTTTATCTCGTTCAAGTATTTTGGGTTACTTGGCTATATGTTCTATAACTATAGGAGTAAGAAGGATTGGTTGACGGTATGCTAAAAAATAAAAAAGTACATTCTTTAGCTTTTAAGCAGGCAAGAACCGTGTTTCTGGTTTCGGTTGTGCTCGGCCTGTGTTTTAGCTTGTACCATATCCTGATTGATCTCCATCAGGAGCAACGGCGCATCGAAGAACACTATCAGTTTAAGTTGATGCAAAATTACTCCAACGCCAGCCAAGCGGCATACCACTTAAACCACTTGCTCGCGGAGCAAGTCGCCTCCAGTTTGATGATGGATAACGCCGTCTACAGTGTCGCAATTGTCGACGATTTCGGTGATGTTCTCACGCAAAAAAACAGGCCGATTGAAGCTCAAGATATGATCACGCAACTGCTCTCCACCATCTTGACGCCAGCCTCACCGTTTTACAAAACGGAGCTCCACCAGCCCAACTCAAACGTAGTGGTTGGCACGCTCAGCTTTTCCGTCAATGGCTCCAGCATTGCCGAAGCGTTTATCAACAAATCGAGCCGCATCCTGTTATTTGATTTGTTTCGCAATATTCTATTGACCACCATTTTGTTGGCTTTTTTCTATATGAAGCTCTCCAAACCGATTATTACTTTAAACAATTGGGTGAACTCGCTGCAAAACCGCAAGACAGCCATCGAACTTCCTCCTCGCAACAGTAATGACGAGCTAGGCCGTTTGGCGCTCTCTTTTCACAATTTATGGCAAGCGCGCGCGGCGGCGGAAAGCCAGTTAAACCAACTGGCGTACTACGACACCTTAACTGGCCTCGCCAACCGTAGTCTGCTGTTGAAAACGCTCAATGATAGCCTGAATGAAGCGCTGCGAAACAACAGTAGTGGGGTTTTGTTTTACATGGACTTGGATCGATTTAAAACCATCAACGATTCACTCGGCCACACCATCGGCGACAATTTAATGCGGGCCATCGCCAAACGGTTGGAGGGTTGGTTGCATGATGGAGAAACGGCAGCTCGTATCGGTGGCGATGAATTTGCCATTCTGATCCCCAACTTGTCGCTTGAGCATGCAGCAAACAAAGCACAGCAGCTACTCGCTTTAGTATCGAATCCGTATTCGATAGATGACCACCAACTTTACTGCACGGTGAGTATTGGTATTTCTAAATTCCCCAGTGAAGGAATCTCCAGCATTGACGTATTGCGCCAGGCTGATACAGCCTTGTATCGCGCAAAAGTCGCTGGACGCAACAAATACATGTTTTATGAGCCGGAAATGCACGCTCAAGTTGAGTCATTTCTGGAGATTGAAAAAGGTCTGCATGAAGCGCTGCATCGACAACAACTTGAACTCTATTACCAACCTCAAGTGAACGACAAGATGCAGATCATTGGCGTGGAAGCCTTGATTCGTTGGAATCACCCAGAGCGCGGATTGCTCCCTCCTGGTGTTTTCATGCCTATTGCAGAAGAAACCGGACAAATTCTGCAAATCGGTGACTGGATTATCGAACAAGCTTGTTACCAATACGCACAGTGGAAAAAATTGGGCGTTTTGCCGGACACCTTCCGTCGTTTAGCAATCAACATCAGCCCACTGCAGTTTTCTCAACAGTTTTTTGTCGAGCACATTACCCATGCCCTTAAACAAGCGGGGATTTCCGGCGAGCATATCGAGCTGGAAATTACGGAAAGTTTGTTGTTAGAAAACGTTGAAAGCGCGATGAACAAGATGGCACAGCTCAAAGAGCTTGATCTGAAAATTTCCATCGATGATTTCGGTACAGGCTACTCATCCCTGCGCTACCTCAAACATCTGGCGGTGGATGTGCTGAAAATCGACCGCTCCTTTGTTACTCAATTGCATCTGGATCAAAGCGACCAAGCGATCGTCGATACCATTATCATGACCGCGGATCGTCTCAACTTAGAAGTGATCGCCGAGGGTGTGGAAGAGCACGAAGAGATGGAAGCGTTAATGAAGCTTGGTTGTGAGCAGTTTCAGGGCTATCTCTTTGATAAGCCCCAACCAGTTGATATCATCACGCAAAGATTAAAAGAGAACAGCTACGGAGAGACTCGAGCCGCAGTGATGCTCAAAAGCAGTTGAACAGATAACTCATAATAATGGCATCTTCTTGACCGGTTTGGGTCGGGTAGTAATTGCGGCGACGATCCACCTCGTTAAAGCCAGCTTCTTGATACAAGTCCAATGCACGCTGGTTACTCTCACGCACCTCAAGCCAAGCGCTTTGTGCGTTTTGTTGCTCACCTAACTCAATAAAAGCGTCCAACAGCTCACGTCCGTAACCTTTGCCTTGCTGCGTCGGACAGACGGCGATATTGAGTAAAGTCACCTCACCGACAATATTTTGCGCATAAAAATAGCCCACCACTTTGCCATCAACCAGCATCACGTGATGCATTGCACCACGGCTAGAGAGATCGCGGATCAAGCTTTGCGCCCAAGGGTGAGTGTGAGCACGAGTTTCGATCTGATAAACCGCGTCGAGGTGCTCGACGTTCATAGCGACTAAAGTACAACTCATTTCTATTTACTCATAAGCACAAATTTGCTGCCAAAGTGCACGGCGATGCTCGGTATTCCCATCGATTTCACTCAATGTAGGAGAATGCAGTACGTTCACCATGGCAGGTACTGGCTGAGCGACTGTGCCAGCAAACCAGATCCAAGTGAGAGGTTCTAGGTTTACCAGCGCAAGCTCTGCGGGAGAGACGTGTCTCGCTTGTGAAAGTTCAAGCTTGATGCTTTTCAGCACTCTTTCAAACAGCTGCGCGGTTTGATTTTTGGGGCACTGTTCTGCCACCAATAGCAAGCAACACTCAGCCGGTAGCTCGATTTGGGCAAATTGAAATCCGGCCAACCGTTCAGGATGAGTGAGTTCCCAGGTGGCGATACCCATTTGCTGTAAGTAGAGTTTTTCGTTTTCTGACATCATCTGACCATTTCCATCAACGGCACAATAGTATCAAAAATTTGTCGTCGAGTCAGAGCAAGTCTGAAACTGACTTTCTGCGAGCCTCGGAACGCAAAACGGCCTGTACTGCAGGCCGTTTTGCTTAAAACATGGAAAACTCCACACTGTACTCAATGTTACCTTGGCGGCCCTGAAATTCATTGTCGGCTAACGCGAGAGATTGGAAAGCCCCTTCAGGTACCTCCCACTGACATGCAAAACCCAACTCATTCGCAGCAGTAAAACCGAAGCGGTGATAGTAGGCTGGATTTCCTAACACAAAGCAGGCCGGATAACCGAATTCCGCCAAGCAGGTCAGCCCTTCTCGCACCAACTCTGCCCCTATGCCCTGATTTTGGTACTGCGCTTTGACAGCGAGCGGCGCCAAGCCTTGCCATGAAAAGTCCTCGCCATTGAGCGTCACCGGAGAAAACATCGCATGGCCGATCACTTCCCCTTCTTCACTGCACGCCACCAGCGACAAAGTCAAACGCCCATTCTCACGCAGCGCCATCACCAAATTCGCTTCTGCGTCGGTGGGAAACACCGTTTTGAGCAGTGCATCAATCGCCAGGAGATCCGCTGGCGCTTCAGTTCGAATAAGCATTTACAACCCCATTGTCTATTTGGGCTGATTGTACTCCCTTATGAACAAACTCGGCCAGTTGATTTAACAACTGTTGTAGCGCTTTCGGTAACTGTTCTAAGTCAACGCTATCCATCAGATTCTTCACTTCCAAACCCAGTTCCGTGTCGCCTTCAATTGACAAACGGCGTTGGAAAAAGAGGGTGTCTGGATCTTCTTTACGTCCAGCGATCAGTACTAGATCATTGAGATTACCAGCGAAGCTCACCGACGCTTCCACCTCATTCTTGGCCACCACCAGTTGTTCATTCTGATAGCTGATGTACCAATACAGTTGCAGGTCTTTTATCTCTACTTTTAGCCACTTATCTTGTAGAAATTCAAAATCACCATCATCGAGCGCTTCTTTAAAAACCAGTTTCAGCCCTTCAAGCAAGGCTTTTTTCTGTACAGCTTGCGGCAATAACTGGACTGGAGATCGCAAAATTGATGCGGCGTTTTGAACTAGTTGACTGCGAATCTTGTTTATCACGCTCATTTTCCGTTACTTTGTCAAAAGAGCATCTATCTTAGTGGATAGCATGAGAGGAATACCTGTTGTGCATCAAAAAAGACTTTTATACCGATTGCATAACACACTGAGTAAATAGATGACAATGTCCGACGTTTTTTTGACCTTTGATAATTTATTGTCACTATTGTATTGATAAACCCTTTAATAAGCATACTTTCACAGTTATAGTTAGATGGCTCTGCGTTTTTCATTACATGGACGAATAATCACGCTCCCTGGAGCTCGGTAGTACTTTAATGCCATCCAAGCAATTACATCATTGGTTTAAGACACTTACAGCCAACAGCCCATTCTTCTTTGCTATCCTCGATCGTCAGCATGGCTACTGCATGGTGAATGAGCGCTACTGCGATATCTCTGGACTCTCTGAGCAAGAGTTGATCAGTATGAATGATGCAAAAATTCTCGGCGAAAATTTCTACCAAAAACTACGTCCCTACTATCAACGTGCGTTTGACGGTGAATATATAGAAGCGGAAGTGACTCTGGATGAAACCGATCTGGAAACCAGTTTGCATTTCAGCCTATCGCCACTGCGCGACGAAAATGGCATTAAGCACATCGTTTTCCATTCCATCGACACCTCAGAAAAACAGATTTTAATCAAATCGCTTGAAGAATCAGAAAGTAAGTTCTCACAGTTAACGCAACTGCTACCAGACGGTTTGTTGCTGGTTGAGGATGATTCGGTTTTATTTGCCAATCCTGCTGCCGCTCGGCTGCTGGGTTTTAACTCCCCTCATGACTTGCTCGGGGAAGAGTTGAGCCGCTTGTTCATGGATGAAAAGACCAAAATGGTCTTTCGCCACAAGCTTTCGACTTTGCTTTCCAGCAAAGCGTTTGTCTGTATGACCAGTGCACGTTGCGGTTTCGAGCGCCGCGTTCAGTTGCATGCCGACAACACCACGGTATTGGGCAACCAGTCACAACTCATTTTGATCCAAGATGCGGATGAAACGCCCAAACAGCTCTCTAATCAAGGCGATGACGATATTCATATCGACTCTCTGACTAAGCTGTATAACCGCTTTGGCTTTACCAAACGACTCGAACAGTTAATAAAAAACCAAACCCCGTTGCTGCTTTTGTATTTGGACATTGATAACTTCAAAAACATCAACGACTCGCTAGGCCACCATATTGGCGATCGCGTGATTCTGGAAGTCTCTGCGCGGTTAAAACGCCTTTTACCGCAGCATGCCGTGATTGGCCATTTAGGCGGAGATGAGTTTGGTGTCATTTTACCCGAACCTGAAAACAACCGCATGGCAGAGCTGTTGTCAGATAGAATCATCGCATTGATCAATCAACCCTTTGATCTGCACCATTTCAGTAAACGCCTCGCCTGCTCGATTGGTAGTGTGCGTTACCCAGAAGACGGGCAAGACGCTCGTGTCTTGCTGCAAAATGCCGATACCGCGATGTACGAAGCCAAAGATCGCGGCCGCAATCGTCTGATTAAGTTTAATGATCAGATGAACAAAGAAGCGCGGATGCGCTTATGGCTGGAGATAGAGCTACAAAAAGCGCTGCAACAGAACGGTTTGGAAGTGTGGTATCAACCAAAGGTTAACGCGCGTGACTTCAGCATTAATGGCGCCGAAGCGTTAGTACGCTGGAAACATCCTGTCGAAGGCTACATCAGCCCAGCCGCGTTCATCCCGGTCGCTGAAAAAGCGGGCCTCATTGAGCACTTAGGCCGCGTGGTGATGCGTGAAGTGTTTAACACGGTTAAACGCTGGAAGCTGCAAGGTATTTTACCCGGTCGTGTGGCAATCAACCTCTCTCCCGAGCAGTTCGGTAATCCCCAATTGATTGATTTTATGGAAAAGCTGCTCAGAACCACAGAGCTCGATCCTAGCTGCATCACCTTTGAACTGACCGAAAGCGCGGTAATGAGCGACAGCGAGCATACGCTGCAAATGCTCAACTCCATCAAGAAATTAGGCTTTTCATTATCGATAGATGATTTTGGCACTGGCTATTCATCACTGGCCTACCTCGCTCGCTTTCCGATTGATGAGCTGAAAATTGACCGAGCCTTTATCAACGACATTGACGTGTTACCCAAACAAGTTACGGTGATCGAAAACATCATCAATCTCGGCAAATCACTGGATCTCACTGTGGTGGCAGAAGGGGTGGAAACCCATCAACAAGCCGCTTTGCTCTCCAATTTACGTTGTCACTCTATCCAAGGCTTTCACTTCTATCGCCCTCAGCCTAAGCATGACATCGAAGAGCTGTTCGCGCAAAACCGTCGCCACAAAAACTAATCAATGTTGGCTATTACCCCTTTATCGCCACTACCCATAATGGGTAAATATCGGATTTATTGCGACAAACCTAATTTACATCAAATCGACTATTCATAATCCTTCATAAAATGCTGCCACCTTTTCGTCTCGATTTTAGACAGCATATGGAACTCCTTTGCCCGGCAGGTAACCTCCCTGCGCTAAAAACCGCCATCGATTGCGGTGCCGATGCGGTGTACATCGGTTTTAAAGATGATACCAACGCCCGCCATTTTGCTGGCCTCAACTTTACTGGCAAAAAACTGGATAAAGCGGTTGAGTACGTTCACGACCGACAAAAAAAAATCCACATAGCATTAAACACCTTTGCCCATCCGGATGGTTTTCATCGCTGGACTGACGCCGTGGACAGGGCCGCTGAGATCGGCGTGGATGCTTTGATTGTTGCAGACATCGCCATTTTGCAATACGCCGCCGAGAAGTACCCTGAATTAGAGCTGCATCTTTCAGTACAAGCTTCCGCCACCAATGTTGCGGCTATCGAGTTCTACAAGCAGAATTTCAACGTCAAACGTGTCGTGCTACCACGTGTTCTTTCCATCCATCAAGTGAAACAGCTCTCCAGAAACACCCCAAAAGATGTTGAACTGGAAGTGTTTGCTTTCGGTAGCTTGTGCATCATGTCGGAAGGTCGCTGCTATCTCTCTTCCTACCTGACTGGCGAGTCACCGAACACCGTCGGAGCCTGTTCGCCCGCTAAATATGTTCGCTGGCAAGAGACCGACTCGGGTCTGGAGTCGAGATTGAACAACATTTTGATCGACCGATACGCACACGGAGAAAACGCAGGTTACCCGACGCTGTGTAAAGGTCGCTTTGAGGTTGATATTGAGGGCGAACGCAAACGCTATCACGCACTGGAAGAGCCCACCAGCCTCAATACCCTTTCACTCTTGCCGGAACTGTTTGCCGCCAATGTAGCCTCGGTGAAGATCGAAGGGCGACAACGTAGCCCCGCTTACGTCGAGCAAGTGACTCGTACCTGGCGCGCGGCCATCGATCACTACCAAGCCAACCCACACGCTTATCAAGTGCAAGAGGCGTGGAATGCCGCACTGGCCAATGTCTCAGAAGGCCGACAAACCACGCTCGGCGCCTACCATCGCCAGTGGCAGTAACGAGGAATTAGCATGAAATACTCACTTGGCCCTTTGCTGTACTTTTGGCCAAAACAGAATGTCGAAGCCTTCTACCAACAGGCAAAGCAGAGCTCGGCAGACATCATCTATCTAGGCGAATCGGTCTGTTCAAAACGACGTGAAATGAAACCCGCTCACTGGTTTGAGTTGGCTAAAGAGCTCTCTTCGGCAGGAAAACAAGTGGTGATTTCGACCATGGCACTGCTTGAAGCACCAAGCGAAGTCAATGTGATGAAGAAATACATCGATAATGGTGACTTTGCCATCGAAGCCAACGACGTGGCCGCGATTCAAATGGCGCATGAAAAAAAGGTGCCATTTATCGTCGGCCCGGCGATAAACAGCTACAACGCCCACACACTCAATGTGTTGCTAAAGCAAGGCATGATTCGCTGGTGTATGCCGGTTGAGCTATCAAAGCAGTGGTTGCAGAATGTCTTAACTCAATGTGAGTCGCTCGGCATCCGTCAGCAGTTTGAAGTGGAAGTATTCAGCCACGGTTATCTGCCTTTGGCGTATTCGGCGCGTTGTTTTACCGCTCGAGCGGAGAATCGCGCCAAAGACGATTGCGAAACTTGCTGTATCAAATATCCCACAGGTATTCAGGTTTGCAGCCAAGAGGGGCAGAGCGTGTTTAACCTCAATGGCATCCAAACCCAATCCGGTTACTGCTACAACCTGATAAACGATCTGGCGGGGATGCACGGTTTGGTTGATGTGGTGCGCCTAAGCCCGCTTGGTCTGGATACCTTTTCGCAGCTCGATCGATTCAGAGCCAATGAAAATGGCCAGCAACCGAGCACAATTGGTGATCATCAATGCAATGGTTACTGGCATCAGATTGCTGGACTGGAAGTCAAAAACATCTGTTGATCCATTCATCAAGGCGGAGCCGAGGATCGATTTCTCTTCGCTCCGCACTTTAGTTGGCTTTCGCCGCTAGCGCATCCGCTGGCATTTGCCTCATATCTCGCCATAACATCACCGCCACCACACTGCTTAAGGCAATATTCGATAACGGGAATGCCAACCACACGCCAGTAATGCCAAATAACTTAGGCATGACGAAAAGAAAAGGCAGTTGCACCAGCATATTGCCGATGCTGACAAACAGCGCCTTGCCGCCACGATTGATCGACTGATAGTAGGCGGCACACACCACTAAAAAACCGTCGAGAAACATCGCGAACATATGCAGTCGAATTCCGGTGACGGTACTTTCGGTTAAAGCTTGATCATGAGCGTTAAACACCGCGACCACATTTTCCGGAAAAAGATTCAAAAGCACGACAAACACGACTCCGGTGAGCACAGCCGAACTCATCGCCACTTTGAGCAACTTACGAATATTGCTGCGATTACCCGCACCGTGATTGAAACTGGCCAAAGGCTGCATGCCGTTGGCAATCCCCTCTGCAATCAAGTAGTAAACCACCACGATGTAGCCCAAAATGGCATACGCCCCCACTAAAATCGGGCTGCCATATTGAAGGAGTAAACTGTTGTGCAGCGCAACCATCATCGAACCATAAGCGTACATAAAAAAGCTGGAAGTACCGACTGCCACTATGTTCGGCAATGCGCGCCATTGGAACGCATAGCTATCGCGACTTAAGCGCAGTTTCGCTTTGCGTGATAGGAAATAACTCAGTCCGACAACAGTGACGATCATCTGCGCCAACGCCGTTGCGATTGCTGCGCCCGTCAATTGCCACTGCAACACCCCGATCAAAAGATAATCGAGCACAATATTGCTCACCGCACCCAGGATCATCAGCATAGTCGCCAGATTGGGGCTGCCATCGTTGCGCAGTAAGATGGGCATCGCTATCGACCCCAAGGTAAAGACGCACGAGTACACCAGCACCTCTAAGTACTGCAATCCAAGCTGGTATACCGCACCTTCGGCGCCCTGCCAACGGAGAAAATCGTCCGCGTAGTTGGCCAGCAGCCAGGCAACAATGGGACTTATCAACAGCAGCAGCGACAAGCCTGTCGACAGAAGCTTTCTGGCTTGCTCAAGATCTTTCTCACCCAGTTTGATTGACGCCAAAGCGCCAGTGCCGACTCCAACCATCAAACCGATGCCGAGCACCGAACCAATCAGCGGCCAAGCGACATTAATCCCCGCCAGCCCTTCTGCCCCAACGTAGTGGCCAATAAAAATCCCATCCACAACTTGGTATAAACCGTTAACCAACATGGCGGCAATCGTGGGAATCGCGTAGCGCCAAAATTGGCGGTAAATCGACACTTGCATTTTTTACTACTCTGTATGCTCTTCAACGAAGAGATAATTCAACAAGCTAACCTTGGGCTTATCCCAATGCCTTGGTTAGCAGATTGTCTAACTGAATACGCTCATCCTGAGAGAGATTTTTGCCAACTTCATCGGCGATAAGTGCATAGACCGCAAGCTCAAGTGCCAAATGTTGCTTCGCTCGTTCGGTCAAAGAGATCCGTTTGGCTCTCGCATCCGTTGAACACGGTACGCGGACAAGCAGGCCTTTGCTCTCCAATTTGGTCACCATATTGGTCGCAGAAGGCTTCGACACTTCTAAAGCATTCGCTAAGTCGGTGAGTCGAATAGGATCGGGTAAAGATTGCACCGCTTTTAGGTAGTCGTACTCGTTAAAACTCAAATGGCCAATAGGATCTTCTTTGGCAGTTTGTCGCCATACTTTGGCAGAAAAGCGTTCCAACTTTTCTAGCTGTAAACTCAGGGTCATAACACACTCATTTAATTAGCCTAACTAACTATTATAATAACTCAATTGGTTTTGCCTAGCCCCAAAAAATAAAACCGCCAAAAAGGCGGTCATAAAATAACGGGATAATGTAACTATTTAGCCTTCGCCATGCGTTCAGCCTGTAGCTGGTCAAAAATATTACCTAACTCAAGAAAAGCATAACGGTGCTCAACGTATTCATAGACGTTAAAAGAAATAGCCAGTTTATACAATGATATAGCATTAGCAAAGTCGCCTTTCAGCTGATAGCGTTTTGCCAGATAGAAGTAGACTTCCGTCAAACGCTGAGCCAGCAAAACATTTTCTCTCGATGCGTCAATGATCGCTTTGAATGCCTGTTCTTCTGAGACTTGCTCCGCCATCAGCGCCACTAAAACCCATCCCCACTCTTCACTGCGTTGGCGATAGCGCTCAAGCAGATCATTTTTTGCCACTACGGGATCGATTTCCGCTTCAATAATATACAGCCACAGTGCACGGAAAGGATCGCTTGGGTCATCGTGATAATGTTTCGCCATTTCGTCGCGAGCCAAATCCAAACGACCACCATAGTAGAGAGCAATAGCACGATTGCGTTCTGCGTAACTATTGTGTGGGTCAAGCTCTAAGGTTGAATCAAAAGCTTCATAGGCCGCGTCGTATTCACCAACCTGAGTGTAGTAGACGCCCAACAAATTAAAGATATCTGGCTGAGATGGATTCAGTTGTAGAGATTGGCTAAAGTCCAAGCGCGCTAAATCTCTCAAACCGACACTGTCATAGTAATTGCCGCGTTCATAGTGCATTTTTGCCCGAACGGGATCGCTGAGATCTGGGCGCTGTAAAAGCTGAGATAGGCGTGCAATCTGCACTTCTTGCTGCACGCTCGCCTGCAAAGGTACGGCCATTGGAGGGTACATCCACTGACTCTTGTTACTACTAAGGGTAGAGGCACAGCCTGTTGTCGCTAAGGCTAGGCAAAGGCCGACGGTTTGAAACCATTTCACTCAGGGAGACTCCTGTTAGACCGCAATAAAAAAGGGAGCAAAGTTGCTCCCTTTATAACATGCTTTCAGCGCCTTAAGCGAGAAAAGCGCCAAATTACGGTGTTATGCCGCGTGTTGGCTTACTCTTCTACCGCTGGTGCTGCTGGCGTTTCTGCCTCCACAGGCTTTTCTACCGCTTCTTTCATGCTCAGACGCACGCGGCCTTGGCGGTCGATTTCCAGTACTTTAACTTGCACTTCTTGGCCTTCAGACAGCACATCTGACACTTTCTCGATGCGCTTGTCAGCGATTTGAGAAATGTGCACTAGACCATCTTTGCCTGGCAGGATGTTAACGAATGCACCGAAGTCAGCAAGACGTGCCACTTTACCAGTGTAAATACGGCCAACTTCCACTTCAGCGGTGATCTCTTCGATACGACGGATCGCTTCTTTCGCTTGCTCACCAGAGGTAGCTGCAATCTTAATCGTGCCGTCATCTTCGATTTCGATGGTAGTGCCAGTTTCTTCAGTCAACTGACGAATCACTGCACCACCTTTACCGATCACGTCTTTGATCTTGTCAACGCTGATCTTCATGGTGTGGATACGTGGCGCGAACTGAGAGATATCATCACGAGCACCAGCAATCGCTTGATCCATAACCGATAGGATGTGCTTACGTGCACCTTGAGCTTGGTTAAGCGCAATTTGCATGATCTCTTTAGTGATACCTTCGATCTTGATGTCCATTTGAAGTGCAGTGATACCAGTTGAAGTACCCGCGACTTTAAAGTCCATGTCACCTAGGTGGTCTTCATCGCCAAGGATATCTGAAAGAACAACGAAATCGTCGCCTTCTTTCACTAGACCCATTGCGATGCCCGCAACAGAAGCCTTGATTGGCACACCAGCATCCATAAGCGCTAGAGAAGTACCACATACAGAAGCCATTGAAGATGAACCGTTAGATTCCGTGATTTCTGAAACAACACGTACTGTGTATGGAAACTCATCAATTGATGGCATTACCGCGGCAATACCACGCTTCGCAAGTTTACCGTGACCAATTTCACGACGTTTAGGAGAACCGACAAAGCCCGTTTCGCCTACACAGTAAGGAGGGAAGTTGTAGTGTAGTAGGAAGTAATCTTTCTTCTCACCAGTGAGCTCATCGATGATTTGTGCATCACGCTGAGTACCTAGCGTTGCCGTTACTAGCGCCTGAGTTTCACCACGAGTGAACAGCGCACTGCCGTGAGTACGTGGAAGAACACCAGTACGAACATCTAGTGCACGAACCATGTCTTTTTCACGGCCATCGATGCGAGGGTTGCCAGCAATGATGCTACGACGCACAACGGTCTTCTCTAGATCGTGGAAGATAGTGTGAATTTCTTTCGCATCGGCTTCTGGGTCTTCTGCAAGGATAGCTGCATTCACTTCTGCCGCAATCTCATGGATACGGTCGTAACGAGCCATTTTTTCAGTGATTTGGTAAGCTTCAACCAGTTTCGCTTCTGCTAGATCAGCCACTTTCTCGTTTAGAACGGTGTTCGCTTCAGGAGCAACCCAGTTCCAAGATGGCGTCGCAACTTCTGCTGCGAATTCGTTGATCGCTTTGATCACGGCTTGTTGTTGGTCGTGACCAAATACCACTGCAGATAACATTTCTTCTTCGGTTAGGTTGTCCGCTTCTGACTCAACCATTAGAACTGCAGATTCAGTACCCGCAACAACGAGATCTAGACGAGATGCGTTTAGTTCAGTGTTACTTGGGTTTAGTACGAGTTGACCATCAATGTGACCAACACGTGCAGCACCGATAGGACCGTTGAATGGGATACCAGAGATAGCAAGCGCTGCAGAGGTGCCAATCATGGTTGGGATATCTGGTTGTACGTCTGGGTTAACAGACACGACCGTTGCGATAACTTGTACTTCATTATTAAAACCCTCTGGGAATAGAGGACGAATTGGGCGGTCGATTAGACGAGCCGTCAGAGTTTCACCTTCAGATGGGCGACCTTCACGCTTGAAGAAACCACCAGGGATTTTACCTGCAGCGTAAGTACGCTCTTGGTAGTTTACGGTTAGCGGGAAGAAGTCTTGACCTGCAACCGCTTCTTTTTTACCAACCACAGAAACAAATACCGCAGTATCGTCCATGGTCACCATCACAGCGGCAGTAGCCTGACGCGCGATTACGCCAGTTTCCAGTGTCACGGTGTGGTTGCCGTACTGGAATGTTTTAACAACTGGTTTTTCGAACATGTTTATTCCTTGCTCTAAGCACACGCTTAGATAAATTAAATGAGGCTCAGAACACTACGAATCGCGACTAGTAAAAATAGGCTTGCGCTGCGCGTTTGACACGATGGGAAAACAAACCGACTTTTAATAGTCGCGACCTTTAGGTCGACGAGGTTGACTGTAATGCCTGAACTGATGAGTTATCTCATGAGTTGAGATAAAGCCGTGCGTAGTATAACGACTTGAAACCGATTTGGCTAAATTTAGGTAACAAAAAAGGGGCTTACGCCCCTTTTTTAAACAAACTGTACTATGCAGCCACTGATTAGCGACGTAGGCCTAGACGTTTGATTAGGTCTTGGTAGCGAGCTAGATCTTTACCTTTTAGGTAATCTAGAAGCTTACGACGACGAGAAACCATGCGTAGCAGACCACGACGGCTGTGGTGATCGCCTTTATGCGCTTGGAAGTGACCTTGTAGGTGGTTGATAGAAGCAGTCAGTAGAGCTACTTGTACTTCTGGTGAACCAGTGTCGCCTTCGCCACGTGCGTAGTCAGCAACGATTGCTGCTTTAGTTTCTGCATTCAGAGACATAATTCTCTCCTAATAAGAGTAGGTTAGTGTTTGTGCCAGCCAATCTCTGATTCAGCCGACACGCGAAGCGCGGATTATAGGGAATATTCACTTGCCACGCAATGAAAAAATGCTGGCACATTGACCAGCATTGTCACTGTCAGTCGTTTCATTACTCTTCGTGACGAAAGACCACTAAACGTTTGGGCGCAATCTTACCGTCGTCGTTCATTTCTCCGACACCAATAAACAGCCTTTCCTCACCCATGGTCAAACGCACCGTCCCTTCGGTTGGCGCACCAAACACTTGCACGGCTTGACCATGCTGCACCATATCCGCTAGTTCAGGGATAAGATTCACCTCCGGCAAATCTTCAACGGCGGTATCCATCGGCAGCAACAGGGGATCAAGCAGTTCGCGCGGAGCGATTTCTTCACGTTGCGCTTGCTCCAGCAATTCGTTGAGTTGCTCAAGCGTTACCATTTTCTGGTAAGGGTAGTTAGCGACCGCAGTGCGACGCAGCATCGTAACGTGTGCACCACAACCCAACATTTCACCGAGATCGTCGACAATGGTACGAATATAAGTGCCTTTCGAGCAATGCACTTCCATCTCTACTTCATCGCCAGAAAAACGGTGCAGCACGATCTCGTGTACCGTGATTTTGCGCGACTCTCGCGGAACTTCGATGCCTTTGCGTGCGTACTCATACAAGGGCTTACCTTGATACTTCAGCGCCGAAAACATCGAAGGAACTTGATCCGATTCGCCACGAAATTGCTCAATACAGGCTTCGAGCTTAGCAAGACTCACGTCAATTGGACGTGTTTCGACCACTTCACCATCGGAATCGGAGGTGTTGGTACGCTCACCAAGTTTGGCGATCACGCGATAACGCTTATCTGAATCGAGCAAAAATTGAGAGAACTTGGTTGCTTCGCCAAGACAAATCGGCAACATACCAGTTGCCAACGGATCTAATGCGCCTGTATGCCCCGCTTTTTCAGCAAAGTAGATTCGTTTGACTTTTTGCAGCGCATCGTTAGAAGAGATACCCGTGGGTTTATCCAACAAAATAACGCCATCAATCGGACGACCTTTGCGACGACGAGCCATTACTCTTCGTCCTCACGGCCAGAATCTTTCTGCTTGAGCTTGTCTTTGTTGACCACTTCTGTCACTAAGTTCGACATCCGCATACCTTCAACTAAGGTATTGTCGTAGTAGAAACGCACTTCTGGAGTCAAACGCAGGCGAATGCGCTTACCGAGCATCATTCGAATGTGTACTTCATGTTCGCGCAGCGCAGCCAAACAAGACTCTGGTGTTTGCTCGCCGATGCACAAAAAGGTAACGAACACTTTGGCGTAAGCCAGGTCACGGGAAACCTCAACATCGGAGATGGTGACCATTCCCAGACGAGAATCGCGAACTTCGCGCTGAAGGATCATCGCAAGTTCTTTTTGCAGCTGCTGGGAGACACGCTGCGTACGGCTAAATTCTTTTGACATATCTTTTCTCATATATAGAAAGAATGGGGGGATGGATAATCCAGCCCCCCATGGCGTATTCAACAACCTATCATTGCCAGGTGGCAATAACGTTAGTCAATTAATCGATGGTACGCTGAATCTCGATCGTTTCGAATACTTCGATCTGGTCGCCAACGCGAACATCGTTGTAGTTCTTAACGCCGATACCACACTCGTAGCCATTCTTAACTTCAGCAACGTCATCTTTAAAGCGACGTAGGGACTCAAGCTCACCTTCGTAAATAACCACGTTATCACGTAGTACGCGAATTGGTGCGTTACGCTTGATCAGGCCTTCTGTCACCATACAGCCAGCAATTGCGCCCAGTTTTGGTGACTTAAACACGTCACGAACTTCAGCTAGACCAATGATCTCTTGCTTGAATTCTGGAGCAAGCATACCGCTCATTGCTTGTTTCACTTCGTCAATCAGCTGATAGATGATTGAGTAGTAGCGTAGATCAACGCTTGCCGTTTCGATTGCACGACGTGCAGAGGCATCGGCACGAACGTTAAAGCCAAGAATGATTGCGTTAGACGCTTCAGCCAAGACTGCGTCAGTTTCCGTGATACCGCCAACACCAGAGCCAACGATGTTCACTTTCACTTCTTCTGTTGAAAGTTTCGTCAGTGAATCTGCGATTGCTTCAACAGAGCCTTGTACGTCTGCTTTCAGTACGATGTTCAACTCAGCCACATCACCAGCCGTCATGTTAGAGAACATATTCTCAAGTTTAGACTTTTGCTGACGAGCAAGTTTCACTTCACGGAACTTGCCTGCACGGTAGTTCGCAACTTCACGCGCTTTACGCTCATCACGAACAACAGTAGCTTCATCACCCGCGGCTGGAACACCAGAAAGACCAAGAATTTCTACAGGAATTGATGGGCCCGCTTCGTTCACTTCATTGCCGATTTCATCACGCATTGCACGTACGCGACCATATTCTTGGCCACATAGAACAATATCACCTTTGCGTAGCGTACCGGACTGCACCAGTACGGTAGCAACCGGACCGCGTCCTTTATCAAGACGAGATTCAACAACCACACCAGAAGCCATACCTTCTTTCACCGCTGTCAGCTCGAGAACTTCTGCTTGTAGAAGAATCGTTTCTAGCAACTGGTCGATGTTGGTACCTTGTTTCGCAGAGATGTGGACAAACATGTTTTCACCGCCCCACTCCTCAGGCATAACGCCGTATTGAGACAGCTCGTTCTTCACGTTGTCGGGATTCGCTTCTTCTTTATCGATCTTATTCACGGCAACAATCAGAGGAACAGCTGCCGCTTTCGCGTGCTGAATCGCTTCCACAGTTTGTGGCATTACGCCATCATCTGCCGCAACGACAAGGACAACGATATCCGTCGCTTGAGCACCACGAGCACGCATTGCGGTAAAGGCCGCGTGTCCAGGAGTATCTAGGAAGGTGATCATGCCGTTTGGTGTTTCTACATGGTAGGCACCAATGTGCTGCGTAATACCACCCGCTTCACCAGAAGCAACGTGTGTACGACGAATATAGTCCAGCGTTGACGTCTTACCGTGGTCAACGTGACCCATGATAGTCACAACAGGCGCACGAGGTACGGATTCGAACTTGTCGTCACGATCCAACAGAACGGCCTCTTCGAGTTCGTTCTCTTTACGCAGAACGACTTTGTGGCCCATCTCCTCAGCAACCAGTTGCGCAGTTTCTTGGTCAATCACTTGATTGATAGTCGCCATCGCGCCCATCTTCATCATAACCTTGATGACTTCAGTCGCTTTAACCGACATCTTGTTCGCCAACTCAGAGACAATGATAGTCTCGCCGACAACTACATCGGATTTCGCCACAACTGCTGTTTTATCGAAACCATGTTGCATTGACTTCGGCTTAGACAGTTTGCCTTTACGTCCGCCTTTCCCGCCACGCTGAACGCGTGGACCACCACGCTCATCATCTTCACTTGCTTTGGTTGATGACTTGGTTTTTTTCTTCTTGCGACGAGCGGCTTCTTCTTGACGATCTGCTTCATCTTCGGCTTCACGTGCGTATTGTGAAGTCGTTACATGGTAATCTGTATCTTCCATATCACCCTTTTTCTCTTCTGCAGCAGACCAACGCTCTTTGTTCTTTTCAGCCAATTCGCGAGCTTCCTCAAGCTTGCGCTGACTTTCCTCTTCAGCCTTACGCTTAGCTTCTTCTTCCTGACGACGTTTTAGCTCTTCGGCCTCTTTTCGCGCTGCTTCTTGCTTAATTTTTTCTTCTGCATCACGTTTTGCTTTTTCTTCAGCAGCACGTTCCGCTTTCTCTTGTGCATCACGGTCAACCGATTTCTCAGCATCACGTTTTGCTTCGTCTGCGGCACGTTTTGCAGCTTCTTCTGCTTCACGTTTTGCCGCTTCTTCCGCATCACGCTTCGCTGCTTCCTCGGCTGCACGTTTTGCTGCTTCTTCAGCTTCACGTTGCGCCGCTTCTTCAGCTTCGCGTTTTGCTTCGTCTTCGATTGTACTGCGTTTTACGTAGGTACGTTTCTTGCGCACTTCAACCTGAACATTCTTACTCTTACCGCCACCAGCGCTTACACTAAGCGTGCTGCGAGTTTTACGCTGTAAAGTCAAGCGAGTCGGAGCCGTGTCACCTGACGTGTCACCGTGCTCTTTCTTCAGATGAGAGAGAAGCTTCTGCTTCTCTTCATCCGTCACATTATCTGTGCTCGCTTTTTTCATTCCAGCATCAGCAAGTTGCTCTAATAAGCGGTCAACTGGCGTACCAATTTCTTCACTCAGTGCTTTAACTGTAAGTTGTGTCATGCCGCTTTCTCCCCTTGCTGAAATTATGCTTCTTCTCCGAACCAACAGATGTTACGCGCAGCCATGATGAGTTCACCTGCTCGTGCTTCTGTTAGGCCTTCGATACCTTCTAAGTCATCAATACCCTGGTCAGCCAAATCTTCCAGTGTCGCAACACCTTTTGCTGCCAGTTTGAATGCCATTTCGCGTTCGAGCCCTTCAAGGCGAAGCAGATCTTCTGCTGGCTCTAGGCCTTCAAACGCTTCTTCCTGTGCCAATGCGATAGTGGTCAATGCATCTTTTGCACGGCTACGTAGCTCCTCAATCAGGTCTTCATCAAGGCCTTCAATATCGAGCAGCTCATTCACAGGAACGTAAGCAATCTCTTCAAGAGTAGAGAAGCCTTCTTCAACCAACAGTTGAGCGAAATCTTCTTCGACATCTAGATATTTCATGAAGTTATTAATAGACGCTTGAGACTCTTCAGCATGCTTCTTCTGCAGATCTTCAACCGTCATGACGTTCAGTTCCCAACCTGTTAGTTGAGAAGCCAAACGAACGTTTTGACCGTTACGGCCGATCGCTTGTGCTAGGTTACCCGCTTCTACTGCGATGTCCATTGAGTGTGCATCCTCATCGACGATGATAGATGCTACATCCGCTGGCGCCATCGCGTTGATCACGAATTGCGCTGGGTTATCATCCCAAAGAACGATGTCAATACGCTCACCGCAAAGTTCGCCGGAAACCGCTTGAACACGAGCACCACGCATACCAACACAAGCGCCGACAGGGTCAATACGTCTGTCGTTCGTTTTAACAGCGATCTTAGCACGAGAGCCTGGGTCACGTGCAGCGCCTTTTAGTTCAATGATCTCTTCCGCAATTTCTGGCACTTCTACACGGAATAGCTCTGCCAGCATTTCTGGCTTTGAACGTGTGATAAACAGTTGGAAGCCGCGAGCCTCTGGTGCAACCTTGTATAGTAGGCCACGAACACGGTCTCCTGGGCGGAAGTTTTCACGTGGTAGCTGATCATCACGAAGAATCACCGCTTCGGCGTTGTTACCTAAATCCAGCACAACCGTTTCACGGTTTACTTTTTTCACAACACCCGTGATCAGATCACCTTCGTTGTCGATAAACTGCTCGACGATCTGTGCACGTTCAGCTTCACGTACTTTTTGCACGATCACTTGTTTTGCGGTTTGTGTGGTGATGCGGTCAAAAGTAACTGATTCAATCTTATCTTCGATATAGTCACCGATTTCAACCGAATCATCGTCAAAGCTTGCCGCTTCAAACGAGATCTCTTTGGTTGGGTTTTCTACATTCTCTACCACTAGCCAACGGCGAAAAGTTTCGAATTCACCCGTTTTACGATCGATAGCAACACGAACATCAATTTCAATTTCGTATTTTTTCTTAGTTGATGTCGCCAGAGCAATTTCTAGCGCTTCAAAGATACGCTCACGAGGTACCGCTTTTTCGTTGGATACCGCTTCTGCTACCGCTAAAATTTCTTTACTCATTTAATTAGCCTCTAAGCTGAAAACTTTTTTAGGGAACTAAAATTTAGGGATCAGGTTAGCTTTTGAAATATTGCTCAGGGCAAATTCTTCCTGCTGTCCATCAACGATAACCATGATGGTTTCGCCATCCACACCCTGGATAACACCTTTCCATTTACGGCGGTTACTTGCAGCCATTTTCAAAACGATGCTGACCTCGTGACCAATAAAGTGCTCATAATGCGCTGGCTTAAAGAGCGGCCTGTCCAAACCTGGTGAAGAAACTTCCAAGTTGTAGGCCACAGTGATCGGATCTTCAACATCCAGCACAGCACTGACTTGACGGCTAACCTCGGCGCAATCTTCAACCGTAATTCCGTTTTCATGATCAATGTAAATACGTAATGTTGAGTGTTCACCCGCGCGGATAAACTCTAATCCAACGAGTTCATAGCCTGAAGCACCGACAGGCGCTTCAAGCATTTCAGTAAGTTGTCTCTCTAAACCAGTCATTTAAACCACTCCAGAAACAAAAAAAGGGCTCAGAGCCCAATACTAAAACCAAGCAACTATCTGATTTTCCTAAAAAAGGAAGATTCAGATAACAAAAAACCCCGATTCAGTCGGGGTTTTTTGTTGCTGGACCCTGAAATGTCAAGCGTCCGATAACGCTTAACAGTAGTGTGGTTAGCACTACGACAAACTTGTATAGCATCTCAAGGAGATTGGTTGCGGGGGCCGGATTTGAACCGACGACCTTCGGGTTATGAGCCCGACGAGCTACCAAGCTGCTCCACCCCGCGTCCGACTTGCTGTGCATTATACGCGCAACAGCAGTATTTACAAGTTTGTAAATCAATGGTGCCGAGAGAGGGACTCGAACCCTCACACCATAGGCGCTAGCACCTCATGCTAGTGTGTCTACCAATTTCACCATCTCGGCAATCAAATCTGATTAGTGAGGAATGTCGTCTGACTGAGCAGGCTTATCACTCACATTGTCCTGAACTTGTTCGATAACTTGACCCTGCGTTGGATCAACCCATTGAGACTCGACTTTGTGCGTTGACATACGGCCAAGCAACAAGCTCACAACAAAAAATACGGTTGCTAAAATAGCAGTCGTTCTGGTTAGGAAGTTTCCTGAGCCGCTTGCACCAAACACGGTGTTTGACGCACCAGCACCGAATGAAGCTCCCATGTCTGCGCCTTTACCTTGCTGAATCAACACGAGGCCAATCACACCAAGCGCTGCCAACAGGTAAATCACAAGTAGAACTGTAAACATTTTTCCACCTATGTTCCGATTTGTTGAGCCAGCGCCGTTTTTTGGCTCTAGAAACAGAGCATTAAAACAAGGCTAGCGTCCTCCTAACTGAAGGCCGAGCAATACTATCGAAAGCATGCTGTGCTGACAAGCGAAAATTAAGAAAAAATCCTCACTCAAGCATTAAGCGGTCAAAAAAGGGACAAATCGGAGGTTTTGCTACTAAAAGAGCCATCCATTGATGGCTCTGAGATAAGGTGCACCGGCCGCTAGCAGCTCGCTTTTACTGCATCGGCGATTTTAAGAGCGCTCTGAGTAACCAGTTCTGCATCTTCACCTTCCACCATCACGCGCAGCAGCGGTTCAGTTCCAGATTTACGCAACAGTACTCGGCCTTTGCTGCCAAGTACATTTTCCACTTCCGTCACCGCCTGCTTAACGGCATCGGCTTCGAGCGGATTACTGTCGCCAGAAAAACGTACGTTTTCCAGTACTTGAGGGTAAAGTGTCATCCCTTGCGACAGGTCATGCAAGGTCATTGAGCTACCGACAACTGAAGCTAACACTTGTAACGCCGCCACAATCGCATCTCCCGTGGTGACTTTATCGAGCAAAATGATATGACCTGAATTTTCTGCTCCGATTTTCCAGCCTTTTTCCAAAAGCTTTTCCATCACATAGCGGTCACCCACTGCGGCGCGAACAAAGGGAATACCTAACTGTTTAAGCCCATTTTCCATGCCAAGGTTGGTCATCAATGTCCCAACCACTCCACCTTTCAATTCGCCACGACGTAAAGCATCACGGGCAATGATGTACGCAATTTGATCGCCATCGACCTTATTGCCAAGATGATCGACCATAATAATGCGGTCACCGTCACCGTCAAACGCCAAACCTAAGTCGGCATTTTCTTCTACTACGCGCTTTTGTAATGCACGCACATCGGTTGCGCCTACTTCGTGGTTGATGTTAATGCCATTCGGTTCAACACCCATTGCTATGACGTCAGCACCCAGCTCAGAAAAGACACTAGGTGCAATGTGGTACGTGGCACCATTGGCACAATCGACCACAATTTTGAGCCCTGAAAGGTTCAATGCAGAGGGAAAAGTACCTTTACAAAACTCGATGTATCGGCCTGCGGCGTCATTTAAACGCGTCGCTTTACCGAGAGCCGCAGATTCAACACATTCGATCTCTTTGTCTAGCTCTGCTTCAATCGCCAATTCCACTTCATCGGGTAATTTGGTCCCTTCGGAAGAGAAGAACTTAATGCCATTGTCGTAGTACGGGTTATGTGATGCCGAGATCACGATCCCCGCCTCTGCTCGAAAAGTTTGCGTTAAATACGCCACCGCTGGCGTTGGCATCGGGCCAGTGAACGTGGCTTTTAAACCTGCCGCCGCTAAGCCAGCCTCAAGAGCCGACTCCAGCATATAACCAGAAATACGCGTATCTTTGCCAATAATCACTTTTTTTGTGCCCTGTTTGGCGAGGACACGACCCGCCGCCCAGCCAAGTTTTAGTACAAAGTCCGGAGTGATTGGGTACTGCCCAACTTTTCCACGCACACCATCAGTACCAAAGTAACGTCTTTTTTCTGACATAGTTTTCCCTTTATTTTTCTTCTCGGCTCAGTGGTTGCTTTCCATCATCTGGATGATTTTCATCGCTTCAACCGTCTCTTCAACGTCATGGACGCGAATAATCTGAGCCCCTTTCAAAGCAGCAATGGTGGCACATGTTACACTAGCGACCATGCAATCGGCAGGCTTTTTGTCCAACAATTTAAAGATCATCGATTTGCGCGACATCCCAGCCAGTAGTGGCAAACCAAATTGGTGGAAGGATTCGAGATGCGCGAGAAGGTGATAGTTGTGTTCGATCGTTTTCCCAAAGCCAAAGCCAGGATCCAAAATCAGCAACTCTTTTGCTATCCCCGCTTGTTCGCACACTTTAACTCTTTCCCTCAGGAACTCACCGACTTCTTGCAGCACGTCTTGATAGTTAGGACTATGTTGCATAATTCGAGGCTGACCTTGCATATGCATTAAGCAAATGGGAACTTGTGCTTTGGCGGCAATTTCCAGTGCACCTGGCTCTTGCAATGCGCGAATGTCATTAATCAGATCAGCGCCTGCCTCAATGGCTTGGCGCATCACTTCCGCTTTACTGGTATCTACTGATATCCAGACATCAGAATTTGCTCGGATCGCTTTAACCACAGGAATCACTCGAGTGAGTTCTTCTTCTAGTGACACTTCCGGCGCTCCGGGGCGAGTCGATTCACCACCAATATCAATGATGGTTGCACCCGCTTGGGTCAATTTCTCTGCTTGGCGAAGTGCAGCATCTAAGTGTGTAAATTGCCCACCATCAGAAAAAGAGTCTGGCGTGACGTTGAGAATACCCATTATTTTTGGGGTAGAAAGGTCAAGTTGTTTTTTATCAGAACGTAAAATCATAGCAATAAATACAAAAACCCCGAGTTTCCTCGGGGCTTTCCTTCATAGTTAACCGTTATTCTGCATCTTTTTTATCTGCAGCCTCAACCGTTGATTCATCAACTTGCTCAGGTTTTTCGACTTTTGCTTCCGCATTTGCTTCTGGCGCAGCTGGTTTCTCAGGCTGCGAATTTTGCACGTGATCCGCCCATCCAGCAGGATCTCGAATCACTTCTTTACGCGCCATAAGATCATCAATCTGGCCAGCATCGATCGTTTCATACTTCATCAATGCATCTTTCATTGCGTGCATGATGTCCATATTATCGATCAGGATTTGTCTCGCACGCTCGTAGTTACGGTCGATCAACTTACGTACTTCATCATCGATGAGTTTTGCGGTGTCATCAGACATGTGTTTTGTCTGTGTCACGCTGCGTCCTAAGAAAACTTCACCCTCATCTTCGGCATAAAGCATCGGTCCAAGCTTTTCAGAGAAGCCCCACTGAGTGACCATTTTACGCGCTATGTCTGTGGCGCGTTCAATGTCATTAGATGCACCAGTAGACACTTTCTCTGCGCCATAAATCAGCTCTTCAGCCAAACGACCACCATACAGACTAGAGATCATCGACTCGAGGTGCTGACGAGACATACTGACACGATCCTGTTCTGGCAAGTACATAGTCACACCCAGTGCACGACCACGCGGAATGATCGAGACTTTGTAAACCGGATCATGCTCAGGCACCAAACGGCCAACAATTGCATGGCCAGCTTCGTGATAAGCAGTCGATTCTTTGGTTTCTTCCGACATCACCATAGAGCGGCGCTCTGCACCCATCATGATTTTGTCTTTTGCCAGCTCGAATTCAACCATAGAAACGTTACGTTTGTTACCTCTGGCCGCAAACAGAGCCGCTTCGTTGACCAAGTTGGCCAAATCAGCGCCTGAGAAGCCAGGAGTACCACGCGCAATCAATGAAGGCTCAACATCACCCGCAAGCGGTACTTTGCGCATGTGCACTTTGAGAATTTGCTCACGGCCACGTACATCTGGCAGGCCAACTACAACCTGACGGTCGAAACGGCCAGGACGCAACAAGGCAGGGTCTAGTACATCTGGACGGTTAGTCGCAGCAATGACGATGATGCCTTCGTTGCCTTCAAAGCCATCCATTTCCACCAACATTTGGTTCAACGTTTGTTCGCGTTCATCGTGACCACCACCAACACCAGCACCACGTTGGCGACCAACCGCATCGATTTCGTCAATAAAAATGATACATGGAGACGCTTTTTTCGCTTGCTCAAACATATCGCGAACACGAGAAGCACCGACACCAACAAACATCTCAACGAAATCAGAACCAGAGATAGTAAAGAACGGTACTTTCGCTTCACCAGCAATCGCTTTAGCTAACAACGTCTTACCCGTACCTGGAGGACCGACCATCAAAACGCCCGTCGGAATCTTACCACCGAGCTTCTGGAAACGGCTGGGATCGCGCAGATAATCGACAAGCTCTTTTACGTCCTCTTTGGCTTCATCACAGCCAGCCACATCTCCGAATGTCGTTTTGATTTGCTCTTCGCTCATCATGCGCGCTTTGCTCTTGCCGAATGACATGGCGCCTTTGCCGCCGCCACCTTGCATCTGACGCATGAAGAAAATCCATACGCCAATCAGAAGGATCATTGGGAACCAAGAGATAAAGATGGTACCAAGTAGACTCTGCTCTTCTGGAGGCGTGCCTTGCACTTTCACATTTTGGTTAATCAGGTCATCAAGTAGCTTTTGATCGTACACAGGCATATAAGTGACGAACTTCGCACCTCCGCCTCGGCGAACAAAACTAATTTCACCATTATTAAAGGTTGCTTCCTGAATCTGGCCTTGGCCAACTTCCTGTACAAATGTGGTGTAATCAACTGCTCTGCCGTTACTTTCACCAGGGCCAAAGCTCTGAAATACCGACATTAAAACCACAGCGATAACCAGCCACAGAATTAGATTTTTTGCCATGTCACTCAAGGTGTCAGCCTCTCGATAACTAATTGTAATTAAAGGTAGGGTACTACAGTTTGTAACCTGTATCTATAGTGTTAACTTTGCCCAGCTTGAGCTAAATAGTTAACCTTTGTAACCAGTGGCTACAACAAAGACTTCGCGTGAACGCGCTCGCGATGACTCTGGTTTTCTGATTTTTACGACCTTAAACATGTCGCGAACGTTTTTAACGTATTCATCAAAGCCTTCCCCCTGGAAAACCTTGACCACAAAGCTACCATTAGGCGCCAGAACTTGTCGACACATATCTAAAGCTAATTCAACCAAGTACATAGCACGTGGCTGATCAACCGAGTTATTGCCCGCAATATTTGGTGCCATATCTGACATGACTACGTCCACCATCGAAGGTTGTATTCGCTCTAAAAGCGCTTCTAGTACAGCATCATCGCGAAAATCACCTTGTAAGAAGCTAACGCCCGCAATCGGATCCATGGGTAACAAATCACAAGCAATCACTTGCCCTTGTTCACCGAGAATCTTAGCCGCATACTGAGACCACCCACCAGGTGCAGCTCCTAGATCCACCACAGTCATACCTGGTTTCAACAACTTATCTTTCGTTTGAATCTCTTCAATTTTGAAGTAAGCACGGGAACGATAGCCTTTTTTTCTGGCCTCATTTGCATACTTATCATCAAAATGCTCTTTTAACCAACGACCAGAACTGGCCGAATGTTTCTGTTTACTCATTCTAATCTCAACGAAGCTGTTTGCAGACCTATTACTTTGATAGGCAGACTCTATCGCTCAATAAATTATAGTCTTCAGCAATAGATGGCGCTAAAATAGGTTTTTTCAACCCTTAGTTTAAATAAAAATGGCGGCGGAATGAACCTAAGCACCAAACAAAAGCAGCACCTAAAAGGCCTAGCTCACAGTTTAAAACCTGTTGTGCTCATGGGCGCAAATGGACTTACAGAAGCCGTGCTTGCCGAAATCGAAATTGCACTTAATTCTCACGAACTGATCAAAGTTAAAATTGCTTCTGAAGATCGAGAAACTAAGCTGCTGATTGTCGATGCGATTGTTCGTGAAACTGGCGCGGAGAAAGTACAAGTGATTGGTAAAACTTTGGTACTTTTCCGTCAATCGGAACAACGTAAAATTGAACTTCCACGTAAGTAATGACGATATTTACGTAGGAAACGAACAAAAGAAAGGTCGCGCAGTGCGACCTTTCTCGTCATTTTAGTTATCAAACGCTTAGATGTATTCCACGCGGTCAATTTCAAAATCTTTCGTGCCGCCAGGCGTGGTGATTGCCACTTCATCACCTTCCATTTTACCGATCAGGCCACGTGCAATTGGCGAACTGACAGAAATGCGCCCAGCCTTGATGTCAGCTTCATCTTCACCAACAATTTGATACGTTTTTTCTTCGTCGGTATCGCAATCGATCAATGTCACGGTCGAACCGAAAATAACCTTACCTGTGTTTTCCATTTTGCTCACATCAATCACCTGAGCCACGGACAATTTATACTCAATATCACGAATTTGCGCTTCGCATATCCCCTGCTCTTCACGAGCAGCATGATACTCGGCGTTCTCTTTCAGATCGCCCAACTCACGGGCTTCAGCAATGGCCTCGGAAATCTGTGGACGCAACTTGAGCAATCTTTCTAATTCTTGGCGCAGCAACTGTTCGCCGCGAGCTGTCATTGGAACTTTTTCCATTTTCTACCTCTATGCCAAAGTGTCCTTTGGACAAAAAAAATCTACCCACTCATAGGAGTAGGTAGTTACAGAACATTTATGTGTTTAGTGTAAACAAACTTTATCACCAAATCATCTTAATTTGTTCTATCGCTTTTCGCTGCCTCAAACAAACATGTATAGCCTGCGAAAATAGCCATAGCCTGCTGTAATAGACAACATTCCTAACGATTAAGTTGCAGGAAAACAACTAAAAAAAGATAAAAAAAAACTAAGCCACCCCACACGCAGAAAAAACAAATAACATTTACATTCAATAAATTAAAAGCAAAAATCAAAAATCGAACAGTGTTCATTATTAGAATTTATATCATTTTACTAACCACCTCGTGAGGTTTGGCAGTACAACATGGCAGTCAAACGACGTTGTTCGCTCTTATATGCGTTACTCCTCAAACGTTTATGGGTAGCCGCAGCGAAGATTCAACCAAAACAAAGCTATCTGTTACGAGAGCGTTAAGCCTCACTCATAGCGATATATGGACTGCTAAAACTAGGACTATAAAACGATGAAAAAGACATTAATTGCTCTTTCGGTATCTGCTGCTGCAGTGGCAACGGGTGTGAATGCAACTGAAATTTACAACCAAGACGGTGCTTCTCTAGATATAGGTGGTCGTGCAGAAGCGCGTCTTTCAATAAAAGATGGCAAAGCACAAGACAACTCACGTGTCCGAGTGAACCTATTGGGTAAAGCTGACATCCAAGATGGTCTGTATGGTGTGGGCTTTTTTGAGGGCGAATTTACAACGGCTGACAACGGCAGCAACAAAGAGAACAACCATCTAGATAATCGCTACACTTATGCAGGTATTGGCGGTACTTTTGGCGAGATCACTTATGGTAAAAATGATGGCGCGCTAGGCATCATCACTGACTTTACCGATATCATGTCTTACCACGGTAACTCTGCAGCACAGAAAATTGCAGCAGCTGACCGCGTAGATAATATGGTTGCCTATGCTGGTCAATTTGACGCTCTAACGGTGAAAGCGAGCTACCGCTTTGCAGATCGTGAAAACAGGAAAAATGACGGTTCAATTGCGGGTGAAAACGACATCACTGATTACTACACAGATAATGGTCAAGATGGCTACTCACTTTCAGCCATCTACGCTATCGGTAATACTGGCTTGGCGCTTGGTGGTGGTTACGCCGATCAAAAAGATCAAAATGAGTACATGCTAGCAGCGTCTTACACTATGGGTGATCTGTACTTCGCAGGCATTTACACCGATGGTGAGTTAGCGAAAACGGGTGGTGACTACACAGGTTACGAGCTGGCTGCTCGCTACACTATGGGTCAAACCGTCTTTACTACCACCTATAACAATGCAGAAACCAACAGCAACACTTCTGCAGATAACGTAGCACTGGATGCCACTTACTACTTCAAACCAAACTTCCGTGGTTATGTTTCTTACAACTTTAACCTGATTGATGCAGGTGATAAGTACGGTACTGTTGCTAGCACCGTTGCGACAGCAACCAAAGCACAAGCAGAAGACGAACTGGCTATTGGTCTACGTTACGACTTCTAATACGCCTTATTCGGCCTACGACTCTCGACGCCTGCTCAACTAGCAGGCGTTTTTTATCCCCGCTATACTGTTGTCACTTTGATATTCAACAGGCAATACGCATGCGCTTTTTTCTTCAATCATTGTATCTTCTCGGCTGCGGCTTTTTTGCTCATATCTCCTCGGTACAAGCGGACAATTATGCGCCTTTGGCTTACCTGCCTGAGGGTAGTCGAAGCAGCTTGTGGGTTGAGAACTTACAAAACCAAACCAGCCTGAGTAGCTTACCAAGCAATCCACAGCTTTTTCCACCGGCGAGTACCTTAAAATTAGCCACTGCACTGGCAGCCAAATTAGAGTTGGGAGACGATTTTGTTTTTACCACCCAACTGCTGCGCGATAAGCAGGATGTTATTTTACGCTTTTCTGGTGATCCCACGCTCACAACAGACCGGCTCAAAACCCTTTTTGCTGAGGCAAAAGCACAGGGGATAACGCAAATTTCGGGCGATATTTGGCTGGATAACAGTGTGTTTACGGGCTATGAACGCGCCGTGGGTTGGCCGTGGGATATTTTGGGCGTTTGCTACAGTGCGCCATCGAGTGCCATTACTCTGGATGAAAACTGTGTCCAAGCATCTATTTATACCCAAGATGATGGAAACACACGCGTTTACGTACCAGAGCACTTTCCTATCTATGTGACGACTGACGTAAAAACCGTTTCCAAAACGATCAAAGAAGCCAGCCATTGTGATTTAGAACTTTTGACCTCAAGCAACAACCAGTATCAACTCCAAGGATGTCTAGTCGAACGCGATAAGCCGTTACCTCTTAAATTTGCAGTGCAGGACTCAACACAGTACGCGACACGAATTGTTTACACCCTACTACGACAGCTCGATATCAAGTTCACTGGACAGATTCGTATTGGTGTACCAAACTCGACCTCGGCCATCTTGATCGCGACGCATCAATCCGCTCCATTGCCGACTTTACTCGATTCAATGCTCAAGCATTCTGACAACTTGATCGCCGATAACCTGACCAAAGCGCTCGGCGCCCACTTCTATCTTCAGCCGGGAAGTTTTAACAACGGCACCGAAGCGATCAAGCAAGTCTTATTCGCCAAGGCGGGCATCGATCTCTCCAGAGCACAGCTTGCTGATGGTTCGGGATTATCACGCAATAACCGCATGAGCCCACAAGATATGATGGCGATATTAAAATATCTCTGGCAACACGATGCCCAGCTGCGAATTCTCTCCATGCTACCGAAATCCGGTGTCTCTGGGACATTAAAATACCGCCAAAGCATGCGCCAAGAACCCGTGAAAGGGCAAATTCTCGCCAAGAGTGGTTCACTGTATGGCAGCTATAACATGGCCGGGTTTGTACTAGACCAAAGCGGCCAACCGAGATCCGCTTTTGTGCAGTTTATCACTGACTACTACCCGTCAGAGGAAAGCACGCCAGTGGCGCCGATTACCCAATTTGAAAACGCCTTCTATCGTGATTTGCTGCAGTTTAGCCAAGTCACGACTCAGCGCCCCTAACGGTTAGGGTTAGGGGTAGGGTTAGGGTTAGGGGTAGGGTTAGGGGTAGGGGTAGCAGCCAACAAAAAAAGCGCCTCGAAAGGCGCTTTTTCAATTTAATACAATCAGCCGAGTTTAGGCGATGGTGACACGAGCAAACTTGCGCTTGCCAACTTGGAACACATAAGTGCCAGCAACCGGCTCAAGTTTAGCATCGTCGATCTTCTCACCATCCAGCTTCGCTGCGCCTTGTTTAACCATACGTATCGCTTCCGAGGTCGATGCGCACAGCTCGGCGTCTTTCAACAGATTCGCAATCGCGATACCTGCGGCAAACGTAAACTCTGGCATGTCATCAGGCACTTGGTTCTTAGCAAAACGGTTGACAAACTCTTGCTCAGCGGCGTCTGCATCCGCTTCGCTATGGAAACGAGCAATGATCTCTTTCGCCAGCAGCACTTTAATATCGCGTGGGTTTTTACCCGCTTGAACGTCTGCTTTGAACTGTGCAATCTCTTCCAAAGGACGGAAAGAGAGCAGCTCGTAGTAACTCCACATCAAAGTGTCTGATATCGACATGATCTTGCCGAACATCTCACTCGGCGCTTCGCTGATACCGATGTAGTTGCACGACGATTTCGACATTTTCTTCTCGCCATCAAGGCCAACAAGCAGTGGCATCATCAGTACCACTTGCGGCTTCTGGCCGTGAGATTTTTGCAGTTCACGGCCCATCAATAAGTTAAATTTCTGGTCAGTACCGCCAAGCTCAACATCGGTTTCCATCGCAACCGAGTCCCAGCCTTGCAACAGTGGATACATGAATTCGTGAATGGCTATCGGCTGACCACCCGCGTAACGCTTTTTAAAATCATCGCGCTCAAGCATACGCGCCACAGTTTGGTTCGCTGCAAGACGAATCATCCCTTCCGCACCCAGCTCAGAAAGCCATTCAGAGTTGAACTGAATTTTGGTTTTCGCTGGATCAAGGATTTTGAACACCTGCTCTTTATAAGTTTCAGCGTTACGAAGTACATCTTCACGGCTGAGCGGCGGACGCGTACTGTTCTTACCCGTTGGGTCACCGACCATAGCGGTAAAATCACCAATCAGGAATGTCACTTCATGACCTAATTCTTGGAACAAGCGAAGCTTATTGAATATCACCGTGTGGCCAAGGTGGATGTCAGGTGCGGTCGGATCCGCCCCCAATTTGATCCGTAGAGGACGGCCTTCTTTTAATTTTGCGATGAGCTCTTCTTCTGGAATCAGCTCTTCAACACCGCGTTTAATCTCGGCTAGTGCAGCTTCAATGCTCGCCATGCTTGTTCACTCCCACAAATTTGGCAAAATATAATAGCTGGACATCTTACTTGAATAGCACTGCATTTTGAAACAAGTTAGACTAATCCAAGGTTATTTTTCTCTCTTAGATATCATTAAAAACCAGACATGCTTTCGATTTTTACCCGTCTTCCACTGCTGCACAAAATGTTCATCGGCTTTTTTAGTGCAATTATATTCAGCGCTGCCTTTTTGCTCCCCGATGTGAACGATTTGCGCCCCAAGGAAAATCATTTGCAAGTCGGATTGCATTATCCGATTGAACTCAATACGCAAAGCTTTTCTCTTACAACGCCACTTAGCGCCGAGTCGGCCATCAGTCGTTGGGAACAGCACCGAGTGAAAGAAGGCGAAAGCGCCGCCTTGCTCTTTAGCCGTATTGGTTTGTCGGCCAGTTTGCTTCACCAACTGATCAGCACCAACAGCGATATTCAAGAGCAGTTAACCAAGCTGCGCCCTGGCGATCTGTTGCAATTTGGCTTTGATGAGCAAAACAATCTGCTGCAACTCAAAAGACAATTAAACGCGTTCGAAACCTTTGCCATACAGAAAGAAGGCGAGCAATTTGTTTCACAATTGGATCGCAAAGAGGTCAACTATCAGTACGCCTACGCCGAAGCCACGATTACTTCCAATTTCTGGAACGCAGCAATCAGCGCTAATTTAACCCCTAACCAAATCATGGAACTGGCGGGCATTTTTGGTTGGGATATCGATTTTGCGTTAGATATTCGTGAAAAAGACAGTTTTCGCGTTTTGTATCAAGAACAAGTCGTTGAAGGAGAAGTGATTGGTCGCGGACGGATCATCGCAGCGATTTTCCACAACCAAGGCGAAACATTCACTGCGATTTATGATGATAGAACCGACAATTACTACGATGAGAATGGCCGTGCGATGAAAAAAGCCTTCCTTCGGGCACCGATCGATTTTCGCCGTGTCAGTTCCAATTTCAATCCACGTCGCCTTCACCCTGTGACTGGCCAAGTTAAAGCACACCGTGGCACGGATTACGTTGCGCCAGTGGGCACTCCTATTTGGGCGGCGGGAGATGGCGTGGTTTTGCAATCTGGCTACAACCAGTTCAACGGTAATTACGTGTTTATCAAACACAGCAATACTTACATCACCAAATATCTGCATATGAAAAAGCGTCTGGTCAAAACGGGCCAACGGGTAAAACAAGGGCAGACGGTTGGCACGCTTGGTGGAACAGGTCGCGTCACGGGTCCGCACTTACACTACGAATTTTTGGTGAATGGGGTGCATAAAAACCCCAGAACGGTAAGTTTGCCTCAGGCGCAATCACTGAGCGGAAGTGCAAAGCAGACCTTTATCGCCAACTCCACACTGAGTCTGGAAAAATTGGAGCGCTACAGCAAACTGCTGGCAATGCAATAACCTTCGGGCAAAAGAAAAGAGGCAATTCAAATTGCCTCTTTTTAATTCACCCAATACCTCTCACAGCGCTATTTTACCGCAGTATCTGCCGCTTCTTCATCCGCAATCAGCTGCTCATATTCATCAGGCACAATGGGTGAGGCTTTCTCGCGGCCCAACATCAACAAACAGGGCGTAAGCACTAACGTTAGAACGGTCGCGAAAGCCAACCCACCCGCAACTGCCGTTGCCAATTGCGACCACCATTGAGTACTCGGTGCACCGAACTCGATTTTCTGATTGATCAAATCGATGTTCATCTCAAGCACCATTGGCAGCAGACCCAAAATGGTCGTAATGGTGGTTAACATTACCGGGCGTAAACGCTGAACCCCGGTTCTGAGAATCGCTTCTTCCCTCTCCAATCCACGTTTTCTCAGTTGGTTGTAAGTATCAATCAACACAATGTTGTTGTTCACCACAATGCCCGCTAGGGCGATAACCCCAATTCCAGACATGATAATGCCAAAGGGCTTTTGGAAAATCAGTAACCCAGCAAACACGCCAACGGTTGAAAATAACACCGCACTTAAGATTAGAAACGCTTGATAGAAACTGTTGAACTGAGTGATAAGAATCAAAGCCATCACGGCCAGCGCCACCATAAACGCCGTTTGCAAAAAGGCAGACGAGTTTTCCTGCTCTTCATTTTGCCCACGGATTTTAAACTCCACCCCAGAAGGAAGGCCGAGTTCACTGAGCGCTTGTTCAATTTTCGGCAGTTCCAACGCCAAATTGTAGCCTTCAGCCATATCCGCCATCACGTTAATCACGCGATGCCCGTCAATACGCTTAATGGTATCTTGCTTATGATTGGGTTTGATCTCCGCAAAGTTGGTGATGGGAACTAATCCCGCTGCCGTTTTCACCCTCAATTGATCAAAGCGGCCAATATCGCGTTTGTCTTCGGGATAGCGTACTAGAATATCGACTTCTTCATCCGCATCATCTGGCAAATAATCGCCAATTTTCAAGCCATTGGTGACAAACTGCACCGTATTACCGACTAAGGTGGCATCAGCAGCAAAGCGAGCAGCGTCATCACGACGAATATCGATCTGCCAGTCAATCCCATCTTTACTCGAAGAGTCACTGAGATTGGTCAAAGCGGGATTGTTATCCGCCCAATGACGCACCATTTTCGCGGCTTCGTCTAAGTAATCGGGCACACGCGAAGACATTTCGATCACGAGATCATGTTCCACTGGCGGCCCTGCATCTGGGAACTTGTACTCAATTTCCACCCCAGCAAATTTCGACGTCGTTTGCTTTAACTCTTCGATAATGGTTTTCACTTTGCGACGGTATTGCCAATCGACTGGCGTGATCTGAATCTGCCCTATCTCATCATCGCCCCCTGTTCGTGTGTAAACACTCTCAAACTCATCGTGACCGAGCATGACTTGCTCAATGCCACGCATCACGACATCTTTCTCATAGATAGAGAGATCGCCATAAGAGCGAACTTTAACGGTAAAGAAAGGCGGATCAACCTCTGGAAAGAATTCCGCTCCAAGCCCCGCTTTGCTGTAGGTAAAACCGATACCAACCGCCAGTAAGATCGCACTCAACAGAATTTTCAGCGGGTGACGAATCGCAATGGCTAGGGTTTGATAGTAAAGCTTAGTAATGCCCGTTGCCTTATCAAACTCACCATTGTGCAGTGCTACCATACGACGTTGATTTTCAGCGGAAACATTTTGTGGTTTACCAATCAAACCACCGAGTACGGGTACAAACAGCAGCGCCATAATCAGAGAAGCCGCTAACGTTGCTATCAAGGTCAGCGGCAAATACTTCATGAATTCGCCAGTAATATCTGGCCAGAAGAGCAAAGGGGCAAAAGCGGCGAGCGTGGTCGCGGTGGAAGCGGTAATCGGCCACGCCATACGTTTGGCGGCATCAAGATAGGCACTGCGCCTGTCCACGCCTTCTTGCATGCGTCGATCGGCAAACTCCGTCACCACAATCGCGCCGTCAACCAACATGCCAACTGCCATGATAAGAGCAAACAGCACCACAATATTGACGGTTAAACCAAACACGGCCAGCACCAGTAAACCAGTTAAAAATGAGCCCGGAATCGATACGCCAACCAAAAACGCGGTGCGAACACCTAAGATGGCGATGATGACAATCACCACCAGAATAATGGCCGACAAAATGTTGTTTTGCAGATCGTTGAGCATCAACTCAACGTCTTTTGACTGATCCCAAGTGTATTTAACCAACAAGTTCGCAGGCCAGTCGTCTCTTTTTTGCCCCTCTTCGATAACCAGTTTTACCAACTCAACCGTTTCGATGATGTTCTCACCTGCGCGCTTTTTGACATCCAACACCACGGCAGATTTACCATCGAGGCGGGCAAAACTTTCCGGATCGCGAAAAGAGCGGCGCACCGTTGCGACATCGGCAAAGGTGATCACTTGCTTGCCGTCCACTTTGATCGGCAGCTCTAAGACATCTTTAAGTGAGTCGAAAACCGAAGGTACCTTCACCGAGAAACGGCCGTAGCCGGTGTCGACGAAACCTGCCGCAACGACGCGGTTATTCAAGGCGATCAAATTATAGATATCGCCCTGATCAAGACCATAGCTCTCCATCAGTAGCGGATCGACGACGATTTCCACGATATCTTCTCGGTCACCGGCAATGTCCACTTCCAGCACCTGACGAAAGCTTTCGAGTTTGTCACGAAGCTGACGGGCTACCTGAACAATCGTGCGCTCCGGCACCGTGCCATATAACACTACCGACAAAGCAGGCTCTTCCGAGGCGAGCGTCACTTCGTTCACCGTTGGCTCATCGCTCTCCGTCGGCAATTTTGGCTTAGCCAAATCGACCGCTTCACGCACATCCGCCATGGCTTTGGCCAAATCACTGCCAACGGTAAACTCCAACACCACAGAAGCATGTCCCTCTGAAGCCGTAGACGTCATCTCTTTTACGCCCTCTATCGAGCGCAGCTCCTGCTCAATCGGCCGAACCAACAGCCGCTCAGCGTCGGCAGGCGAAATGCCTTGATGACTCACCGAAACATAGATAATCGGAATGGTGATATCTGGGCTCGACTCTTTGGGAATCGTCATGTAGGTGCCCACACCGGCAATCAAAATCAAGATCAGCAAGCTGATCATGGTGCGCGAACGCGATAAGGCCGCATCTATGATAGAAAACATATCGCCTCCTTAATTGACCGCTACGCTGGCTTGGCGCGTCGCATGGACTTTATCACCATCGCGCACAAACCCTTGACCAAGGACGATAATGTCAACTTTGTCTCCCAACCCTGAGAGCCAAACGCCATCTTGCTCCGCTTTGACCAGTTGAATAGGCACAAAACGCACCACACTGTCTTGCAAAGTCTTCACGCCTAGATTGCCATTGTTATCCAGTGCCAGCATGGCAGGCGTTACTTTGATGGCTAAGGTTTCATCTAGAGTAAGATGCACTTCAGCGCTCACCCCTGCCGGGATTCTCTGCATGCGGTTATCCACTTCGACTTCAATCGGGAAGGTATTAGTGGCGGGAGACGAGACCTGCCCTACGTAGCGCATCTTACCGTCCAAGACCAGCCCGTTGAGGAGACGGACTTTCGCCGTTTGCGAGTTGGCAAGCGATTGCACATGGCGCTCACTGACATCCGCTTCTATCACCAGCTTATCCAAGTCAATCACCGTCGCTACTGGGTCGCCAATGCCAACAAAATCGCCGAGTTCGACAAAACGACTATCTAGAATGCCATCAAAAGGGGCTTTTACTTCGGTGTTGCGCAGCTCGGTTTCCACCGTCACCAGATTCGCTTTCGCTTCCACTAAGGCCGCTTCGGCCGTGGCAAAGGCCACTTCACCTTGTAGGCCACGGTTATTGAGCGATTGCGCCGCTTTGAATTCTTTCTGCCGAACGTCCAGCATGGCTTTGGCACGCTGCAACTGGGATTCGAGATCGCGTTTGTCTATCACGGCGACCACTTGACCTTTACGTACCGCTTGGCCCTTCTCAACGTCTAAGCGCACAATTTTTCCAGCGATTTCAGCGCCTAACTTGGCTTGCCGATTGGGCGCAGTACGGCCATAGAGATCAATACTCTTGGCGGTATTTTGCGCGTTAAAGGTTTGAAAAACGACACTCGCGAGTGGAATAGCTTGTTCTTTGGTGAGGGGAGCCGGCTCTTCGGCTTGCAGAGAACCCACACTAAGCCACGTGGTTAATGCGAGGATAATAAGTAGAGAAACTAGCCATGGACGCTGCAAAAAAAAGCGGCCTTGTTGTTTGATAGACATAAAAAGTCCTTTTTGTTTGCTCCCCGGAGTCTGGAGCGTGTTTTACGCAATATCCTAGCGGCGTAAAACAAAGGTAGTTGCGCAATACAACTACCTTTGAAGAAAAGTCTAACCGGATTACACGCTAAACGAGGCGCCGCAACCACAGGTGGTCTTGGCATTTGGGTTATCGATGAAGAAACGCGATCCTTCTAACCCTTCCGTGTAATCGACTACACCGCCGATCAAATACTGCAAACTCATAGGATCAACCACCAGAATGACACCACTATTTTCAATGGTCATATCACCGTCGTTGACGTTTTCATCAAAAGTAAAACCATACTGGAAACCGCTGCAACCACCGCCAGTAATATAGACACGCAATTTCAGCGCAGGATTTTCTTCCTCAGCAATCAACATTCTTACCCGTGCCGCTGCTGCATCCGAAAAGGATATTGGTACATTCATATCGCTCACGACGACCTCTCTCACTCGTGTAATGCCGTCGGTATGAGTATTCCAAATAACTCACGCGACGGACGTATCTTTGTTGATATGAGAGCGATTATCCAATACCTGACCAATACGTTCAAGTATTCACCACTTTATAGTTCGCTCTTAAGCAATACATTCTAGCCTGAATATTTTCCGTAAACTCGTGAAAGGAGTCATAAAGCTCAGCAAAATATTTCTAACTGCCTCTTAGAGAGGTACAATGCCCGCCACTTGGTCCCGAGCAATCAGAAGAGGATAAACCCATGACCAAATCATCCGAGCTGTATCAGAAAGCCCAACAGACCATCCCTGGCGGAGTGAATTCTCCGGTGCGCGCCTTTAATGGCGTTGGCGGTTCGCCAATTTTTGTTGAAAGAGCCGATGGCGCGTTGATCTTTGATGCGGACGGTAGAGCTTATATCGACTACGTGGGTTCATGGGGGCCTATGATTCTCGGTCACAACCACGCGGTGATTCGTGAAGCAGTAATTGACGCAGCACAGCGCGGTTTGAGCTTTGGTGCGCCGACCGAGATGGAAATCAAAATGGCCGAACTGGTTTCACAGCTTGTGCCATCGATGGAACAGTTGCGTATGGTGAGCTCAGGTACTGAAGCGACCATGAGCGCGATTCGTTTGGCACGTGGATTTACTGGCCGCGACAAAATTGTCAAATTTGAAGGCTGCTACCACGGCCATGCAGACAGCTTGCTGGTCAAAGCTGGTTCGGGCGCATTAACCCTTGGTCAACCAAGCTCGCCTGGGGTCCCTGCTGATTTTGCCAAACATACGCTGACCGCTCGCTTCAACGATTTGCATTCAGTGCGTGAACTGTTTGCTGCCAACTCAGGCGAAATCGCCTGTATCATCGTCGAACCTGTCGCTGGTAACATGAACTGCATTCCACCAGTGGAAGGTTTCCACCAAGGGCTGCGTGACATTTGCGACCAAGAGGGCGCGCTGTTAATTTTTGATGAAGTGATGACGGGGTTCCGTGTAGCACTGGGCGGCGCGCAAGCGTATTACGACATCAAACCCGATCTCACCACGCTGGGTAAAATCATTGGTGGTGGTATGCCAGTTGGTGCGTTTGGTGGACGTAAGGATGTGATGCAGTTTATCGCACCAACGGGTCCGGTTTACCAAGCTGGCACGCTATCGGGCAACCCTGTTGCGATGGCAGCGGGTTACGCTTGCCTGAATTTGTTAAAAGAAGAAGGCAACGAAAAACGTTTAGCGGCGAAAACCAAACAATTGGCTGACGGTTTCAAATCGTTAGCCGACAAACACGGCATCCCTCTAGTGGTCAACCAAGTCGGCGGCATGTTCGGTTTCTTCTTCACCGAACAAGAGCAAATTACTTGCTATGAAGATGTGACCAAGTGCGATGTTGAAAGATTTAAACGTTTCTTCCATCTGATGATTGAGCACGGTGTCTATTTGGCGCCTTCTGCTTTTGAAGCCAGCTTTACGTCTTTAGCGCACGGCTCAAAAGAGATCGATGCAACGCTCGAAGCGGCGGATCGCTGTTTTGCCATCTTGGCGCAAGAACAGCAATAATATCCTTGTCAACCGAGTTCAATGGGCCACAACAAAGTGGCCCATTTTTATTGCCAGTTGAAAAGTACCAGTAGTGCCAGCAACACTACGACGAGAGAAAACCAAGGAATGGATCTTTTTCGTTGCTGTTTTTCACAGTCTTTATCTTTATTGCAACAGCCCATCATCCACTCTCCGCATTGATAACGTCATGATTTGGCGTCATTATAACCGCAATATCAATCTATCGTGGATGGCAACTGTGTCAGAAAAAGTCAAAATTACTTCCAGTCATCGGGTTTTGATCGTCGCGCTACTGGCCGCTGGCATTGCCTGTTATTTGCTGGTCGAGCCCTACATCAATTCGATCATTATGGCATTTATCATTTCTCTGCTGATGTTTCCTGTTCACCAATGGTTTGAGCATAAGATGCCGCAGAAGAAAAATCTGTCCTCATTACTCTCTTGCATTGTGCTGACCTTCATTATCGTGGTGCCGCTGCTGTTTGTATTCGCTGCCATCGTACAGCAAGGATCTCTGTTTTCTCAGAACACTTACAAATGGGTTACGCACGGCGGCATTCAAACCGTGTTCGCTCATCCTTGGGTGACTAAAGGGCTGGAACTGCTCAATGAATATTTGCCTTTTGACAATATTGACGCCAAGTCGATTGCCGAAAAAGTGGGGCAACTGGCCAGTGCACTCGGATCCAATTTAGTTGCAATTAGCGCCAAAATTTTGGGGGACGCCACCAACTTTTTGCTGGATTTCTTCCTCATGCTGTTTGTGCTGTTCTTCTTGTTACGTGACCACGATAAGATCATCGCCGCCATCCGCCACATTTTGCCTCTGTCACGCAGTCAGGAAGACAAACTGCTGGACGAAATTGAGAAAGTCTCGAAGTCAGCCGTGATGGGGTCTTTTCTCACCGCGATAGCTCAAGGGGTCGCTGGCGGTATCGGCATGTGGCTCGCGGGCTTCCCTGCACTTTTCTGGGGCACCATGATGGGCTTCGCCTCTTTCATTCCGGTGGTAGGTACGGCGCTGATTTGGATTCCGGCGACACTCTATCTGCTGCTGACCGGAGAAACGGGCTGGGCCATCTTCTTGGCGATTTGGAGCATTGCAGTAGTCGGTTCGATTGATAATCTGCTGCGGCCGTTTTTGATGCAAGGCAGCGCGGGAATGAATACCCTGATGATCTTCTTTTCTCTCTTGGGCGGTATTCAACTGTTTGGCCTCATCGGCCTTATTTATGGACCGCTCATTTTTGCCGTCACTATGGTGCTGTTCAATATTTACGAGGAAGAGTTTAAGAGCTTTCTCGACCAACAAGACAACAGCTAACCTCAGATAGACTTCAAGTCATGGGCAGAGTGTGCGAAAATCTGCCCAATTTTTATAGATAGCGTACCCACATGTCTGCATACACCGCCCCAAGCCAAATCGCCCAACGTCAACTCGATTATTTCAAAGGTAAACACGTTCTGGTAGCCGGAGAGATCGAAGACACTTTCCCCATCGAACTGGCGCAACATTGCCAAACGGTGACTGTGTTTACCTCCAATTACGCTTACTTTCGTCAAATTCAGCAATCCGATCAGGTGAAGAGTTACTTTGGCGCTGAGTTTGACCAAGCGACGCAAGCGGACCTGTTGCTGCTCTACTGGCCAAAGGCCAAAGCAGAGGCGAACTACTTACTGTCGATGCTGATGGCCAAGTTAGGCCAAGGGTGTGAGATAGTCGTGGTGGGTGAAAACCGCTCCGGGATAAAAAGTATAGAGAAAATGTTTAGCGACTACGGGCCAATCAACAAGTACGACTCCGCTCGTCGCTGTTCATTTTATTGGGGACAATGCGAACAGATTCCCGCCCCCTTTGCTCAACAAGACTGGTTTGCCAGCTATCAACTGACGCTCAACGGTCATACAATCACAGTAAAAAGCTTACCAGGTGTATTTAGCCACGGCGAGTTTGATCTAGGCAGTAAACTATTACTCGAAACCTTGCCGTCATTAAGCGGTAAGGTGCTGGATTTTGGCTGTGGTGCGGGAGTCATTGGTGCATTCATGGCAAAAGCCAACCCACAGATTAGCCTCGAAATGTGTGACATCAATGCTTATGCATTAGCATCAAGCCAAGCAACCTTGCAAGCGAATGGCTTGGAAGGTCGTGTGTTTGCTTCCGATATCTACTCTGATACCGCCAGTGATTACCGTTTCATCATATCTAACCCACCATTTCACAGTGGTCTTGAAACAAGTTATAACGCAGCCGAAACCTTATTGGGCAAGGCGCCACAATACCTTAATGCCAACGGTGAACTGCTCATCGTCGCCAACAGCTTCCTGCGCTATCCTCCGATTATAGAGCAATCATTCGGTAATTGTGCGACGCTAAATAAGACCAGCAAGTTCGCCATTTATCAGGCACACAAGTAAGCACATTGGTCACAATCTCCGCAGCCCCAGCATGACATTGTGACCTACTCACCCCGTTAGAGCGATTTTTTGCGTTTCCATCCACGCTTTGTAAACAACTTACTTGTCAAAGTAAAAAAACTCGTTAATTTCGTTAAATTCAAAATGGTCTATTTTGTTGTATCAAGTACTGTTCATTAACCATTTATCCGTTTCGCATTCATGACTCTCCAAGCTTGAGTCCTCGTCTTTCAAGAGCCTTAACGAAATTGTATGTTTAAGTTTTACCGGAAACAGAAATTCAAACGTCTGCAAAGCACCCTGATGACGGCCTTTTTGGTGTTGAGCCTGACACCATTGACCATCATTGCGATTTTCTTTTTGCAATCTCATAGCAAGGATCTGCAAGAGCAAAGCACTTCCCACCTACTTTCGGTGCGCGATACCAAGCAACAACAGGTGATGGATTATTTTCAGGCACAAGAAACCGAAGTGATGGGGTTTGTCCGTTCAGAGTTGGCTTATGCCAGTGGCGGGCGTTTTTATGGCCTCGTCAACGCCTTTAAAAGCCTTGGTTTGGATATCGAGCAAGCACGCGAAAACGCCCAGCAACGCTATATTCCTGGCTCGGGCGATCAGATCAAAACGTCAATCTTGCCTGAATCCAGCAGTTATGTCGGTAGTGAACGTTACCGACTGCTGCATAAGCGCTATCACTGGGCCTACCTAGAGCTACTCAAACGCTCCGATTTTGACGACATCCTGCTCATCGACTTGGATGGTAACGTGACCTACTCCATCTACAAATACGATAATTTTGGTACCAACCTGAAAACGGGGCCCTACAAAGACACTTTGCTTGGAATGAGCTTTCGCCAGCTTGCCAAAGACGTCACTGAAAAGCGCAAGGACAACGAAGATTACACCCCAGTACTGATTTCCGACTTCGCCGAGGAGGATGGTAAACAGGTCGCTTGGTTAGGTGCGCCCATCATTCAACAAGGCTACTTGCACAGCTATGCGATGTTCCGTTTGCCCAACAATGGCTTAACCAAACTGGTTGCCGATGTAAGCAAAGATGCGGTTATCCATACTTTACTCGTAGGTAGTGACCACTCACCTCGCACCATGAGTACCAAACAGGACGACATTAGCCAAAGTGCGGAAGTGATCAACAAAGCATTGGCAGGATTAACCTCGGTTGGAACCTACATTAATGGCTTAGGCGAAGCGACCATTGCCGCATTTACCCCCATTATCATGAAAGGACAAACTTGGGCGTTGGTAGTTCAATTGCCTGAAAGCGAAGCCTTTGCTCGCATCCAACAGTTGGAGAAACTGTTTGTCATCGCCATGCTGATTGCCATCATTCTGGTGTTTATCTGCTCACATTATCTATCCAATTTCATTACCTCTCCGCTGCTTAAACTGACTTGGGCAGCAGAACGAGTCTCTGCTGGCGATCTTGACGAGAATATGATCAATACAGATCGCCGGGATGAAATTGGCCGTTTGGCGGTCAGCTTTGAACGTATGCAGCGCTCCATTCGCGACAAAATTCAGTTAATCAAAACGCAGAACCGAGAGTTGGAAAAAAGCCTGCAATTGATCCAAAAACAAAACGATGAGCTGCAATTAGCCGATAAACTCAAAGATGAGTTCCTCGCGACCACCTCACACGAATTGCGCACTCCATTGCATGGTATGATTGGCATTGCCGAAACCTTAGTCTCCGGTGCCAATGGTCCGATTCCTGGCAGCCAAAAATATCAGCTAGACATCATCATCAAAAGCGGCCAAAGGCTTGCAAACCTAGTCGACGACCTACTTGATTATCACAAAATGCGCTACGGCAGCTTGGACATTCATAAATCGGCTGTCAGTTTGGCCAGTGCCACACGCTTAGTGCTTGAGCTTTCCAGTCATCTGCTCGGCAATAAAACACTACGAATCATTAATCAAGTTCCAAACGATCTCGCCCCCGTTTCCGCCGATCCACAACGCTTGGAGCAAGTGTTGTACAACTTGATTGGCAACGCTATCAAATACACCAGTGAAGGCAAAATCGTCATCTCCGCCAACGTGGTAGACGGCAAAGCAAGAATCCAAGTCGTAGACACTGGACAGGGCATTCCAGCAGAACAGTTGGAGCACATTTTTGAGCCGTTAATCCAAGCGGGGCAAGATGCAGGTCGTTACCGGCAAGGCGCTGGTCTTGGCCTCTCGATTAGCCGTCAGTTGATTGAGCTGATGGGCGGCTCACTGTATGTCAGCAGCCAGCCAATGGTTGGCACTACCTTTAGTTTTACCCTGCCTTTGGCAAGTGATGACGAGATCAATACCACAGCGAAGATGTCGCAATACCATCACTTCCAAGCACCTGACAGCAACGAATTGTTCTCTCTCGACCAATCGTCGCTTCCAGAAAATCCGCAGGGCGCCTTATTAGTGGTGGCTGACGATGAACCCGTTAATCTACGTGTACTGGAAAGTTTCCTGCGCATTGAAGGTTATCGCGTCAAAACCGCTTCCGATGGCCCAGAAACTCTCGCACTGATCAAGCAAGAGAAGCCAGCGTTATTGCTACTCGATATCATGATGCCGGGTATGAGTGGTTATCAGGTTTGTCATCAGTTACGTCAAGAATTCGATCTGGCTGAACTGCCCGTCATCATGCTGACCGCACTCAATCAAAGTGAAGATCGCGTGCGCGGCTTTGAAGCGGGTGCCAACGACTACTTATCCAAACCGTTTAATAAGCATGAGCTTGCCGCGCGAATCAAGGCACATCTAATGGCGAGTAAAGCCGAAGAGCGACGCTTGGAAAATAGCCGCTTGGAAGCCGAATTAAAGCAGCGTGCCATGGTCGAAGCAAGTTTACTGGAGACACAAGGACGGCTACTGGAGCAACTGGAATCCGCCCCTGAAGCCATCATCTGTATCCGGGAAGACAAACGCATCCGTTTTGCCAACGAAGCCGCTTGTAAACTGTTTAAACGCAATTTGGAACAACTCAGGCGTTCAAACGCAGAGGAATTGATTGCGCCCAAGTACCTAACCGTCAAACAACCACACTATTGCGGCCACATTGATATTTACGTCGAAGATGTAAGACAGCACATTGAAACCGACATTCTCAAATTACCTGAAGGATCAGGTTTAGATGCCATGTATATCTTCAACGTCGGCGGCGGCGCAACCGCGTCGCGCATTCACAACTTAGAAACCGCCGTTGAGGTGCTCTCAAGCTATGCTTTTGATGGCGATAAAGAGAAACTTCAAAGCCTGAAAGAACTGGGCGGAGAGTTCACTCGATTGGCTGACAAAGCTTTAGGGAGCAGCCAAAACAAACAAGAGATAATGCGTGAGGTTTTGGTCGATGTGATGACTCATGCGTTAGACTACTGGGAGTCAGTCTCGGGTGAGAATAAGTTTGCTTTTGCTGAGAAAAGCGGCTTGTGGCGCGTCTATCTCGACCGAAGTACGCTGCAAACCCGTACTCTCGACAAATACATGCGCATTGAAACATTACCAAGAACGCCTCGTTGGCGTACGGTACTCAGTTCTATTGAGTTTATTCTCGCGCATTGTAAAGAGCAGAGCCCAGAGCGTAGCTACATTGAAATGCAGCGCGATAAGCTGCAACGTCTACTCACCAGCTAGTGGTGAGAACTGCGCCGAAAAGCCCAAAATGTATTTTGGGCTTTTTTTATATCGGTTGATATTGAGCGCAATAGCCATACCCTCTACCTTTTGTTCTAACAGCTCAATCAACGTCGATCATCTATCAACACCTCTCATCCCGAACCACATTGCTCAACGGATACTCAGGCTGCCTAAGGCGCGTTTGTTCTGTCGGTCAAACGAGATAATTTCACTCAAAAACTCACATCAGAACGCTTAATTTACTTGAAGAATTAATGGCAGATTCATGACTGACTAGTAGCGATTATCAACGTAAAAATGCCTTTTCCACTGACTCATCGTGGACTTTTAAAGCAGTTTGCGAGTTCAATCACAACAGAACGGCAGATTAAATTTTGTCTGATTAATTAACTCATTTTTCAGATGTGAGCAAGATCTACAATATTAACAACAGCCTTAAATGGCAATTAAAACAAGGCTTGAGTGGTTAGCAATCACTAACAAAAAGCAATTGAACACCTTAGGTATGCGACGCACATCAATGCGCAAAATTTCAGCAAAAACAACTCAGCCTAGATAGAAATGACGTTTATGACGGAGTTGGTGGCCATTTTAACGTTTTTAACGGGAAACGAGTTTGATTATTTACTTAGTAAGGTGTTTTCTTACTCCTGCCTAAGGCCTACAGGCCACTTTGATCAAACCTTCAAAGGTAGGTCTTGGAGAGTGTTTATAAATTGATGACATTCCAAACAATGTGAAATGAAAGCAAAATAGTAAGGAACAGCTATGCTTGCCAATATTAAAAAAACAGCTCTAGCTACTGCAGTAATCGCTGCAGCTGCGACCAGCATTTCCGCACCAGCGGCAGCTCGTAGTGAGCTAACTATCGTACCTGATTTCTACCCTACCATGGTACGTAACTTTAACCCGTATCTAGCGACTAACCTTCGCACGACAACGGATTTCATCTATGAACCACTTGTTATCTTTAATGAAATGCATGGCAATACCCCAGTGATGCGTCTCGCTGAAGATTTCCGCATGTCTGACGACTTGATGAGCGTGACTTTTGACATCCGTAAAGGTGTAAAATGGTCTGATGGTCAGAAGTTTACTGCAGATGACGTCGTGTTCTCTTACGGCCTACTGAAAGCAAAACCTGAGCTTGACCAACGCGGCATCAACAAATGGGTGACCAGTGTTGAGAAACTGAACGAATACCAAGTTCGTTTCCGCCTAAGCGAAGCAAACTCTAACGTCCCTTACGAAATTTCATTGGTTCCTATCGTTGCTGAGCACGTGTGGAAAGAGGTGAAAGATCCAACCACGTTCACCAACGAAAATCCTGTTGGTACTGGTCCATTTACTGAAATCGACACTTTTACTCCACAACTTTACATTCAGTGTCGTAACCCAAATTACTGGGATAAAGCAAACTTGGACGTAGACTGTCTACGCGTACCTCAAATCGCCAACAACGACCAGTTGCTAGGTAAAATTGTTAACTCTGAGCTAGATTGGACGTCCTCGTTCGTTCCAGACATTGACCGTACTTATGCAGCAGCGAGCCCTAACCACCAATACTGGTATCCACCATCAGGCACTCAAGCCTTTGTGGTAAACTTCAAAAACCCAGATCCAGTGAAAAAAGAAGCACTGACCAATGTTGACTTCCGTCGTGCATTCTCGATGGCACTTGACCGTCAAACCATCATTGACATCGCGTTTTACGGCGGCGGTACAGTGAATGACTTCGCATCAGGTCTTGGCTACGCTTTCGAAGCTTGGTCTGATGAAAAAGTGCACAACAAGTACAAAGGTTATAATACCTACAACGTGGAAGGCGCGAAGAAGCTGCTAGCTAAAGCAGGCTTTAAAGATGTCAATGGTGACGGCTTCGTCGACACTCCGTCAGGCAAATCTTTCGAGCTACTGGTCCAATCGCCAAACGGCTGGACTGACTTTAACAACACCGTGCAACTTGCGGTTGAGCAGCTCGCTGAAGTCGGTATCAAAGCAAAAGCGCGTACCCCTGAGTTTGCGGTATACAACCAAGCCATGCTAGAGGGTACTTACGACGTTGCATACACCAACTACTTCCACGGTGCAGATCCACACTTGTATTGGAACAGTGCATATAACTCAGCACTACAGAAAGGTGAAGGCATGCCTCGCTTCGCGATGCACTTCTACAAAAATGAAAAACTGGACAACCTACTTGACAGCTTCTACAAAACCGCTGAGAAGAAAGAGCAAATCGCTATCGCTCATGGTATCCAGCAAATCATCGCTGCAGATCAGGTCACCATCCCTGTAATGTCTGGTGCTTACATGTACCAATACAACACCAAGCGCTTTACTGGCTGGTGGAACGAAGAAAATCCTAAGGGCCGTCCAAACATTTGGGCAGGCATCCCTGAGCGTCTACTGCACGTACTGGACCTAAAACCAGTTAACTAAGTAGAAGTTCATCTCCCGCGGCGCGCATCCCGTGCGCCGCTATAAATCCTTTTCAAACCTTGTTTGTTTATGGCGCCAGTCGTCAGGGGATTTTTCGCTCTGAATTCGGTCATGAGCGACCTGAAACCAGGAACAGGGAAAACGCTGGGTGAGTAAGGTGTAAGTTATGGGTTATTTTTTAAGACGTTTGTCATTTTATTTAGTCGCTCTCTTAGTTGCAGCGACATTAAACTTTATTATTCCGAGGGCGATGCCGGGCGATCCGGTCACCATGATGTTTGCGAATGCAACCACACAGGTTACCCCAGAGCGCATCGAAGCGATGAAAAAGCTGCTCGGTTTCGTCGACGGTCCTTTGTATGTCCAGTATTTGACCTACATTAAGAGTATTGTGAGTTGGGAACTGGGCACGTCAATCAAGTTTTATCCACTCAGTGTGAATGAACTGTTAGGCAGCGCTTTTGGCTGGTCACTGTTCTTAGCAGGCAGTGCGGTTATTCTCTCTTTCTCGATTGGTTCTATCTTAGGGATCTTCGCTGCTTGGCGTCGCGGTAGTAAATACGATGCGTTCATTACGCCGGGAATGCTGATTATCCAAGCCGTTCCACAAGTCGTAATCGCGATGCTCGCTTTGTTTACGTTTGCTATCGGCCTAGGTTGGTTCCCAACCGGTTACGCCTACACACCGGGCACGATTCCGGATTGGACAAGCTGGGACTACTACAAAGATGTTGCTTATCACGCCATTCTGCCTCTCCTATGTGCCTCTATCGTGCAAATCGGTGGCTTCTTGGTCAACATGCGTAACAACATGATCAACCTGCTAGCGGAAGACTACATCACCATGGCCAAAGGCAAAGGCTTGAGCGAAAACCGTGTGGTGTTCAACTACGCTGCGCGCAACGCGCTACTGCCCAGTGTCACGGCGCTTTCCATGTCACTCGGTATGGCGATCGGTGGTCAACTTATCGTTGAAATCATCTTTAACTACCCGGGATTAGGTAAGGTTTTGCTTGATGCAATCAACGCACGTGACTACCAAGTTCTGCAAGGTCAGTTGCTTATTATGACGCTGTTTATGCTGTCGTTTAACCTGATTGCCGACATGGTATATGTCGTGCTCGATCCTCGCCTACGCAAGGGAGGTAAATAATCATGAACAATCTATTTAAGCTTATTCTGGGTAACTCAGTCGCACGTATCGGTCTGGTGATTGTTAGCCTATTTATTTTCACGGCAGTGGGCGCACCACTTATCACCAAACATGCGCCAGATAAAAGAACGGGTAACCCACACGAATACCCAAGTTTCGTCGTGAAAGCAACGAAAGCCAATCCTGATGGTTGGGTAGCGAAAAACCTTGCCGATGATCGCCGTACGCTGCAACTATCCAAAAAGGCCGATCATGTGCTAGGCACATCGCGTATGGGCCGTGATATCTGGTCTCAACTGGCTTACGGTGCTCGCGTATCACTCGCCGTTGGCTTTGGTGCAGGCATTACCGTCTGTTTCTTGGCGACCGTTATCGGCATTTCGGCAGGTTACTTTGGTGGTCGTATCGACGATATTCTCACCGCCGCGATGAACATCATGCTGGTCATTCCGCAATATCCCCTGCTGTTCGTTTTAGCCGCCTTTATCGGCGAAGCTGGACCTGTAACAATCGCGATTATTATCGGCTGTACCTCCTGGGCATGGGGCGCGAGGGTAGTTCGCTCGCAAACACTCGCACTGCGTGAAAAAGAGTTTGTCAAAGCCGCTGAAGTGCTAGGTGAATCCTCTTGGCGCATCATCTTTGTCGAGATTCTGCCGAACCTTGTTCCAATTGTCGGTGCAAGCTTTATCGGCTCAGTAATGTACGCCATCACCATGGAATCCATCATCTCCTTCCTTGGACTTGGCGATCCAAACACCATCAGTTGGGGCATCATGCTGTACAACGTACAAACCTCTTCTTCAATGCTTATCGGTGCTTGGTGGGAACTACTGGCTCCATGTATTGCACTGACTTTACTGGTGACTGGCTTGGCGCTGCTTAACTTTGCCGTTGATGAAATTGCCAACCCACAACTTCGCTCTCATAAAGGTATGAAACGCTGGAAAAAACTGGCAAACCAAGACAAGAAAGAACGTGCACCAGCGATTGAACCACAAAATGCACTTTGCAGCGGGGATAAATAACTATGACGACGCCACTTATTTCAATCCGCAATCTATGCGTTGACTACATCACCGATGCGGGCGATGTCCGCGCCTGTAACAATGTCAGCTTCGACATTGCACCCGGTGAAGTGTTTGGTCTCGCTGGAGAATCTGGCTGTGGTAAATCAACCGTCGCCTTCTCTTTGATGCGACTGCACAAGCCGCCTGCGTTTATTACTGGCGGAGAGGTGATTTTCAACGGTGAAGACATTCTCAAATACAGTGACGATCGCATGCAGGCATTTCGCTGGAGCCAAATGTCCATGGTATTCCAAAGCGCGATGAACGCGCTCAACCCTGTATTGACCATGGAAGATCAGTTCTGCGATGTGATCATGCGTCACACCAACATGACTCGTGAGCAAGCCAAACGCCGCGCAGAGGGGTTACTGGAGATCGTTGATATTCACGCCAGCCGTCTAAGAGATTATCCGCACCAGTTTTCTGGCGGTATGCGCCAACGCCTAGTGATTGCCATTGCCCTCGCGCTTAATCCGAAGATGATCATCATGGATGAACCGACCACTGCACTGGACGTGGTGGTACAGCGCGAAATCTTGCAAAAGATCTATGCACTGAAAGAAGAGTTTGGTTTTTCAATCCTCTTCATCACACATGACTTGTCGTTGATGGTCGAGTTTTCCGACCGCATCGGCATCATGTACTCCGGTGAGCTGATTGAGGTTGCGCCAGCGAAACAAATTCTGCAATCCCCTTTCCACCCTTATACCAAAGGGCTGGGCAGTTCATTCCCACCGCTGACAGGGCCAAAAACCAAACTGACTGGCATACCTGGTAACCCGTTGAACCTGCTTGATGTTCCACAAGGTTGCCGTTTCCAAGCCCGTTGCAGTCGTGTTCACGACACTTGTACCAAGGTCGCCACCAGCTTACGACAAATCGAGCCAGGCCGTTTTTCCAACTGCCACCTTTATGGCGAGCCGATTGCTCAACACAAGCTGTAAAGACCACGGACAAGCTGTTAAGGATACTGGAGACAATTATGAGCAAAGAATATGGTGAGCTGCTGATTGAAGGCAAAAATGTCGTCAAAGACTTCCCGCTCAATAGCAACTCAATCAAACAATCTAAGATGCGTGCCCTCAATGACGTGTCATTCAAAATGTACAAAGCTCGCGGGTTATCGGTAGTGGGTGAATCAGGCTCTGGTAAATCAACCACCGCCAAAATGATCGCCAAAATGTACGCGCCAAGCAACGGAGTCATCGAATACAAAGGCCGAGACATTCAAGAGATAACCTCAAGAAAAGATCTGATCGCTTACCGCGAAGGCATTCAGATGGTGTGGCAAGATCCGTTTGGTTCGCTTAACCCAACACACAATATCTTCCACCACATCGCTCGCCCATTGCTGATCCATAAAAAGATCGCCCCGGGCAACCCAAAAGAGCTGGAAGAGCGTGTTTACGATCTGCTGGAACAGGTCGGCCTTATTCCACCGAAAGAGACAGCAGCGAAGTTCCCCCATCAGCTTTCTGGTGGCCAACGTCAGCGCGTTAACTTAGCGCGCAATATTGCCGTAGGCGCTGAAGTGGTATTGGCGGACGAACCGACTTCAATGCTGGATGTATCGATTCGTGCTGGCGTGCTTAACTTGATGGAGGAGATGAAGTTTGAGAAACAGATGTCGCTTCTCTACATCACGCACGACATCGCAACCGCACGCTATATTGCCGAAGATCTGGCCGTGATGTACGTCGGTCACATGGTGGAATGGGGAGATACGGAAGAGATCATTCATGATCCTCAACACCCTTACACACAACTGTTGGTGTCTGCGGTGCCCGATCCAAGCAAATCGATTCACGACAAGTTAAAAGGCAACAAAGGGGAAATCCCACTCTGGACACCCGCTTCCGTTGGTTGCCCTTTTGCGGGTCGCTGTGAACACGCCACCAGCCGATGCCGCGAGCAGTTACCTGAAGTAACGCAGCTCTCGGAAAACCACTTTGTTCGTTGTTATTTATTTGACAATTAAGCCCAATAGAGCCAGGACTCGTCCTGGCTCTGGCAATAACTAGAAATCCTTTGTCGGAGATTTGCAATGCTGCTACTCACTAACCATATAGGCTACGAACGAAACGGCCCCAAGAAAGCCGTGCTTCAGACGCGTCAAGCACGTCTGTCGTCTGACACCGCCTTGCTGGTCTGTGCCAACGAGCATCAAACAATCACTACCCTTTCAATACAAAAAGTCGGTCGCGTCGCCAACTGGCATCAAGGGTATTTTTACACCATTGATTTTAGTGACTTTAACCACGTTGGTGAGTTCTATCTGCGCTTTGACAACCTATGTTCAGCCACCTTTACCATCGGCGACACTTTACTGTTCAAGCGAACCTTTTCCGACGTATTACACTACTTTAAATCACAACGCTGCGGCGGAGTTTTTGACCAACAAGATAAAGCCGTTCCTTTGCTGCACAGCGAGCAAACTGTGGATGTACGAGGAGGCTGGTACGACGCCTCGGGCGATGTGAGTAAATATCTCAGCCATCTCTCTTATGCCAACTATCTCAACCCACAGCAAACCCCCATGGTGGTGTGGAACATGCTCAAAGGTTTAGAGTTGATGAGCGAAAGCTCGGATTTTCCGGCATTTAGTCAAGTGCGACTAAAAGAGGAAGCGCTGCATGGCGCTGATTTTTTGGTCAGAATGCAAAACCCTAAAGGATTCTTTTACACCACGGTCTTCGACAAGTGGAGTAAAGACGTCAAACAACGGGAAATTTGTACTTACGCAACTCAACAGGGTCACAAGTCTGACGACTACCAAGCGGGATTTCGCCAAGGTGGCGGCATCGCAATAGCGGCGCTGGCGGCTGCCGCAAGATTGGATGTACACGGCGAGTATGATCAGCAGAAGTACCTCAACGCAGCCGAAAATGGCTACTGGCATCTGAAAGAAAGCAATCGCTATTATCTCAATGACGGTGAAGAGAACATCATTGACGAGTACTGCGCTCTGCTGGCATGTGTCGAGCTATATCGTTCAACGCAAGAGCGTCGATATCTACAAGAAAGTCGCGCTTGGGCAGCTCGCCTTGCGGTGCGTCAACACAACGATGAGCAGTTCGCCCATTTCTGGTCAGCTAATCAAGATGGTTCTCGCCCTTATTTCCACGCGGCCGAAGCGGGGCTGCCCGTGATTGCCCTGTGTGAATATCTGGCTATCGAAAGCGATGAACAATACAGCGAGCCGCTGCGTCAAGTGGTGCACAACGCGTGCTGGTTTGAAGTGACTATCACCAACAAAGTGACCAACCCCTTTGGTTATCCTCGCCAGTACGTTAAAGGGGTTGAACAAGCCAAACGTGACGCCTTTTTTATCGCCCAGCAAAACGAATCGGGCTATTGGTGGCAGGGTGAAAATGCCCGTCTTGGATCGCTTGCTGTGATGGGCTTTTTAGCGCAAAAACACCTCCGCGATGAGGCGCTCAAAGACGCACTTTCACTCCTAGCGCAAGATGCCTTGAACTGGATTTTAGGGCTAAATCCATACGATATGTGCATGCTTGATGGCCACGGCCATAACAATCCGGATTACCTTCCGCATATAGGTTTTTTCAACGCCAAAGGCGGGGTATGCAACGGGATTACTGCTGGATTTGAGGACGAAGAAGATATCGCCTTCAACCCTGACGGGCAAAAAGACGACATGTTGCAGAACTGGCGTTGGGGGGAGCAATGGATCCCTCACGGCGCTTGGTATTTGCTCGCCATGATGTGTCAAGTACATCACCACACTCAGTTCGATCAGGAGTGAGCCAATGAAAGAATTTTACGTGGGGATTGATGGCGGAGGCACCTCGTGCCGCGCTCGGATCCGCGATGCGCAAGGTACGCTAATTGGCGAGGGCAGAAGTGGCAGTGCCAATATCATGCTCGGCGCGGAACTCGCCATGACATCCATCATCTCGGCCATTCGCCAAGCCGCGATGCAAGGTGGCCTAACCGAGCAGGATTTCGCCAGTATGCATTTGGGCTTAGCACTGGCGGGAGCAGAGCATAAAGCCTCTTGGCACGCATTTATGCAACAGCCGCATCCTTTTGCCAGTGTCACTTTGAATACGGACGCGTACGGCGCTTGCCTTGGGGCGCACAACGGTAAGAACGGCGCGATCATGATCGCAGGCACAGGATCGTGCGGCATCTATCTGCAAGAGGGTGTGCAGCATGTGGTGGGAGGACGCGAGTTTCCTATCTCCGATCAAGGTGGTGGTGCTGTTATGGGCTTGAGACTTATCCAACAAGTGTTACTCGCCGAAGACGGCATTCGCGAGAAAACCCCACTTTGCCTGCACGTGATGACGCATTTTAACCAAGATGTCGACGCTATTGTTGAATGGTCCAAAAAGGCACTGCCACGAGACTATGGCTGCTTTTCTCCCGCTATTTTCCAGCACGCGGAACAGGCCGACTCGCTGGCAATTGAGCTGTTAAAACAGACGGCGCAGGACATTGAGATGTTTCTCATCGCTTTACATAAACGCGGCGCAACGCGCATCTGCTTAATGGGCAGTATCGCAGAACGTATTTTGCAATGGTTATCACCACCCGTTCAGCAATGGATCGTCGAGCCACAACACGACGCTATAGAAGGGGCTTTGATGTTTGCCGGTCAAGACAAACACAACCTCTATGCTATGACCCAACAATAGGAATTGTTCATGGAATATCGTATTGACCTGGTTGTCCTTTCGGAGCAGAAACAGAATTGTCGTTTTGGGCTCACTTTGCATAATCTCAGTGACCAGGATCTGCCCGCATGGTCGCTCACTTTTGCTTTCAATCGCTTCATTCAGCCTGGTAGCGTCTCACATGGCACACTGACGCAAATTGGTAGCTATTGCCAGCTAAAGCCGGAAACGCAAGTGTTAGCGGCAAATCACCACTTTTACTGTGAATTTAGCGTGCAAACCAATCCATTTCGCTACTATTCCGATGGTTTAAATCAAGCCTTTATTGAATTTCAGCAAAGCGATACACGGGTTCGCCACCCGGTGGATGTCCCTCCTATCGTACTTGCTTCCCCTTATCGTGAACGCGAGGTGCTGCCACATACTTTAGCCAGTGAGCACGCCCTGCTACCTAAACCGAACGCGATGACTCTTAATAAAGGGATCTTTACCCTTACCGCTGAGAGCGGCGTAGCTTGGCAATGCGATGCAGCGCAAAGCGCAGCCCTGTGGTTTATTGACGAGCTGCAACGTATTCACCACATCACTCTTCGCGCCGATGAGCATGGCAAGCTGGTATATAAAAAGAATCCTACCTTGGATGAAGGGGTTTATCACCTCAATATCAGTGAGTCGCACATCTCGATCGAGTCAGGATCGCAGGCTGGCTTCGTCCACGCCAGCGCCACCTTATTGCAATGGATTGGTTGCCCTGAAGAGAGTCAGCCGATTGAACTGATGTGCTGCACGATTGCCGATCAACCACGCTTTGATTATCGCGGCATGATGCTCGATTGCTCACGCCATTTTCACAGTATCGAGCAAGTTAAACGTCTGATTAACTTGTTGGCGCACTACAAATTCAACACCTTCCATTGGCATCTGACCGACGATGAAGGCTGGAGAATTGAGATCAAAGCGTTCCCTGAGCTGACCGAAATTGGCGCTTGGCGCGGCGTCGATGAAGCCATTGAGCCGCAATACACCCATATTTCGCAGCGCTACGGTGGCTTTTATAGCCAAGAAGAGATCAAAGAGGTGGTCGCGTTTGCACAGCAACGAGGCATTAATGTCATTCCTGAAATTGATGTGCCGGGGCACTGCCGCTCGGCGATCAAATCACTGCCACACTTACTGGTTGAAGAACAAGACACCACCGTCTATCGCAGCATTCAAAACTACTCTGACAACGTGTTAAACCCTGCGTTAGAAGGGACTTACCAGTTCCTTGATCGCGTCTTAGAAGAAGTCACGGCACTGTTTCCTTCTCCTTATGTCCATATCGGCGCCGATGAAGTGCCACATGGCGTTTGGTCAAACAGCCCGAGCTGCCAAGCGTTGATGGCGGAATGTGGCTACCAAGATTACAAAGAGCTTCAGGGACACTTACTACGCCACGCGGAACAAAAACTGCGCTCACTAGGCAAACGCATGCTTGGCTGGGAAGAAGCACAACACGGCGACAAAGTCAGCAAAGACACCGTTATCTACTCTTGGCTGAGTGAAGATGCGGCGGTGAACTGCGCTCGCCAAGGGTTTGATGTGGTGCTCCAGCCTGCACAAACCACCTATCTCGATATGACACAAGATTACGCACCGGAAGAGCCGGGGGTAGATTGGGCCAATCCACTGCCACTTGAAAAAGCCTATACCTACGAGCCGCTTGCCAATATACCGGCTGACGACCCAATTCATAAACGAATTTGGGGAATCCAAACGGCTCTTTGGTGCGAAATCATTAATAACCCACAACGCATGGACTACATGATCTTCCCACGCTTAACCGCGCTGGCCGAAGCGTGTTGGACCGAAAAACAGCAACGCGACTGGCCCGACTACTTAGCAAGACTCAAAGGCCACTTACCGCTGCTCGACAAACAAGGCGTGCAATATCGTCAGCCTTGGAAATAGACAATCCGCCGGGGGCAAAAGCGCCAGGCTGTTTTACTCGCTTTAGTTTTTGACTGCCTATGCGGCAGTTTGTTGAAAAGGAAATGACAATGAAATACGGCTATTTCGATAACGACAATCGTGAATACGTCATCACCCGTCCAGATGTACCAGCACCTTGGACGAACTATCTGGGCACAGAAAAGTTCTGTACCGTCATCTCACACAACGCGGGCGGCTACTCTTTCTATCACTCGCCCGAGTACAACCGCGTGACCAAATTCCGCCCCAACTTTACCCAAGATCGCCCGGGACATTACGTCTATCTGCGTGATGATGCCACTGGCGACTACTGGTCTATTTCCTGGCAACCTGTGGCAAAAAGCCTTGAACAAGCGAGCTACGAAGTTCGTCATGGCCTCTCCTACTCAAAATTTAAATGTGAGTACAATGGCATCGTGGCGAAAAAAACGCTCTTCGTGCCAAAAGGCGAAGATGCCGAAGTTTGGGATGTTGAGATCGAAAACACGTCAAATGAAGTGCGCACCATCAGTGCATTCAACTATGTTGAGTTTTCTTTCAGCCACATCAAATCAGATAACCAAAACCACCAGATGTCACTCTACTCTGCGGGCACCGAATTCAAAGATGGCGTGATTGAGTATGACTTATACTACAACACCGACGACTTCCTTGGTTTCTATTATCTGACGGCCACATTTGATGCCGACAGCTACGATGGCCAGCGCGATACGTTCCTCGGCATGTACCGCGACGAAGCCAACCCAATTGCAGTCGCGCAAGGTCAGTGCTCGAACAGCGCGCAAACTTGTTACAACCACTGTGGTGCGCTGCATAAGCAATTTGTGCTACAACCGGGCGAGAAAGTGCGCTTTGCGGTGATCTTAGGTGTAGGTAAAGGCAACGGCGCAAAACTGCGTGAAAAATACCAAGATCTTAACCAAGTGGATCAAGCGTTTGCCGGTATCAAAGCACACTGGGACGAGCGCTGTGAGAAGTTCCAGGTGAAATCACCAAACGCTGGTTTGGATACCATGATCAACGCATGGACACTCTACCAAGCAGAAACCTGTGTGGTATGGTCGCGCTTTGCCTCGTTCATAGAAGTCGGTGGCCGTACCGGTTTGGGTTATCGTGATACCGCACAAGATGCGATCTCAGTTCCGCACACCAACCCAGCAATGACGCGCAAACGCCTAGTTGATCTGCTGCGCGGCCAAGTGAAAGCAGGCTACGGTTTGCACCTCTTCGATCCTGACTGGTTTGATCCAGAAAAAGCCGATGTTAAACCATCGAAATCACCCACCGTTGTTCCAACACCGTCTGACGACGATAAGATCCACGGTATTAAAGACACCTGTTCAGACGACCACCTGTGGATCGTGCCAACCATCTTGAACTATGTGAAAGAGACGGGCGATATCGGCTTTATTGACGAACTGATCCCTTACGCAGACGGCGGCAACGCGACCGTTTACGAACACATGATGGCGGCGCTGGATTTCTCCGCAGAATACGTCGGTCAAACCGGTATCTGTAAAGGGCTACGTGCCGACTGGAACGACTGTCTAAACCTCGGCGGCGGTGAGTCATCCATGGTGTCGTTCCTGCACTTCTGGGCACTGGAAGCCTTCTTGGAACTGTCTCGTTTCCGCAACGATGACGCCGCAACCGATAAGTACCAAGCGATGGCAAACGGCGTTCGTGAAGCATGTGAAACCCACCTATGGGATGAGAAAGGCGAATGGTACATCCGCGGCCTGACCAAAGATGGCGACAAGATCGGCACCTTCGACCAAGTGGAAGGTAAAGTACACCTTGAGTCCAACTCACTGGCGGTCCTTTCTGGTGCCGTCAGCCACGAGCGCGGTATCAAGGCGATGGATGCAGTCTACGAGTACTTGTTCTCGAAATATGGCCTACACCTAAACGCACCATCGTTTGCCACACCAAATGATGACATCGGTTTCGTCACTCGCGTTTACCAAGGCGTGAAAGAAAACGGCGCGATCTTCTCGCATCCAAACCCATGGGCATGGGTGGCAGAAGCGAAGCTCGGCCGCGGCGATCGCGCGATAGAGCTTTACGACGCGCTCAACCCATACAACCAAAACGACATCATCGAAACCCGTATTGCTGAACCTTACTCTTACGTACAGTTCATCATGGGACGTGACCACCAAGATCACGGCCGCGCAAACCACCCATGGTTAACCGGTACTTCTGGCTGGGCATACCACGCGACCACCAACTATATCTTGGGTATCAAAGCGGGCTTCGATGCACTGGAGATCGATCCTTGTATCCCAACGTCATGGCCTGGCTTTGAAGTGACTCGTCAATGGCGCGGCGCCACTTACCAAATCAAGGTAGAAAACCCGCAAGGCGTTTCAAAAGGAGTGAAATCGATCACTTTAAACGGTCAAGCGATCGCAGGTGCGGTTCCTGCGCAAGCGCAAGGTACGGTGAATGAGGTTGTGGTCGTGTTGGGATAACCCCATCACGGTATCGCTAGCAAAAATTTTGGAAGTGGCCGAGTTGCCACTTCCGATTGGAGATCAAGTTATGATCAAATTTGGAACGGGTGGCTGGCGCGCTTTTATTGGCGAAGAGTTCACCAAAGATAACGTTCGTTTAGTTGCTCAAGCCGTGGCCAATATCATCAACAACGAAAAGGTTGCCGAGCGTGGTTTCGTGATTGGCTATGACCGCCGTTTCTTGTCAGACAAAGCGGGGGCATGGTTTGCCGAAGTATTGGCGGCAAATGGTGTTGTGGTGAGCTTCATCAACAAGTTTGTCCCAACGCCGATTGTGATGTTCAAAGCCAAAGAAATGGGCTGTGCTTACTCTGCCTGTATCACGGCATCACACAACCCTGCCGATTACAATGGCGTGAAAATCTTCATTGAAGGCGGACGCGATGCCGATGAAGTGATCACGCAAAAAATCGAAACACAGATTGCGCATCTTACCTTAGCTCAAGTGAAAAGCGTCGATTTCGAACAAGCGGTGCAAGACAAACAGATCAATATCATCAATCCGATGAATGAGTTTGTCGATTCGATCATCGATTTTATCGATATTGAAGCGATTAAACGTGCCAATCTGCGCGTGTTGATTGACCCTATGTTTGGCGTGGCGAAAAACGCACTGCAAACCGTCCTGATTAATGGCCGCTGCGATGTCGACGTGATCAACGATGGCAAAAACCCAGACTTTGGCGGGCTAATGCCTTCGCCAAGTGCCGCGACGCTCTATCGTCTCAAGCACTTAGTGGCCGCAGAGGGCTACGACATTGGCATCGGCACTGACGGTGATGCCGACCGGTTAGGCATCATTGATGAGAAAGGCAACTTCATTCACCCTAACGAAGTGTTGATGCTGCTTTACTACTACCTGCTTGAATATAAAGGCTGGAAAGGTTCGGTGGTACGCAATATCGCCACGACGCATATTCTCGACAAGATCGCCGCCGATCATGGTGAAGTGTGCTTTGAAGTTCCTGTTGGCTTTAAACACATCAGCTCGCAAATGGAAGCCGACGACTCTTTGATTGGCGGTGAAAGCTCTGGCGGCTTAACCATTCGTGGTCACATCAAGGGCAAAGATGGCGTGTTCGCTTCTAGCCTTTTGGTGGAAATGTTATCTGTGACCGGTAAAAAGCTCTCTGAGCTACTCGATGAGATCTACAGCAAATACGGCTACGCTTACATGGCCGAAGGCGATTGCAAATTTAAAGCCGCGCAGAAAGAGGCCTTGTACAACAAAATTTATGTTGAGAAGCAGCTACCTGAGTTTGATTTTGCCATCGACAAAGTGAGTTATCACGACGGGGCCAAAGTCTACTTCAAAAATGGCGGCTGGGTGATTGCCCGCTTCTCCGGCACAGAGCCACTGCTGAGAATTTTTGCCGAGATGCAGGATAAAGAGACTGCTGAGCTTGTTCTTCAACAGTTTAAAGAATTTTTGGCTTTAAACTGATCCTGCCAAGAGGATTCACCTGAAGAACGATTGCCCGACACCAAGTCGGGCTTTTTTTTGCTCTTAAAATGCCAAGATCCCTTGCGTATCCACTTTGACACTCACGCTCTGTCCGACACTCAGCGCTTGCGAGGAACTGGCTAACAGCTGACTGCCATTGCTTTCAATCACATAGCGACAGTGATCGCCCATAAACTGCTGTTCTAAAATGCAAATACTGCTCTCTGCGGCGGCACTGATTTGAATGTGCTGCGGGCGCAGCAACAGTTCGCAGCGAGCGTTGAGTTCTATTGGCTGCTGCGCTTGGGCTTCTACCACACCAAGCTGCGTTTCGAACTCGCTCTCAGACAGACGCGTTGCGGGCAAATAACCCCCCCCGCCAAGAAAATCCGCCACAAACTTGCTTGATGGTTGATAGTAAAGCTCCGACGCCGTGCCATATTGCTCAATTACGCCGTGGTTCATCACCGCCATTTTATCGGCAAAGGCAAACGCCTCTTCGCGAGAATGAGTAACAAAAATCGCCGTTACCCCTTGCGCTTTGAACAATTTGCGAATTTCACCAATCAGCTCATGGCGCACTTGGGTGTCGATATTGGAAAACGGTTCATCCAACAGCAGTAAATCTGGCTTGTAAGCCAATGAGCGCGCAATGGCGACTCGCTGCTGCTGACCACCTGAAAGCTGGTGCGGGTAGCGCTGGGCAAAGGCGCTCAGATGCACCAAATCCAACATTTCGGCCACTCGACGCTGTTTGTCTTGCTGACTACTCCCTTTCAAACCAAATGCAACGTTGTCCGCTACCGTCAAATGCGGGAAGAGTGCATAGTCTTGAAAGATCATGCCAATATTACGCAGCTCAGGTGGCAGCCAATGCTGGCCATTGTCGATCGTCACACCATTGAGGCACATCTCGCCCGCGCTGAGCGGCAAGAGGCCAGCAATGGCCTTGAGCAAAGTGGTTTTGCCACAACCACTCGCGCCAAGCAAACAGACAATTTGCCCCGGTTCAACGTGCAAAGAGAGCGATTCTAAAATCGTCTGTTGATCATATTGGCAGGTCAAATTTCGGATAGATAACGCACAGCTCATTAGTGACTCTGCTCCAGTGAACGGTTAACAATGACAAGAGGGATCAAACCGACCAGCACCAACAGTACCGCAGGCATCGCTGCGATCTCCAAGCGCTCGTCGGAGGCGTAGCTATAAACGTAGGTCGCAAGGGTTTCGAAGTTAAAGGGTCGCAAAAGCAAAGCCGCATTGAGCTCTTTCATCGACTCAATAAACACCAATAAGGCCGCTATGAGCATGCCACGTTTGATCAAAGGGAAATGCACCCGCCACAACATGCGATTGGCATTACAGCCCATGGTTCTGGCCGCCATGTCGAGCGAAGGGGAAACCTTGTTGAGATGACTTTCAATACTGCCAATCGCCACCGCGGCAAAACGCACCACCATAGCAAAAATCATGGCAAACATAGAACCGGAAAAAATCAGCCCCGGCCTTCCCCATGCAAACTGCTTGGCCAAGTCGTTGACCAAATGATCGAGCGACAACACCGGCACCATCACACCAATGGCCAAAACCGTTCCCGGCACGGCATAGCCGAGCGACGACATGCGCATCCACACTAAGCTCGAGCGCTGGCTGTGAAGTCGATAATTGAAGTTCACCACCAACGCGACCAATACCGCGACAATCGCCGCAGATAAAGAGACTTGCAAGCTGTTAAGTGCAAAACGGCGAAACTCTTCGGTCCAGCTTTGCGCGAAATAGGTCAGCGAGTAGTCAAGCAGTTGCAACAGTGGAAACAGGAACGCCACGGCCACCAGCCCCCAGCACCAACACAGTGCCGCCCATTTTTTCCAGCCATGCAGTTGATAGCGAAAATCTTCATGGCTATTAAACTGCGCTTGAAACAGCTTTTGCCGACGACGACTGTAGCGCTCAGCGCTGAGCAGTAAGATGACGATCACCAGCATCAACGCGGAGATTTTCGCCGCCGCATTGAGATTGGAATAGCCCAGCCAAGTGTCGTAAACCGCGGTAGTTAAGGTATTGACCGCGAAATAGCTCACCGTGCCAAAATCACCGATGGTTTCCATCGCAACCAGTGACAAGGCTACGGCGATGGAAGGACGCGCCAGCGGCATCGAAATACGCCAAAAACTCTCCCACGGGCTGCATTTAAGCAGGCGCGCACTTTGCAGCAAAGAGACATTTTGCTCCATAAAGGCGGCGCGACACAGCAGATAGACATAAGGATAGAGCACCAGCGACAGGACGAAAACCGCCCCCGGGACAGTTCGAATATCGGGAAACCAATATTCCCCAGCGCCCCAGCCCGTGATGTCACGCAGCAAAATCTGTACTGGGCCAGCGTAGTCAAACCAATCGGTAAAAATGTAGCCGATGATGTAACCGGGCATCGCCAATGGCAGCACCAACGCCCACTGCAGCCACTTTTCACTAGGCAGTTTGCACATCGCCATGAGCCAAGCACTCGGAATGCCAAGCAACAACGAGAGCAGCATCACGCCCAAGGTCAAAGTAATGGTGTTAACAATGTAGGAAGGCATCACGGTTGCCAACAAGTGAGCAAACAGCTCGTCGCTTGAGCCAACCGCCGTGTAGAAGATCGCTAAGATCGGCAAAACCAGCAGTACGGCTAATGCCCCACTGCTGGTTTTCCAGGTGTATTTTTGTTCTTTCATCGCCTAATTACTGCAAGGCTGTATGAAATACAGTTGCGCTCGCAAATACATCTCATATCACTTTAATTTACAAGGGGTACAGTTATACCCCTTGTTTCATTTAAAGGTCAAATTTCACTTCGTCGAGAAGCTTAATTGCCGCTGCATGGTGAGATGCAATGTCATCTAGAGAAAGCGTATCGGCTTTAAAGTCACCCCAAGATGCCACCAGCTCAGAGCGTTTCACGCCTTCTTTAACTGGGTACTCAAAGTTCACCTCGGCATACATTTGCTGTGCTACGTCGTCGGTCAAGAACTCCATCAACTTCTGCGCATTGGCTTTGTTTGGCGCGTATTTAGCCATCGCCATGCCAGAGATGTTGACATGTGTACCTTGAGTTTTCTGGTTCGGGAAGTTGATATACACCGAGTCCGCCCACGCTTTTTGCTCAGGATCGTTGATCATTGCGCCAAGGTAGTAGCTGTTGCCGAGAGAAACATCACAAAGGCCTTCTTTGATCGCTTTCACTTGACCGCGATCGTTGCCTTGCGGTTTACGCGCTAGGTTCGCTTTCACACCTTCCAGCCATTTTTTGGTTTCCGCTTCACCGTGATGAGCAATCATTGCTGATACCAGAGAAACGTTGTAAGGATGTTTACCGCTGCGAGTACAAATTTTGCCTTTGAATTCTGGTTTCGCCAGATCTTCGTAGTCAAAATCTTCACCCAGCAGACCAACGCGATCGCGTGATGAGTAAACACTGCGCGTACGGGTGGTCAAAGCGAACCACTCGTTTTGCTTATCTTGGTACTGTGCTGGGACATTTTTTTCAATAATGTCACTGTTTACAGGCTGAACTAGCCCTTTGTCGGTCAGTTCAGCAAGACGGCTGATGTCTACGGTAAGAATCACATCTGCCGGGCTGTATTCGCCCTCTTGCGCTAGCTTCTCTGCAATACCGGTTTTCGCAAACATCACGTTCACTTTAATACCCGTCTCTTTGGTGAACTCTTTAAACATGGGTTCAACCAGGAAAGGTTGGCGGTAAGAGTAGACGTTCACTTCTTCAGCAGCCATGGCTGTCGGTGCCAGTGTCGCGCACGCCAGCGCAGACAGAGTAAGCAGTTTTTTCATCAAGAGAGTCCTTTGAGCCAGATTTGAACTAGAATGATAACGTTTATCAGTTGCGTCATTATAAGCATGTCGATTTTTAAAACAACGCTTAAATGATAAAAAACCCGCCAACAACGGCGGGTTTTTGATAGCTTTATTTGTAAGGATTTGTGTCTTATTTGACGGTAACGAACTCTGGGTAAGCGCCGACACCACAATCGTGCATGTCCATGCCTTCCATCTCTTCTTCTTCACTAACACGGATACCCATGGTCGCTTTCAAGATGCCCCACACCACTAAGCTTGCGCCAAACACCCAAGCAAAGATGACCGCAGCGCCGAGAAGCTGAGCTGAGAAAGTCGCGTTGGCATTGCTTAGCGGAACCACCATCAGGCCAAAGAAGCCACACACGCCGTGAACAGAGATAGCACCCACTGGATCGTCAATCTTCACTTTATCCAGACCGATGATGCTGAACACCACCAGCGCACCTGCTACCGCACCGATCGCCACCGAGTAAACTGGCGATGGAGAAAGAGGATCTGCGGTAATCGCCACTAGACCAGCCAACGCGCCGTTGAGAATCATGGTCAGGTCTGCTTTACCCCAAGTGGTTTTACACACGAGCAGTGCAGCGATAGCACCCGCAGCCGCAGCCGCGTTGGTGTTAAGGAAGATTTGACCTACCGCTGTCGCGTTTTCAAAATCCGACAGCATTAATTGTGAGCCGCCGTTGAAACCGAACCAACCAAACCACAAGATGAAGGTACCTAAGGTGGCTAGTGGCATGTTAGAACCCGGAATTGGGTAGATTTCACCGTTTTTACCGTATTTGCCTTTACGTGCACCGAGCAATAACACACCCGCTAGAGCCGCAGACGCACCCGCCATATGCACAATACCCGAACCCGCAAAGTCGCTAAATCCAGCCGCAGACAGGAAGCCACCACCCCAAGTCCAGTAACCTTCCATTGGGTAGATAAACGCGGTCAAAATGGCCGAAAACACAAGGAAAGACCACAGTTTCATACGCTCAGCGACAGCACCCGATACCACAGACATCGCGGTGGCAACGAAGACCACTTGGAAGAAGAAGTCAGATTCAAGCGAGTGATCCGCCCCTTCCGATTGACTGCCAATCAGCGCACCAAGCGAAGGTAGCCAACCGCCTTCGCTGTTGTCGACGTACATGATGTTATAACCAACCACCAAGTAGGTCGTACAGGCGATAGCGTACAAACAGAAGTTTTTGGTTAGAATTTCAGTGGTGTTTTTTGAACGCACCAGCCCCGCTTCCAACATGGCGAAACCAGCCGCCATCCACATCACAAGCGCGCCGGAAATGAGAAAGAAAAAGGTATCGAGCGCGTAGCGTAACTCAGTCACGGTTGTTGTTAATTCCATAGTAAGTTCTCCAGTCCTTTGAATCGTTACAGTGCTTCAATATCAGTCTCGCCAGTACGAATACGTACCGCGTGACTTAAGTCGTACACAAAAATTTTGCCGTCACCAATTTTTCCGGTATGCGCCGCTTTGGTGATCGCTTCAATCACTCGGTCCACATTGTCTGCTTGAGTGGCAATCTCAAGTTTTACCTTCGGCAGAAAATCAACCTGATACTCGGCACCGCGATACAGCTCGGTATGCCCTTTCTGGCGGCCGAATCCTTTCACTTCTGAAACCGTCATCCCTTCAATGCCGACATCCGCCAGCGCTTCACGAACATCATCCAGTTTAAATGGTTTAATTATGGCGTTGATTAGTTTCATTGCATCCTCTCTGAAAACGTCATCCTGTTACATACCAAGTAATCCAAGGTACGTGCCAACTTTTTATCTTATTGTTTTTAAAGTACTTGTTAGAAAAATAGCACTAAAAATAAAATTGATAGCACCAGCTTGGTGCATCGCATTCACAAAAATAAAGCATCGGCCCAATTTCGGCCTAATTCAGTGCAACCGTTCAACAATAAGCTTATTTACCACCAAGACTTGTGACATTATTGTGAAGATAAGAAAAATCCCCAGACTTTCATCTGGGGATTTTTTATGTTTCTAGCATAACCGGACTGTGAATCCGTTAATCTGCCATTAGCCGCTTAAAAGCGCATGTTGGCCGAGATCCAGAAGTTACGCGACGCGTGTTTCACGTTGTAGTGATCTTCTTTAGACATGTCGTAGGTACCATCGCCGTTATCTTGCCAGTTGGTGACATCGTAGGTGGTAAAGTCTTTGTCAAATAAGTTGTTCACGCGAGCAGAAAGAGTCAAATCCTCTGACAGCATCCAACTGCCACCTAAATGGAAGATCTCGAAATCTTTGTAGTATTGATCCTTACCACTGTCATCTTGACCATTGTAACGATCGGAATTGGCCTCCATAGTCAAGTAGAGCGAAATATCGTTGGTCGCGTACCAGTTCAAGGTCGTGTTGAGCATGTGCTTCACTGGATTACTGGTCAGCGGCTCACCTTTGTTTGCCCCACTGGTGATCTCAGAATCGGTGTAAGTGTAGTTAGCACTCAGCGATAAGTCGTAAGGCAACACCAATTTTCCGGCCAGTTCGATCCCTTGCACTCTTGCATCACCAACGTTGTCTTTGTAAGTCAACACATAGCGGCTATTTAACGCATTCCAACCTGCGGCATCGGCATTGGCACACGCGCGATTGTTTGGATTGGCGATACAGTTGTATTTGCTTTCGATCTTGTTTTTAAAATCGTTATGGAAGAAGGTCGCGTTAAAGGTATGGCCTTTTTCATGGGTGTAGTACACCGCCACTTCGCTGTTGACCGATTCTTCCGGTTTCAGGTTTTCATTGCCGACCCACGGGCTGGTGCCTTGGCCGCCAAAACCGGTAATGCCGGAGTAAAGATCGGTGGTTTTCGGCGTTTTATAGCCCGTTGAAACACCGCCTTTCACTGTCCAGTTTGAGTTAAAGGTGTAGACACCGTACAGACGCGGTGAAACATGGCTACCAAAAGTGTCGTGATCGTCGTAGCGCACACCCGCGGTCAGCGTCAATGGTTCAATGATTCGCCAGCTGTCTTCGACAAACAGCGAATATTGGGTTTGCTCTTGCATCGCTCCCGCTTGATAGCCCGAGCCTTGCATGCCAAACACGCCATCTTCCATTTCGGAATCAATCAGTTGTCCGCCCACAACCACAAAGTGATCGCCCAAAGGCAGCTCGAGTTTGGCATCCAACGTAGTGCTTTCGTTGCGCAGTTCACGTTTAGGACGAGACATCAATTCAGATTCGATCCAGGCTATCACTTCGGCTTGGCTCAAATTGGCTTTTTTATCCGCCAACTCTTGACGCTGCTGTAGCGAGAGCGGCAGTGAACGGCCTAAATTTTCTGTTTTAACATGCGATAGCGAGACTTCACTGCGGCCAAACTCCCACTTGCCTTTGTGCGTCAAAGACCATTGGTCACGCAGCGTGCGCTGAGTCGGAGCATAGCCTACACGGGCATTTTTATAGATGGTTGCGGCACTATCGGTGGTGCCGAATTGCGATTCGCTGTTGTCGTACTTTTGGCGTGACACGTCGTAATCAAACAACAGCTCATGATCTTGAGAGAGATACCAAGCTAGGCCAAAGCCCGCAGTCCAGTTCTGGTTGTCTGAGGTTTTGCCACCGCCACCAAAAGTGGTTGGAGGCGTATGCATTTGTCCATCCGGGCCAAGTTCTGCCGCATAAGTCGGGTTGGATTCCGCTTTGTCGTAGTAGCTTCCGCGCAACGACAGCGCGAGTTTGTCTTCAATCAGGGCGCCAGAGGCATAGAAATCGGTAGTGTTAACATCACCCAGCTTTGAGTTCTCTTGGAAGGTGCGGCTGGTTGAAATCGAGCCGTGCCACTCTGTGCTGGCGCGCTTGGTGATGATGTTGACCACGCCGCCCATCGCATCTGCACCGTACAGAGTTGACATAGGACCGCGCACCACTTCAATACGCTCAATCATATCCAGTGGCGGAATGTGTGCCGATTGGAAACCGACAAAGTTGTTCGGATAGAGGTCACCATTGTTGTTTTGACGCTTACCATCAATTAAAACCAAGGTATAGTCCGCCCCCATTCCGCGGATACTGATGGTGCTCTGGCCGCTTTTGTCTTGGCTTTCACCAACGTCAACCCCTTCGATATTGCGCAGCGCATCAAGCAAATTGGTGTACGGGCGGGCACGGAGATCTTCCTCGGTAATCACCGTTACGCTGGCAGGCGCATCAACCAGTTTTTGTTCAAATCCAGAAGCAGTTACTACCATCACTTCATCGGCTTTGCTTTCTGCTTGGGCAGAAGTAGAAATCGCGCAGAGCGATGCAACGGCCATCGCCAAGTTTGTCTTACGTGTTAACAACATGGTTTTTATTCCTTTCCTAGTCAGTCTCCCTTGGCCTGCTTCAATCAATGGCGGCCTTGGTTTTACTGGGAATGGAATTTATATGATAATAATTATCAATTGTATTCGATTTACAATCTTTACATTACTTTACGGAACTTTTTGCTGCTTGCTGCCAACAAGCAAATTGCAGGCGAACTTGTAAGCCATTCTCACTATGCGCACTTAGGCTGCCCGCCATTTTTTTCACCGCTTGCGCGACAATCGAGAGGCCAAGCCCATAGCCACTCGCTGAGCTTGGCGACTGCTTGACTTGATAAAATGGCGTAAACAACTTGGCTAGCTCTTGCTCGCCAACGCCCGGACCATCGTCGGCAACTTCAATCATCAACATCTCTTGTTCAACGAAGGTGGACAAACAGATAGTACACGCCTCGCCTGCGTATTTCACGCAATTGGTGAGAAGATTGTTGAGCACACTGCCCAGCAGTACAGGATCCGCTTCAATCCAAGCCGCTTGCTGACACAAGGCTAATTCAATCTGTTGCCCAGACAAAAGATGAGGCTCAAATAGAGCCGCTTGCTCGGTGAGATAGGCATTGATGTCCAAAGGCTTGAGCGATACAGAAAACTGGCTGCTCTCTAACTGGCTCAACTCAAGAATTTTTTCAATCATCGAGTTCATCAATTGCGCTTCCTGCTCGACCCTATCGAGCCAGAGTGTGCGCTGCTCAGGCTCTTTGGCTCGCTGACAAAGGTGCGTGGCCAACAACTGGCGGGTGAGCGGCGTTTTGAGCTCATGCGACAAAGTACGCACCAACTGTCGCTGCTCTTCCACCAAAATTTGGATGCGCTCGGCCATACGGTCAAAATCCAGCGCTAATTCACGAAATTCGCTCACGCTGTGACCAAGGGTATGCGCGACGCGGGTGTCGGTTTTTTCTTGCGCCAATGCGCGCGTTGCCGCCTGCAACTGGGTGAGCGGATTTTGCAGATAGCGCGTCAGCACCCAAGAGATAAAGGCAAGAATACACACGCCGACAATCGCATTCACTGCCCACAAATAGTAGCTCGCCTTGGCGGCCGGGTGCTGCTGCCAAGGCAGTTGAATCATCAGTTGATGTTCTTGATCAAGACGAATGCCAATCATAGGGCGAGAAACACGATCGCCCATCGGCTGATCTAAACGGCGATAAAAGTGCATTTTTTTCAACACATGCGGATGAACATCTCGGCCACTGAGCGGATGAAAATGTTGATCAACCACATACAGTACGTAACGCTGCTTGGCTTCCCATTGCGCCAGTTGCGACCACTCTTTACGTGCGACCCACTGCCCCGCCTGGTGTGCCAAATCAACAAATTCTTGGTGCTGCTGTTTGGAAAGATTGAGTAGACGCTGGTAGAGCAACATTTCCACGCAGCTAAACGCACTCACTACCAACACCACTCCAAGCGCGAGTGCGACAAACAGCCGCACAGCCAGTTTTTTTGGCAAGGCGAGCCAACGGCGCAGTTTAGCCATGGGTAAGTTCAAACTGATAACCAATCCCTCGCACGGTACGAATGGTATTTTTTGACCAGCCAGCTTGGGTCAGTTTGCGGCGAATATTGCTGATATGCATGTCGAGATTGCGATCAAACGGGCACAACTCGCGTTTCAACACTTGGTGTTGCAACTCCGCTTTGGTGATGGCTTGCTGATGATGGTTGGCCAAATAAACCAGCAGTTCCTGCTCCGTTTGGGTGAAGGGAAAACGCCCGAGAGTGGTCAGAACATCGCTCACCGCCTCGCTACCGCTTAAAGTGTTGACATGAGTATGGCGCTGCTTTTCCAAAGCAACACGGCGCAAGGTCGCTTTAATCAGGGTCAAAAGCTTGGCAATACTAAAAGGTTTGGCAAGGTAGTGATCGGCACCTGAGTCATAACCTTCAATCTTATCGGCTTCTTCAGCAAAGGCGCTGATCATGATGATCGGTGTAGAGAAACGCTGGCAAATACGGCGCGCCGCTTGCAGTCCATTGAGGTTGGGCATCATCACATCCAATAGCACCAGATCAAAAGGCTCACGGGCGAGCCAGTTGAGCGCCTGCTCGCCATCGTGGGCACAGCTAACCTGATAGCCTTCTTGCTGCAAGACAGAGTCAATGAGCTCGCACATGAGGGGATCGTCATCGGCAATCAAAATCGTGGGCATAGTTTAAACTGAATAAATGATAATGGTTATCATTTTATCAACAACCTTGACCGATGCAATAGTGGAAAATCATTAATATTATCGATGAGTTTATCTTGCAGCCTCTTGCTCAAGCGCTTTAATCCGCCAGCGCTCAATCGTGACGCCGCTTTTACTCGAACCAAGACGCGAGACGGCATCTACCTGCAAATAGTGCGAAAATTCAGGTAACAGCTCGCGCAATTTGGGGCTCACTGGGCGAGTTGTCGCGATCCAGAGATTGGGGTTGAGCGCGATCCAAGCTCTGATCTGCGCCACATCTTGCGCATCCCATTCCAACTCCGATTTTGCCTGTACGCCTTGCACATGCAAACTGTACCCGGCAGCAAAATCAATCAAGGCTTCATCCAGCAGCAGCACACTTTCAATATCTTGTGCCATCAATCGCTGCTGATTGGTCAAAATCAGTTGCTGAACTGCCAGCGCAATTTCGCGCTGATTGTGGCGGATCTGTGTTTGCCACTTGGGGAAAACACGTTGTAGGTCATCACTGAGGATGCCAAGCATGGTGACTAAGTTGGCTGGATTGAGCCACACATACGGAGAGACCTGCTGTTGGTACTGCACCAACGCCACCGATTGCGCCCTTGGTAACAGCGACTGGGCAGAATCAATCTGGATCACGCCAATATTGTGCTGACGCACCTGCGGGAAGATCGGGTCTTGTGGCCACACCGAACGAATCGTCACCACCGCTTTGGCGTCTTTCGCGGCCTGAGCCACTGCCTCTTGCTCGGCCTCGAACCAGGCTTGATGGCGCGACATGCTAAAACGCGGTGACGGCAGGTAACGCACCTCCACCTCAGTATGCTTAAGCAAATCGCTCGCCAGCCAATAATTGACGGGCAGTGACGTGAGCACGCTTTCCTTAGCAAAGGCAGGCACAGACAAGCTCGCCAAAGCACAACCAAGCAACAAAATTGGCGAAAGAAGGCGCGTCATACGCGCTGGCAATAATTGTTTCATCGTATTATCCATTGGGCCTCATCACGCGCCACAGAGTAGCGAGCACAAAGAAGCAGGAGGAGAGTAAAATAATTGCAGCGCCGGAAGGTAGCGGCCATTGATAGAGCACAGGCAGCAGCGTACCGCCCAAGCAGGCTAAGGTCGCTAACAGTGCCGACAGCAGCACAAAGCGGCGGTTATCTCGCGCTATCAGGCGCGCCGTTGCACCGGGGATGAGCAGCAGCGCGCCAACCAGCACAGCGCCAATCACTTTCACCGCCACAATCGTCACTAAGGTGATCATCAGCACAAACAAATAGTCATAAAAGGCGACACTGTGGCCGCGCACTTTCGCCACATCTGGGCTGAGGCAGCAAAGCAAAATGCGGTTGTAGGTAAAAAACAATACCAGTAACACAGTAAAGCAGACCAGAGCCAGCAGCGCGATATCCTGCTCGGTCACGGTCAGAATCGAGCCAAACAGCACATTTTCCAGCAAGTGGATGTTGATTTTACGCGCCACGTACATCAGCAGCGCCGCTCCGAGCGCCAGCGCGCAAGACAAAAACACCCCAACCAAGGTGTCATATGGGACCTGAGTGCGGCTGCGCACATAGTGCAGCATCAAAGCAAAAATCAGGCAGAAGCTGAACAAACCGATCATCGGCGATTGCGGATCTTCCCCGAGCAAGATACCGATGGCAATACCAGTAATGGCCGCGTGCCCGACCGCTTCGGAAAAAAACGCCAAGCGTTTGGCAATCACCAAGGTGCCTAAGCCGCCCAGCAGCGGACCCAAAATCACGGCGGCAATCAGCGCGTTGAGCATAAAGGCGTACTGAAAGCTCTCGGCCAACCACCCCTGTTGCACCGCTTCCATCAGCCAAGTTTGCAGACTGCTCATGCCGCTTTTCCTCTTTCGAGCAAGCGCTGTTGCGAGTGGTGTTGAAACAAGCGCTCCAGCTTATCGACACTCAACACCTGCTGCACACTGCCAGAATCGACCATGGCACGATTGACCACATGCACCTGACCGGGTGTATGTTGCAAAATGCGCTTTACAGCGGAGATATCATGGTGAACCGCGAGCAAGGTCACCCCTTGTGCGACTAATTGGGCCATCAACTGCTCTAAATATTGCACCCCTTGCTCGTCCATTCCGGTCGCAGGTTCATCCAAGATCAACAGCTCTGGCTCGTGCCACAAGGCTTGGGCAAACATCACCCGCTGTAGCTCGCCGCCCGAAAGCTGACCAAGGCGTAAATGGGCGCGTTGCTCCATCCCCACCCGAGCGAGCGTTCGGTAGACCAAGGCTTGATGACTGGCGTAGCTAGGCAGCCATTTTTGCAAAAACAGCGGCGCGCGGCTGATGTTCAACAGCATAAAATCGAGCACGCTGATCGGCAGGCTGGATTCAAACAGCGCTTTTTGTGGCACATAACCAATACGCTGCTTAGCCTCTGAGGGCCAATGCAGGGTGATCTTGCCATCAAACGGAGTTAACCCCATGATGGAGCGCAGCAACGAGGTTTTACCCCCGCCGTTCGGCCCCATAATCAGATGGCACTGCCCGGCGGCAAAACGATGATTCATCTCGCTCAGCACAGGCTGCTGGCCATAACGCAGCGCTACGCCACACAGTTCAATCTCTGGCCCGTGTTTCATGCCGACTCTCCGGCGGCCAAGCGACTGGCGTAGCGAATCGCTTCGACTAATGTCGCGGTGTTTTCCGCCATCTCTCGTTGCACCTTGTCGCGCTCAAAAGCGCCGTGAGTCATATGAGAAAAACGGTACAGTTTCACCCCGGTCTCGCGCTCAATGGTTTCGACAAAGCGATTGGGCATTTCAAGTTCGTAAAAAAGCACGTTGATGCCAGAGCGGCGGATCTTTTCGATCGTCTCTTGCAGTTGACTGGCGCTCGGCTCGACACCGTGAGCAGGCTCGATCACCGCACTCACTTCAATCCCAAACTCTTGCAGGAAGTAGTTGTAGGCGTTGTGCGTGGTGGCCACTTTCAGCGCCTGCACATTGTCATCGCTCAGTTGCTGCATCGCCTGAAACTTCATTTGTCTCATCTGCTTGGCAAACTGGCGCGCGTTGGCAAGATAAAACGCGCCGTTGGCGGAGTCTAACTTCGCCAGCTCTTGCGCGATGGTGTAAACCTTTTGAATCGAGGTTGCGATGCCAACGAATGTGTGCGGATTTTTCGCCCCACTGCCGATACTCGCCCCCATTGCCGCCAGCAGTGGCACATTTTGATTGGCATAGATGACCGCCAAGTCGCTACGCTGCGCCGCATCAAGCACTTTGATCGCATAGTCATCATGACCAATGCCATTGACGACAATCACGTCCATTTGCTGCAAGCGCAGTAGATCCGCTGGCTGAGGTTGATAGTTGTGCGCGTTAAAGCCTTCGTCCACCAGCGGCAGAACCTGCGCTTTATCTTGAACTATGGTCGAGACATAGCTGTAGTAAGGGTGCAAAGTGATGCCGATGGTCAGCTTGTCACTGGCCGTGGCAGTGCCGATGAGCAGCAGGCCAAGACAAAACGTCATCGCTCGGCGCATTAGTGGAAGATATCGCATCGAGTCATTTCTCCTCAGTGAATATGCGGTTGCGGGGCCCAGCGTTTCCAGCCAGTCGAGATCCATTGCAAAGGTGCGTGAGTGGCAAAATCAGCGCGATTAGGGGCACTTTCGTCGGGCAAAAACCAGATTTGCACTTGCAGCTCATCGTCATACCAGATCAGCACATGCCCGGTGCCCTGAGCACGAGTCGATTGGCCGAGATACCCCTGACTCAACCGCTGCCATTGGTGCGCGCCGAGAAATTGCCAACTGGCATCAGCGACAAAAGGGGCGATGGCTTGCTCGGCAAGCCACTTGACTTCAGGCAGTTGCCCATGGCTTTGCCAGTAGTCGCGCAGCTCATAGTCGGCCAGTGACAGTTCCGTCACCACGCTTTTCTGCTTTTCATTCAAGGCCTCATTAGGCAACTGCCAAGTGGGCGCATTGACTGAAAGCGCCCCCTCTGCCGGGTAAAAAACGCGCAGAGCCAACCACGCGCAGAGTAAGATCAGCGCTATCGCAGCAACAACCCAGCGCGTCTCTTGGTCGCCGCGGTTTGCGCGCACTGGCACACTAATGGCCTTGCTCTGTGGCTTTTCTATCTCAAAGCTCAACGCCATCAACCTCAACCGCGGACTCATGCCCCGGATCAAAGACGATGTAATAATCGCCGCTTGGTAGGGTGAAAATCACGTTTGATTTCTCGTCCGTCTTTTGGCTTTCAAGCAGCACATCGTCGTAGCTAAACAGGCGAATGGTTTCGTTACTGGCGGTGCTGCCATCGCTGTAACCCGCTTGGCAGTGAATTTCATTGCCTTGCTTGCTGCACTCCATCAGAGGAAAGTGCGCTAATGCGCTGGCACTGAACATTGCCGTGGCGAACGTGAAGCCAACACGCATCACTTCAACACCACTTCAAAGGTCAGATGAATGCTAGAGCGCGCTTCATCGGCCATGGCATCATTGCTCAGTGGGCTGGTGTGTCCAGCAATCAGCAGATAACGCCCCGCTTTGCTTGGGGTAAAACGCACTTTTCCGTCTTGATCGCTGCGCAGCATCACCGCTTCTTGCTGGTTACGGTATAAAGTGCCGTCTTGACGAATTTCCGCTTCCACCCCAGCTTGTGGTTGACCATTGAAGAAGAATTGCATCTCGATTGGCTCGCCTTCAATCATGTCAGCCGGGTGAGTCACAGGCACCAGTTCTAGATAGCGATTCTCCAAGGCGAACACTTGCGTTGAAGGCTGATTGACCGTCACATACGCTTCGGTGCGATTAAACATCAAGGTACTTTTGACATTTTCTGCCCCTTCAGGTAACTGCGCGGCGCGGTCAGCTTTACTGGCACGAATGCGGCGCGCGGTTTCACGTTTGCCGATGGTGTAACTGGTGAAGTACATCGGTTCGCCCGTCAGCGCCAGCTTGTGTGTACCGGCTTCGCTAAAGAAAAAATCAAAGCTGGATTTACGCTTAAATTTGGCGCTAAAGGCAAAACGTTCACGCTTGCCAGAGGGGGTGAGCACGTAGCCGGAATCCACACTCAGCGGCTTGTCAAACACAAACGTGCCATGCGAAGCCGTCGCATCGGTGGTGATCCAGTCGCCCTCTTGTGAAGAGATGCTGAACTCGCTCGGCAGCAGCCAGCGAGGATGAGCCGAAGCCGCGCCAGAGGTCAGCGCAGCAAGTAGTAGTAAACCGGTCGAAAATTTACGGTTAAACATAATCCTTTCCTATTGATGAATGGTTGCTCACGAGCCGCTGGTTGCGGCTTAAGGCTGGTAAGAGAGCCGAACTTGGCCCGTTTCATGCGTCGCATCAAGTTGATAGTTGACTGGCGCTTGGCTTAGGTTCATCGGCTGGCGAATCACATCTCGCCCGCCATGTTCGCGCACCACTTCGGCAAAGAAATGATACTGGCCGTGCGCAAGCTCGTTGCCTTGCTGATCTTTGCCGTCCCATTGCAGGCGATATTGCCCTGCTGGTCGAGTGGCTGAAGTGATGGCATCCACCAGATCACGATCGTAGCGGCCCACTTTTCGCCACCACTGACGCAAGTCTTTCAGCCAGGTATCGTCTTTTTGCCATAGCGCGACGGTGCGCACTGGCTGGCCTTGGTCGTCTTCAATCCACACCGCGACATAAGGTCTGGCGTACATGCCACCCTCGATTTTCGGCAAGCTAAACTCAATCTCCAACGTGCCAAGAGTTTTGGCCTGTAGTGGTGAGCAAAACGCCGCCAGCAGAAACAAGGCGCAGCCTTGCTTGATTAATCCTTTCATATTTTTCCTATTGCATTATTTGAGTGCGTTATGGCACCAGCCAAAGGTAAACAGCGACCGTCAATAGCAACCCAGCCGAGCACCAGCGCAGTGCGTAGCTCAAGGTGCTTTTTTTCGGGAGCAGCAGCGCCACGCCAGAGAGGATAAACACCAACATCAGCAGCGCCGACGCATCGATCAACCACTTCCAAGCTTCACCGCTGTGACGGCCTTTGTGCAGATCGTTCAAACGTGCAACCCAGCCATAGTCGGTGACGTCAAGCTCTGCCTGCGCGCTCACCAAATCGATAAACAGCGCCGCGCTGTAACCGGGCGCATTAAAGCTGGCACTCACCTCGCCCTGTTTAAGCGTTTCACCTTCGTATCGGCTATAGATATCCAGATCCGACATCGCGCCCGGAATAAACGTCTGCTCGGTCAGAAATTGCGCTAAGGTGCGTTTATCGACGGCCACTTTGCCATTTTGAAACAGCAGTTCCTGTGGAATGCTCAACTGAACAGAAGAAGATTGAGGTTGGCTGGAAACGAACAAATCTGGGCGATTCAAGGTAATGCCCGTCAGCGCAAAAAACAGCATCAAGCCAAGCAAGGCCATGGAAACGTAGATGTGCAGGCGGCGAGCCCACAGCTGAAAAGCGCGGTGTTTATAAAACATAATCGGCGAGCAACAAACATAATTGGTCAAAAGCTATATGATAATCACTATCACTTGTATTTAATTTACATTATTTACGTTTGCTGTACTGTTCGCAGCGAAGGAGAGCAATAGCTGCTAACAACGAGCGGGGAGGAAAAAACCGGAAAAGAAGAGAAAAGGCGCTCTACCTCAGATACAGAGATAGAGCACCGAAAAGGTTAGCGTTGAATAAATTCCAGCCATTGCAGCATTAGTTGTTCAAAATCTTCTAAGCCGCAACAGGCGATACTTTCGCTCTCATACAACTCAAACTCGCTCTCTTCGTCGTCGTACGCCATCAGCAAAGCGTTGTCTTGAATGGTCACTTCATCACCGCAGATGAGCAAACTGATCTCAGGGCCTGTTCTGCTCCACTCTTTCGCGCTGTTGACTCGGGCTTGATCAAGCAAAGCCAGTACCTCTCGAACTTTAGCCTGATCTTTCCCCATCTCCTCTTGCACCCAGCGGCCGAGGATTTCATGACCCATTGAACAATGGCAGTAGTAGCTACCATCCAGCACGTTTTTCTTAAATTCGTAATCCATCTTTTTCTCTATTGATGACGATCTCGGGTGATATTATCGGGAAATTGCCCACAAGACGCCACTGCCAAGATGAAGCAAAACCATCCGCCCCTTCAGCAGAGGGTAAAAAATACGCTGAAAATCGTCATTGCGCCGGACTCCTACAAAGAAAGCTTAACGGCAATGCAGGTCGCCATCGCGATTGAAAAAGGGTTTCAGCAAGTCTTACCCGATGCCCAATACATCAAACTGCCCATGGCCGATGGTGGTGAAGGCACCGTGCAATCCTTGGTTGATGCCACTGGCGGCACCATCATCAAGCACACAGTAATCGGCCCACTTGGTCACCCTGTTGGTGGCTTTTTCGGCTTACTCGGTGAGGGAAAGACTGCGGTGATTGAGATGGCGGCGGCTTCTGGCCTTCATCTTGTTACGCCTGAGCAACGCAACCCGCTCATCACCACCAGCTATGGTACGGGAGAGCTGATCAAAGCCGCACTCGATCACGGTGTAGAACACATTATTGTTGGCATCGGCGGCAGCGCGACCAACGATGGTGGCATCGGCATGGCGCAAGCGCTGGGCACCAAACTGCTTGATGCTCAAGGGAAAGCGCTTGGCTATGGTGGTGGTGAACTGGCTAGATTGGCGACAATCGATTGCAGCGATCTCGATCCGCGTTTAGCTGAGGTTCACATAGAAGTGGCGTGCGATGTTGATAACCCACTGTGCGGCGAAAAAGGCGCGTCTGCAGTATTTGGCCCGCAAAAAGGCGCAACCCCTGAGATGGTTACGATCTTGGATGAAAACTTGGCACACTACGCTGCGATCATCAAACAGCAATTGGGCAAGGATGTTCGCGATATGGCGGGCGCAGGTGCAGCCGGTGGCATGGGTGCGGCGCTGCTAGGCTTGCTCGACGCAGATCTTCGCCCGGGTATTGAGATTGTGATGGATGCGGTTCGCTTAGATGAGATCGTTACTGATGCGGATCTGGTGATCACCGGAGAAGGCCGTATTGACAATCAAACCATTCACGGCAAAACGCCAATCGGAGTCGCTCGCACGGCGAAGAAGCACGGCTTACCGGTTATTGGCATCGCGGGGTGTCTCTCGGCCGATTGCGGTGTGGTGCATGAACATGGCCTCGATGCCGTTTTTGCCGTGGTCAATAGCCCAGTCGATTTACCTACCGCGCTGGCAGAAGCGGCGGAAAACGTAGAGCTGACGGCCAGAAACGTTGCCGCTGCTTTTTGTATGTCGCGCCGTTGAACTTTGCTTAACGTAAAAAAAACCGCTGAAGATTCAGCGGTTTTTTTATCAGTGACACTTAAGCCGGCTGTTGGAAAATCACCGTGTCGGCTTTTTTGGTGTACTGCCCCATCAGGTGGAAGTTGAGGTAACGGTAGGTATCTGCCGCCGTTGCATCCAACTGCTTCGCGTACTCCATGTACTCTTCCACCGTTGGGATACGGCCAAGAATCGCGCCGACCGCAGCCAATTCTGCTGAGGATAGATACACGTTCGCACCCGTACCTAAACGGTTCGGGAAGTTACGTGTCGACGTTGACATCACCGTCGCTTTGTCTGCTACGCGGGCTTGGTTGCCCATACATAGAGAACATCCCGGCGTTTCAATACGCACCCCAGCACGACCGTAAATACCGTAGTAACCTTCTTCAGTCAGTTGGTCACGATCCATCTTGGTAGGTGGTGCAATCCACAGACGCGTATCCAGTTGGCCTTTGAACTTCTCTAGCAACTTGCCCGCAGCGCGGAAGTGGCCAATGTTGGTCATACACGAACCGATGAACACTTCGTCGATTTGCGTGCCTTGAACATCAGAGAGTAAACGAGCATCATCCGGATCGTTTGGCGCACAAAGAATTGGCTCTTTGATCTCTGCTAAGTCGATTTCAATCACGTGAGCGTATTCTGCATCGCTGTCTGCTGACATCAATTCTGGGCTTGCTAACCACTCTTGCATCGCAACGATGCGGCGCTCGATGGTACGGCGGTCGCCGTAACCTTCTGAAATCATCCACTTCAACATCACGATGTTCGAGTTGAGATATTCTTCGATCGACGCTTGAGACAGTTTCACCGTACAGCCTGCTGCAGAGCGCTCAGCTGACGCATCAGACAGTTCAAATGCTTGTTCCACCGTCAGATGTTCAACCCCTTCGATCTCTAGAATACGACCAGAGAACTCGTTGATCTTACCCGCTTTTTCTACGGTCAGCAGGCCTTGCTTGATGCCGTAGTAAGGAATTGCATGGACCAAATCACGCAGTGTGATACCTGGCTGCATTTCGCCTTTAAAGCGCACCAAGATAGACTCTGGCATATCCAGTGGCATCACACCGGTCGCTGCGGCAAACGCCACAAGACCAGAGCCTGCAGGGAATGAAATGCCCAATGGGAAACGAGTATGCGAGTCACCACCGGTACCTACAGTATCAGGCAGTAGCATGCGGTTTAACCAAGAGTGAATAACACCATCGCCAGGGCGCAGTGACACACCGCCACGGTTCATGATGAAATCAGGCAAGGTGTGGTGCGTATTCACGTCGACAGGTTTTGGATACGCTGAGGTGTGACAGAAAGACTGCATCACAAGGTCTGCCGAGAAGCCAAGACACGCCAAGTCTTTGAGCTCATCACGCGTCATTGGGCCAGTAGTGTCTTGCGAACCCACTGTGGTCATTTTAGGTTCACAGTAAGTCCCAGGGCGAATGCCTGTCACGCCACATGCTTTACCGACCATCTTCTGAGCAAGCGTGTAGCCTTTACCCGAATCGGCAACGTCTGCGGGTTTGCGGAACACATCTGAAGGCGCGAGACCTAGAGATTGACGCGCTTTCTCAGTCAAACCACGACCAATGATTAGCGGAATACGGCCACCAGCGCGTACTTCATCAACCAGTACATCGGTTTTTAGTGAGAATTCAGCGAGAACATCACCTGTTGCATGGTTGGTCACTTTACCTTGATATGGGTAGACATCGATCACATCGCCCATGTTGAGCTTGGAGACATCCACTTCAATTGGCAGTGCGCCAGCATCTTCCATGGTGTTGAAGAAGATAGGAGCGATTTTGCCACCCAACACATATCCGCCAGCGCGTTTGTTGGGTACGTAAGGAATGTCATCACCCATAAACCAAAGCACGGAGTTGGTTGCCGATTTACGCGATGAACCGGTCCCCACAACATCACCAACATAAACCAATTGATGGCCTTGTTCTTTCAGTGCTTCGATTTGCTTGATTGGACCGATGCTGCCTGGCTGATCTGGCACAATGCCATCACGTTCGTTTTTCAGCATCGCTAACGCGTGCACTGGAATATCAGGGCGAGACCACGCATCTGGTGCTGGTGATAGGTCATCGGTGTTGGTTTCACCAGTGACTTTAAAGACGGTAAGGGTCACTTTCTCTGCCAATTGTGGCTTAGATAGGAACCACTCTGCATCGGCCCAAGATTGCAGCACTTGCTGTGCGTATTGGTTACCCGCTTTAGCTTTTTCTTCAACGTCGTAGAACACGTCAAACATCAACAGTGTATGAGACAGCGCTTCAACCGCGATTGGCGCCAGCGCCTCGTCATCAAGCAGCGCCACTAGCGGCTCGATGTTGTAACCACCTTGCATGGTGCCGAGAAGCTTCGCAGCGTGCTCACGGCTCACCAGAGGAGAACTCGCTTCACCACGAGTAATGGCCGCAAGGAAACCGGCTTTCACATAAGCCGCTTCGTCAACACCGGGTGGGATGCGGTTTTCCAGCAGGTCGAGAAGACATTCTTCCTCACCTTGTGGGGGATTTTTTAGAAGTTCAACAAGTCCGGCAACTTGTTCTGCGTCCAGAGGTTTAGGAACAACTCCTTCTGCGGCACGCTCTTCGACGTGTTTACGGTAGGCTTCAAGCACGACTTTTTCCTCTCATTGCGGTTCCTCCTTTATTAATACTATTTGTCCAAAGTAAAGGAGTGAACATCCATGGAAACTTGGCTCCCTATTGCCCATGTTTTCATTCAATTCTGATTGAGAAACAGCGCCGCAGAGGCCAAACTGTGGGCAGCAGAATAGCAAATTTAACGAGAAATTAAAATCTCCTCACTTTGACCAACATAGCAAGTTAAGACTAAAGTCCCATAATTTTTAACTATTTATTTGCCCTGTTTTCGCAGATGGCTGATCAACGATACGACGTACCGATGATAAAATAGACAGCATCCAGTTGCTCTTCAGTCCTTGCATAAGCAAGCACAATTGGACCTATCGGCGAATCGATCCCTGCAAAAATCGATGCGGCATTGTACAGTGGTGCCTCATTAAGTTTGAGTGTGGTATCCGACCAGACGCCACCATATTCCAGCGACGCGCCGAGGTAGACAGGCGCTTCAAATAAACCAAAATCATTGTCAAACCAGCGATAACGATAAATCAAGCTGGTAAAAAACTTGTTCTGACCAATCAAGCTATTACGCGGAATACCCGACAGATTCAAGAAGCCGCCAATACTTTTCGGATCCAGCGGTGTGTAGTCATTTTTGCTTTCGACAATCTCATATTCGGCGCTTGCGACCAAAGTATGACGCTGATAACTCTGCGCTACCTTACCTAGCAGCGACAGTTCATACACAGTGTCGCTGGATGATTTACCAGTGAACTCCGACTCAAACATTTCCGGGCTTTTATCATGAGACACCAGATATTCAAGATCTAAGTACCATCCCGAGGTTGGCAGAGAGTAGTCATCCAGTGTGTCTAAACGATACTGGGCAAACGCCCCTAAGCGCTGAAAGTTCGCGCTACCTGCCGAACCTAATGTTGTGACTTCAATATCCCCTTTATTAAACCGGCCTCCGAGCTTGAACTCCTGCCACAACTCAGGTTGAAAACCGATGGCTAACTCAGTGGTAAATTGGCTGTAAGTAAAAGGGAGGAAATCGTAAGCGGCACTTAAGCTCGGCTCATCGAACTCAGTGACTGGAACATTTCTCTTATCGCTGGTGTAACCCAGCTTGGCGGTGGAAAAAATGTCTTGGCTAGCGCGAATTGGCGTGTAGAGCTCAGCCTCCGCCAGTTTATCCGTTCCCATTTCCAAATTGATGGTCAGCTCAGCCCCTTGCGAATTGAGATTGGTAAAGTTGGTTGAAAGCCCTACCCCGTATTGGCTCTCAGTGGTGAAATCATCTTCGAGGAAAAAACGGAAGTTGACGTAATTCGGGCCCCAAGATTTCTCTTTAACGTCCATCACCAGTTGGTTAACGCCCTCGCGCTCTTGATAATGGTAAGAGACCAGCTCAAAACGATCTAATGCGTAAAGATTTTCGACTGCGGCTTCCACCTCTTGCGTCTTCAACACCTGACCAGTTTTCAGATCGAGGCGATTACTGAGTAATCGGTCGCTGTAATGCGTGTTGTTGAGCAGAACAATCTCCTCGATTGGCATCTGATCACCGTAAACCAACTTACGACGCGCCCGCTGCTTTTGCTCCACATAACCTTGATAGTCAGCGTTGGAGAGTGCCAATGACTTAAGCACCTCCTTTAAACTGTAAGTGGCATTGTAACCCGCTTGGTAGGCTTCAGGCATTTTGTCAAACTCAGTGGTTTCCATTTTGCCCACTTGCGGGCGCAGATAGATATCCTGCTCCGTCAGGCTGGCGGCTTGACGCTGGGTACTGCGCCGCACCAGATAGTTCGACAGCTGATCGGCGACAACCAAAAAGGTGGTGAAATCTTCACGGCTTTTGTAGTCGGTACTGATGTCTACCGCGATGACAATGTCCGCTCCCATCGCGCGGGCAACATCGACGGGCATATTATTGATCACGCCGCCATCCACCAGCATATGACCATCCAGCTCATAGGGAGGCAAAGCGCCGGGTACCGACATACTCGCCATCATGGCATCGACCAACTGTCCTTTGTCGATCACCACCTCTTTGAGTTCAACAATATCGGTCGCTACCGAGCGGTACGGGATGGCCAACTCATCAAAGGAGTTGAATTCATTAAGGTTACCGGTGGTTTCGCGCAGAATTCGCAGCATGTTTTGCCCTTGGACAAACCCACGTGGCGTGCGCACTTCACCAAAACGTAAGCCAAGGTCGGTCCGCAGTTGGTAGCGGTCTTCGGATTCTTTGTCACGCACACGGCGCTGACTGCGCTCTACCCGATCGCGATAGCCGCTATTCCAATCGACGGTGTAGATAAAACTTTCAATTTCATCCGCGCTCATCCCCGTGGCATACAAGCCGCCAACATAGGCACCCATACTGGTGCCGGTGAGATAATCAACTGGGATGTGCATCTCTTCAAGCGCTTTGAGTACACCGATGTGCGCCGCACCTTTTGCCCCGCCGCCAGCTAAAACCACAGCGATTTTGGGTCGTTTAACCTCTTTAATGGGCGATTCGCTGTCGGCCGAAGCCAAAGATGAGAGAACAAAACTAAGAGGAAAGAGCAACCAAACAGCAAGAGTCTGACGAGCGGATTTCCATTTATTCACTGTTTGCTGCTCCTTTTTTCGCAATAACATCCGTTTTACAACGGATTGACAGCGCGAACAATCACCAATTCAGTAATTTATTCAACCAATTGCCCGATTGCTCACATTGACGCTTCAGCGACTCATCTTTATCCCATACAGGCAAGGTAAAGGTTTTTTCTGCACAATCGAGCACCAATGCCCCAGCGGGCTGCTGTTTGTACCCCATGGTGGTGATCTGCGTTGGCCAAGGCAGCGACAGTTTTTCAGGAATGCGCAGCTTCAAATATTCCGCATAGACGCGTAGCGCGCCGCTAGAACCCGTCAGCTTGGTCGGTTTGTTGTCATCACGCCCCAACCAGATGGTGGTGACTTCACGCCCGTCGACACCGACAAACCAACTGTCGCGGCTATCGTTACTGGTGCCCGTTTTCCCCGCCAGTGCCGCCCAAGCAAACTGATTTTGCAGATAGCGGCCAGTTCCCTGAGCGACCCCTTGTTTCATCGCATAGGTGGTCAGCCATGCCGCCTGTTCATCGACCGCAAGAGAAGATTTCGGCAGTGATTGGTACAGCACGTTGCCATCGAGATCGACCACGGAGCGCAATGCCGTGAGCGGCGCTTTGCGACCGGAGTTGGTCAAGGTTTGGTACATCTGCGCCACTTCAATCGGCGTGAGCGAAAATGCGCCCAAAAACATCGAAGGCACCGGGCGAATTTCATCACGCTTGACGCCCAGTTTCTCTAGCGTTTGCGAGACATTTTCAATCCCCAGTTGCATGCCAAGTCGCACGGTCGGCACATTAAGTGATTTCGCCAGCGCTAAATAGAGCGGCACATCGCCACGAAACTGACGATCAAAATTGCGCGGCTCCCACACCGAGCCTTTACTGCCCTGCAAACTGAGCGGCGTGTCTTGCAGCGTGGTCGCCAAGTTATATTTCTCAGGCTGAGACAGCGCAGTGAGATAGACCGCCGGTTTGACTAAAGAGCCAATCGGACGGCTGGCGTTGATTGCTCGGTTAAAGCCATCGTAGCCTGTACGTTTGCCACCGACCATGGCACGAATTTCACCGCTATGCCGATCGACCGCCACCGCCGCTGCTTCAAGCGCCTCTCCCGACACTTTTTCCAGATCGGGCATTTTCACACCAATGGCGAGTTCAAGTTTCTCTTGTGACACGGGATCGAGCGAAGTAAACACGCGCAGACCGATCTCACCACGAAAAGCCTCGCCCACTTTCTGTTTCAGTTCCATTGACAACTGCTGAAAATACGCGGGCTGCCGGCTGGCGATACGAGGCGTCTGCTGAATATCCAGCGGGCGGCTGGCCGCTTGTTCGTAAGCCTGGGCACTGAGCAGCCCTTGCTGCATCATCAGACGCAGAACCAAATCGCGACGCTCTTGCGTCCGCTCTGGAAAGCGCACTGGGTTGTAGTAAGAAGGCCCTTTGACCATACCGACCAGCATCGCTAGTTGGTCGATACGCAGTTCTTGGATCGGCTGACCAAAGTAGTAACGCGACGCCAAAGCAAAACCGTGGATCGCTTGACTGCCACTTTGTCCTAAATACACTTCATTGAGATAGGCTTCTAAGAGGCGATCTTTGCTGTAGCGATAGTCGAGAATTAACGCGATATACGCTTCACGCAGTTTGCGCCACAAGGTGCGATCTTGAGTTAAAAACAGGTTTTTCGCCAGTTGCTGAGTCAAGGTACTGCCGCCTTGCACGGTTCTGCCCGCTTTGATATTGACCAACATGGCGCGCGCTATTGCCAGCGGTGAAACGCCATCGTGCTGATAAAAGTGGCGATCTTCGGTCACAAGCAGGGCATCGACGATGATTTCCGGAAATTGCTCGCGGCGCAGAAAGAGCCTTTGCTCTTCACTGTCTTTTTCCAACATTCCCAGCATCTTCGGCTCTAAACGCAGATACCCCAGTTCGCCTTTCGATTCGAGCGATTGAATGCGATTGAGCGTGCCTGAGTCAAAATGCAGCATCACGTGGCGATCCGGCTCAGGGCCATCGGCAAATTCGAACGGACGGCGAATCAATTCAATTTTACTGCTTGAGGCGGCGTACTCTCCCGGGAACTTGGGTTGGCTAACTTTGCGGTAGTTGAGTACGTCCAGCTCGTTTTGCAACTCCTGACGGGAAAAGGCATCGCCGGGCGAAAGCGTTAAGATGCGCGCGTATACCACGGTTGGGAGATCAAACAACTGCCCTTCAAAACGCTGTTTAACCACGCTATCAAGATAAATGCCGATAAACACCAGCAGCGCCATCAGCGCCACGGCGCATTTCCAACTAAACGACCACAACATACGTAGCCAACGGCGTTTCGGTGTTTGCCCTGAGGCTGGACGGCGAGGCGTACCACTGCGCTTGCTTTTTTGCGGCGCTTTTTTCTTCGCGTTGTCAGTGCCTTTTACTGCTTTACTCATGAGTTTAACTGTCTTTTGGTTTTCGTCGTGGCGATATGGTTGGCAGGGTCATCCGGCCATACGTGTTTGGGATACCGCCCTTTCATCTCTTTTTGCACTTCTTTGTAGGCACCAGCCCAAAAGCCAGCCAAATCTTGCGTCACCTGCAAAGGACGACGCGCTGGAGAGAGTAGCTCAAGGGTTAATTTTATCCGCCCTTGCGCTACGGTTGGCGAAGTGCTCTCGCCAAACATCTCTTGCATGCGCACTGAGAGTACCGGGCAAGCGCCTTCTTGGTAGCGGATCGTCTGACGCGTACCAGTGGGTAATAAATATTCCTGCGGCAACCAGGTGTCCAACTGCTGGTTGAGCGGCCAGCCCAAACGCGCATTGAGCGCCTCACAGAGCGCAATTTTGCCCAGATCTTTCACTGACGTGAGATGATTCATGTAGGGCGCCAGCCAGCTTGGCAAATCATTCAGCAGACTGGCGTCATCCATGGCAGGCCACGTTTGCTCAGGTAGCCATTCAATGGCGCAGCGAATGCGTTGCAACAAGGTTTGGGCTTTGGGCGTCCAGTCTAAACTATCCAGCCCTTTGCGGCGTACATAGCTGAGTAAAGCCTGTGTCATTTTTTCCCTGCCCGGCTGGGGCAGTACCTCACGCGCCACAATCAGCTCGCCGATGCGCGTCTGCTTTTCCGCCACTAAGCGCCCTTTGTTTTCATCCCAATCGACCTGCTCAGAGGCTTGCAACAGCGCTGGGTGGTACTGTTCAAGCAGCGGTAAGCAGAGTGGCGCCGCCTGTTGGATCTGGCTGGCATTGCCACCACTGCGCAGCAGCTCAGCCGCGACCAGATAGTCGCTGTCACCCAACGGATCGTCTTCTCGCAGTTCGCCGCCGTGGCCATTTGCCAGTACGTAGCGCCCATTTTGCTTATGTCGTCGCTGCGCGACTCGATCTGGATAGGCAAAACTCATCGCAACCGCCAGCAAAGGTTCTTCGACCTCACTCAGCGCAAAAGTGGTGGATAACTTACTGGCGAGAGTCGCAGCGCGTTTGCTCAACTGATTTTTTTTCGCATGTTTTCCACTTTGCCAGCGATGCAAACTGTGACCAAGATGAGTACCGTTTTTCTCCGGCTCTTCCAAAAGCGCAGCGGCGGCAATCGCACTTTGCAGCAGTGCGTGGCTTTGCTTTGCACAAGCAATCAGCATAGCGGCTAAACGCGGCGCTAACCCGAGTTTCTGTGCCAAAGCACCTTGCGCAGTCAGTTGATGGCCTTTCACCAATCCGAGCTGCGTCAACAAGTTTTTCGCTTGTGCTATTGATGCTGCGGGCGGAATGTCCAGCAGCCTCAGCGCCTTCGGCTCACTAACGCCCCACTGCGCCAGTTCCATCATTAAAGCAGAGAGATCCGACTGCATAATTTCCGCCACGGGGACGGCGGGCATTTGCTGAAACTGGCTTAGCGAATAAAGACGCACGCAGATGCCCTCTTCGATTCGTCCAGCGCGGCCTGCACGTTGAATGGCTGAGGATTGCGCGATGCGTACTTGCTCAAGACGTGTCAGCCCGGTTTTGACATCAAATCGGGCCACGCGCTCAAGGCCACTGTCGACCACTAAGCGAATCCCTTCAATCGTGAGCGAGGTTTCAGCGATATTGGTCGCCAGCACCACTTTGCGCTCACCAGGCTTGGGGGCTTGTATCGCCTTTTGCTGCTCATCAAATGGCAACTGACCATATAAAGGGCAGATTTGCACCGGTTCGCTCAGGTGAGCAAGGCGCTCTGCCACTTGCTTAATGGCACTGACTCCGGGCAAAAACGCCAGTATAGAGCCAGATTGCTGGGCGAGTAGCTGTTCGATGGTTTTGCTCATCGCTAGGGGTAAATAATCATTGGCCCCCAGCGGCTGATAGCGAATCTCAACCTCAAAAGCGCGCCCTTGCGATTGAATGAAGGGGGCATCAGGCAGTAAATTTTGCAGCGCATCGTGATCGAGCGTGGCCGACATCACCACCAGCTTGAGATCGTCGCGCAGCGCCTCTTGCACTTCCAAGGCGAGCGCCAATGCCGTATCGGCGTGGATGCTGCGCTCATGGAATTCGTCAAAGATCAGCATATCCACGCCCGAGAGTTCAGGGTCGGATTGAATCATCCGCGTCATCACCCCTTCCGTCACTATCTCCAGTTGCGTGGCCGCGCTGACTTTACTCTCGCCACGTACCCGATAGCCAACTCGCTGCCCGACCGCTTCACCCAGCTGCTTGGCCAGATAACTGGCAATATTGCGCGCCGCCAAACGGCGAGGTTCAAGCATAATGATCTTGCCGATCACGGCCCGGTTTAGCAGCAGTTGCAACGGGAAATAGGTGGATTTACCTGCACCGGGGGCTGCTTTGAGGATGAGCTGACTGTGTTGAGCAACCGCCGCGAGCAGTTCTGGCATCACGGCTTGGATGGGCAATTGTGACAATGGAGGATCCTTATGCTTAAATGGCGGCCACATTGTACATAAAAACCAGCCTGTCTAAATACGCAAATGCAATTCCAACCCAAGTTACAAGCCGCTACTTTACAAAAGCGCTATAAACGTTTTCTCGCTGATGTGACCTATCAAGACGGCAGCACCGGCACCATTCACTGTGCCAACACGGGCGCGATGACGGGCTGTGCGACCGCTGGCGATACCATTTGGTACTCAACCTCAGACAACCCGAAACGCAAATACCCACACAGCTGGGAGTTGACTGAAACCGCACACGGTGAGCGGATTTGCGTCAATACCGCCAGAGCCAATCAACTGGCCGTCGAAGCGATTGAAAACGGCTGGATCGCTGAGCTGCAAAACTATGACCGACTGCAAACCGAAGTGAAGTACGGCAGTGAAAACAGTCGAATTGATATCCTGCTCAGCACACGCGACAAAGCAACGTGTTATATAGAGGTCAAAAGCGTCACGCTGCTCGAACCGAGCGAGCCAGGGCAAGGCTATTTCCCTGACGCAGTGACAACTCGTGGGCAAAAACATCTGCGGGAACTCACAGAAATGGCACAAAATGGAAACCGAGCCATACTTTTGTTTGCTGTTTTACATTCAGGTATTGAAAAAGTTTCGGCGGCGCTCCATATAGACGCCAAATATTCCCAATTACTCAAACAAGCACAAAAAGCCGGAGTTGAAATCCTCTGTTATAAAGCAGAGATCAGCAATACAGAAATCAGACTCAATTCTGCTATCGAGTTTCTCGACAGATAGAAAAATGATGTGATGTTCACATTGACATCAAGTTTACGATTGATAGTTTGCCAGCACCGCCTCTTTCTGCTATAGATACCCGCCTAAAATTAGCTGCTTAGCAGTTGATAGGTATAAGTAGGAGATGCTGTATGCCAGAATCGAAGAAAAAAGCGCTAGGCATCCTAGCCATTGCCGGTGTGGAGCCGTATCAGGAAAAGCCTGGTGAAGAGTACATGTCACCAGACCAAGTGATTCACTTTAGAAAGATTTTAGAAGCTTGGCGTAACCAGCTCAGGGAAGAAGTCGATCGTACTGTGCACCATATGCAGGACGAGGCAGCGAATTTCCCCGATCCAGTCGACCGCGCTTCACAAGAAGAAGAGTTCAGCTTAGAGCTTCGCAACCGTGACCGTGAACGTCGCTTGATCAAGAAGATTGAGAAAACGTTAGACAAGATCAACGAAGATGACTTCGGTTTCTGTGAATCTTGCGGTGTTGAGATCGGCATTCGTCGCCTTGAAGCGCGCCCAACTGCCGATTTGTGTATCGACTGTAAAACCCTTGCAGAGATCAAAGAAAAGCAGATGCAGGGTTAAGTCACCTGATATCCGATCGTAAAGGGAGCACATGCTCCCTTTTTGTTTTGAGATCAAGAACTATGAGTTACATCGGTCGTTTCGCTCCCTCTCCTTCCGGTCCGCTCCATTTTGGCTCGCTGATCGCCGCTCTTGGCAGCTATTTCCAAGCCAAATCGCACCATGGTAAATGGCTGGTACGCATTGAAGATCTCGATCCACCCCGAGAAATGCCCGGGGCAGCAGATCTTATTTTAAAAACACTGCAAACCTACCATCTTTACTGGGATGGTGAGGTGGTGTACCAAAGTCAGCGTCATGCGCTCTATCAAGCACAAATTGCTCACTGGCTCGCTTCAGGTCAAGCATACTACTGCCAGTGTACGCGCAAACAGATCAAAGAAGATGGCGGCTACTATCCAGGCACATGTCGCAACTCGGGCCATAGCCAAGGGGCGATTCGGTTGAAAATGACGCACCCTGTGAGCGCTTTTGTCGATTTAAAACACGGTAAAATCTCCATTCCCGCTGCACTGGTGGATGAAGATTTTATTATCAAACGCCGAGATGGCTTGTTTGCTTACAATCTTGCTGTTGTACTGGACGACATTGACCAAGGCGTGACGGAAGTGGTGCGCGGCGCAGATCTCATCGAGCCAACCGGCAGACAGATCAGCTTGTACCAAATGCTTGGCCAGCCGCCGGTGCGCTATCTGCACTTACCGCTGGCCACCGATCACAGTGGCAATAAGCTCTCCAAACAAAATCACGCCAAGGGGATCGATTTGCAAAACCCAGCGGCCCTGATTCTGGAAGCGATGACGTTCCTCGGCTTCAAGTGGGATGAACAGCTAGAATACGCCAGCATTGACGAAATTCTTCGCTGGGGAGTAGAAAACTGGCAACTGACACAGCTACCCGACACATTGAAGATCACTGCACGATTCTCAAACGGTACTGTGTGAGCTATTATAAGCGCCAAAATCAAGCCAAATTGGCGTAAAACCTAACCAATGCAAAGGGGTTAACGGCCTCTTTTGCCAAATGCACATGAATAAAAACGAAAATACACCTTGCAGTCCCAGCTCTTGCCCGGAACTCGCTTTAAATGTGATTACTCGTCAAGAGCACAATATTTCACGCAAGCAGATCAGCGACAATGCGTTGAAAGTGCTATACCGACTTCATGGCGCCGGCTTTGACGCTTATTTAGTGGGTGGAGGCGTGCGAGATCTACTACTCGGCCAAATACCGAAAGATTTCGATATTGCGACCAATGCAACGCCAGAGCAACTTAAACATCTGTTTCGCAACTGCCGTTTAATTGGCCGCCGCTTTCGTCTGGCGCACATTATGTTTGGTCGCGACATTATCGAAGTGGCGACTTTCCGTGGTCACCATCAAGACGCCGATTCGCCAGTCTCGCAGCAATCCAAACAAGGCATGCTGCTGCGCGATAACGTGTATGGCACCATTGATGAAGACGCAGAACGCCGTGACTTCACCATCAACGCCATGTATTACAACATCGCCGACTATTCGATTCATGATTATGCCGGCGGCGCGGAAGATCTTGAAGACCGCTTGATCCGTCTGATTGGCGATCCGCAAACCCGTTATCGCGAAGATCCGGTCCGCATGTTGCGCGCGATTCGCTTTGCGGCCAAACTCGATTTTGACATCGAAGAAGACACCGCCGCTCCAATTGAAGAGATGGCGCCTTTGCTACGCGACATTCCTGCGGCACGTCTCTATGAAGAGTCACTCAAGTTACTGCAAGCGGGATGCGGGTTGGAAACCTACCACCTACTGCGCGAGTACAACCTATTTCAGCAGCTTTTCCCAGCCATTGCCGCCCATTTCACCGAAGATTACGTTTCGCCGACTGAGCAGATGCTGGATCTGGTATTAGACTCCACCGACATGCGCATCGACGAAGGCAAGCGCATCAACCCTGCCTACATGTTCGCCGCTATGCTGTGGTATCCGATGCTGGCGCTCGCAGACAAACTGATGGAAGCGCACAACTTGTGCCACTACGACGCCGTCATGGAAGCCAGCAATCTGATTTTGGATGAGCAAGTGCGCTCTATCGCCATCCCGCGTCGCCATACCGCCACCATCCGTGAGATTTGGCAATTGCAACTGCGCATGCCAAGGCGTAACGGTAAACGCGCTTTCCGTTTGATGGAGCTGAATAAGTTCCGTGCCGGCTTTGATTTCCTCGAAATGCGTGGTGAGATCGAAGGCGGAGAAACCGAGAAACTGGCCAAATGGTGGGCAACATTCCAAAACGCAGGGCGCGAAATGCGCGTCGCGATGGCCTCCGATCTCGATGGCAAACCCGGCTCTAAACCAAGCCGTAAGCGCAAATCCTCTTTCCGCAAGAAAAAGGACAAACCGCAGTTATGATTCGTGCATATATCGCGATCGGCAGTAATCTTGCCGATCCCATTGCCCAAGCCAATCGTGCTATTGCGGCCTTGAAAAGCTTACCAAACAGTGAGCTGGTCGCGGTATCTCAGCTTTACAGCAGCACACCGATGGGGCCACAAAATCAGCCCGACTACATTAACGCCGTGGCTGAAATCCAAACCGAATTAACGCCTTTGCAACTGCTCGATTGCACCCAAGCGATTGAACTGGAACAAGGGCGTGTCCGTAAAGAAGAGCGCTGGGGACCAAGAACCCTAGATCTCGACCTCCTTCTTTACGGCAATGAGGTGATCGACTCCGAGCGGTTAACCATTCCCCACTATGGAATGAAAGAGCGTGAATTCGTTCTTTACCCACTCGCCGAAATCGCACCAAATTTAACCCTCCCTGACGGGACCAGGCTCGCTGATCTTCTCACTCAGGTGGAGAGAAACGGCCTCGGTATTTGGCAATCATAGCCAACTCCTAGTAAGGAAAAATCATGAAAAAAATTACCATTAATGACCTGATGAAGTGGAAGCAGGAAGGTCGCAAGTTCCCAACTTCCACCGCGTACGACGCGAGTTTTGCTCAGTTGTTCGAAAGCCAAGAGATGCCAGTATTACTCGTCGGCGATTCACTTGGCATGGTGTTGCAAGGGCACTCCGATACTTTGCCTGTCACTGTTGACGATATCGCTTATCACACCCGTTGTGTTCGCACTGGTAGCCCTAACTGCCTGCTCATGGCCGACATGCCTTTCATGAGCTATGCCACACCCGAACAAGCGTGTGACAACGCCGCCAAACTGATGCGCGCAGGCGCAAATATGGTAAAAATTGAGGGCGGTGACTGGCTGGTGGACACGGTCAAGATGCTGACCGAACGTGCCATCCCAGTGTGTGCTCACCTTGGCCTGACACCACAATCCGTCAATATTTTTGGTGGTTATAAAGTTCAAGGCCGCGAACAAGATAAAGCCGATCGCATGGTGAAAGATGCGCTTGCGCTACAAGAAGCAGGCGCGCAAGTCGTGTTGCTTGAGTGTGTTCCGGCTTCGCTGGCGGCGCGAATTACTCAAGTGCTGGATGTTCCGGTGATTGGTATTGGCGCCGGCAATGTGACCGACGGTCAGATCTTGGTTATGCATGATATGTTTGGTATTTCAGCCAATTACATGCCAAAATTCTCGAAAAATTTCCTAGCGGAAACCGGTGATATGCGTAAAGCGGTCGCCTTGTACATGGAACAGGTACAGGCAGGCACGTTCCCAGATGACGCACACACCATTGCATAGAGGATAGAGTAGATGCAAACCTTTGCCGACATTGCAGCCCTGCGCGATCAGCTTCGCACCTTCAAGCGCGAAGGACGAAAAATTGCTTTTGTTCCCACCATGGGCAATCTGCATGAAGGTCACCTGACCTTAGTGCGTAAGGCTCGAGAGCACGCCGAAATTGTTGTAGTGAGTATTTTTGTCAACCCGATGCAATTTGAGCGTGCGGATGACCTCAACAACTACCCAAGAACGCTGGATGAAGACTTGAGTAAACTCAACTCGCAAGGCGTCGATCTGGTCTTTCCCCCAACCGCCGAGATGATGTATCCAGAAGGTCTCGATAAACAGACCGTGGTCGACGTTCCTGGTCTTTCTAGCATGCTGGAAGGCGCCTCTCGTCCCGGGCATTTCCGTGGTGTCGCTACCATAGTGACCAAACTGTTTAATATCGTGCAGCCGGATGTCGCTTGCTTTGGTGAGAAAGATTTCCAGCAGTTGGCGATCATTCGCAAAATGACCAGCGATCTGGCGTTAGATATTGAGATCATCGGCGTGCCGACAGTGCGTGAAATGGATGGTCTGGCGATGAGCTCGCGCAACGGTCTGCTGACGATCGACGAGCGCCAACGGGCACCAGTTCTGGCTCGCACCATGCGTTGGATCAGCAGCGCGATCCGCGGTGGACGCGACGATTATGCGTCGATCATCGAAGATGCCAACGACCAACTGCGCGCGGCCGATTTGCAACCGGATGAGATCTTTATCCGTGATGCGCGCACGCTGCAAGCGATCAATGCCGACACCACGCAAGCCGTGATCTTGATGTCTGCTTTCCTTGGCAAAGCACGCCTGATTGATAACCAAGTGGTTGAGCTCAATAAAGAGAGCAAAGAAGAAGCGGAGCCTACCGCCGCCACTTCAAGCAACGATACCAATAGCTAAGCTGGCGATGGTTGACTTGCCTATCGTTGAGGGGCAAAAATGAAAGAGGGTTGTCGATGTGACAACCCTTTTTATTGCTTGTTTTCTTTCTTTTTTATTACTTATTTTATTGCTTCGCAATGCACGTCAGCGTTATGAACGCAGACCAATACCTCGTGTCACTAGGTAATGGGCAACACCGTATAGCAGCAAAACGAAACCGCCGAGTACAGTAAACGAAGTGGCGATACCCACATCCGACACCCCTAAAAAGCCATAACGGAAAGCATTAACCATGTAGACGATAGGGTTGATTTGCGACACCCCTTGCCAAAACTCCGGCAACAACTGAATCGAATAAAAGACGCCACCGAGATAGGTTAGCGGTGTCAAAACAAAGGTCGGGATAATCGAAATGTCGTCAAAGGTGCGGGCAAAAACCGCGTTGATCAGCCCGCCAAGAGCAAACACCACCGAAGTTAAAAACACCGTGGCAAAAATGATTCCCCAATGCTGAACTTGGAGATCGACAAACAGCAACGAAACCGCCGTGACCATCGCCCCCACCAGTAAGCCTCGCGCTACGCCCCCCATCACAAAACCTAAGATGATCACGTAATTGGGCACAGGAGCAACCAGAAGCTCTTCAATGTTGCGTTGAAACTTGGCACTAAAAAACGAAGAGGCAACATTGGAGTAGGAGTTGGTGATCACTGACATCATGATAAGGCCGGGGACAATATACTCCATGTAGCTAAAACCGTTCATCTGGCCGATACGTGAGCCGATCAGGCTGCCAAAAATAATAAAATACAAGCTCATGGTGATCGCCGGCGGAACCAAAGTCTGCACCCAAATACGGGTAAAGCGGTTGATCTCTTTGGTCAGCAAGCTACAAAACGCAGTCCAATACAAACGATACATGCTTATTTCTCCTTAGCCTGCTCACGAACAATACTCACAAACAGCTCTTCGAGGCGATTGGCTTTGTTGCGCATCGACATCACAATGATCCCCTGCGCGCTGAGCTGGGCAAAGACCTGATTGAGCGGCTGCGTTTTTTCAATCTCAATTTCCAATGAATCGTTGTCACAGCGAGATGACACCACTCCCGTCAGTTCAGGGCTCGCCGAGCCCGGCGCCAGATCCAAAATAAAGGTTTCCACATCCAGCTTCGCCAACAAGGATTTCATGCTGGTGTTCTCGATGAGCTCGCCTTTGTTGATGATGCCGATATTGCGACACAGCATCTCCGCTTCTTCCAGATAGTGGGTGGTGAGAATGATGGTAATGCCTTGCTGTTGATTAATCTCTTGTAAAAACTCCCACATGGAGCGGCGCAATTCGATGTCCACCCCTGCGGTTGGTTCATCTAAAATCAGCAGCTTGGGTTCATGCATGAGTGCGCGTGCAATCATCAGTCGTCGCTTCATCCCGCCAGAAAGATTACGCGCACGTTCTTTGCGTTTTTCCCACAGATCGAGTTTAGATAAGTACTTTTGGGCCCTTTCTTTCGCCAGTTCACGTGATACGCCATAATAGCCAGCTTGCTGCATCACGATCTGTTCCACCGTTTCAAACTGGTTAAAGTTAAATTCTTGCGGAACCAGCCCTAAGTTCTGTTTGGCTAACTCTAAATCGCGGTCAATGTCGTAACCAAAGACCTTCACGTGCCCAGATGTTTTATTCACCAAAGAGGAGATCACGCCAATCGTGGTCGATTTTCCAGCCCCATTCGGGCCTAACAACGCATAAAAGTCGCCTTTTTTTACATTCAGGCTGATCCCTTTGAGCGCCTCAAAGCCGCCCGCGTAGGTTTTACGCAGTTGTTCTATTTCGAGTGCGTACATAAATCCACAGTGCTCTTTTCATCAATAATGCCTATCAAATGACGTTCACTTGCTGCTTTTTCAACCCTGCATTAGAAATTAATCATAAACAAAAGCGCGGCTCAAAGGGCCGCGCTTTATCATAACGCTGACTGAAGCCAAAACGGCCAAAGTTAGTTCAGCTGAATCGGCGTTTTCTCAACGGTTTTTACCGCTGCATTCAAGGCTTCGTAGCGGAATTTGAAGGTATTCTCTGCGGGCACTAAATCCAGCACGTGGAACCTTTCTAATTGCTCGCGAGTACGCTCGTTTGGACAGAGCAAATAGACCTCACAGTGTGCCTCCAGCGCATCTTTGATCGCGTTTTCCAGCGCTAATCCCACCGTCACATCAATCATAGGTACATCGGTCAAATCTAAAATCATCACTTCATACTCATTGATACTGGTATGTTGGCGGGAAATCGCTTTCGATACGCTGAAAATCATCGGCCCTGAGAGGTAGAAAAACAGTACCTTACTATTGGCTTTATCCAACAGCGCACGCTCACTGTCAGTCAGTGGCACATCATCGTCATCGGCGTCACTGATCGCCTTCACTTGTTTGGCTTGCTCGCGACTTAAGCGCTCAATCACCAGGATATTAGAGATGAACACCCCCAACCCGACCGCGGCGATCAAATCGACAAACACAGTAAGGAGCATCACGCCGTACATGATTGCCATCCCCTGCACGCTGACTTTGTGTGCGCGCTGGATAAAACTCCAATCGAGAATGCCAAAGCCGACATAGACCGCTATCCCGGCAAGCACCGCCATCGGAATCGGAGCGGTCAGACCGCTCGCCACCAGTACCACCAGCGCTAAAATCAGCGCCCTTGCCACACCAGAGAGCGGTGAGCGTGCCCCCACCTGAATGTTCGTCACCGTACCCATGGTTGCACCCGCACCGGGCAGCGCGCCGAACAGCCCTGAGATCATGTTGGCCAAGCCTTGGCCACGCAATTCTTTGTCTGAGTCATGCTCTTTACGCGTCAACGAATCACCAATGACCGCGGTAAGTAAGGTATCAATGCAACCCAAAGTCCCGAGTACCAGCGCATCAATCACCATAGTGGTAAAGAGTTCCGCGTCCAGTATTGGCACCACCAGCGATGGCAAACCGGTGGGAATCTCGCCAATGCGGCGAATCTCTTCGCTATCAAACAGCATCACGGAGAGCAGCGTCACCGCCACCAGCGCCACCAACTGTGCAGGCACGTACTTACGATATTGCTTGGGAAAGAAAAACAGGATGCCCAAAGTCAGCAGGCCAAGAAACAGCTCGCCAAACTTCATATTAGCCAGTGTACTGGGTAAGGCCGATAGCGTGCCCATCACGCCGCCAGATGGCGCCGCATGACCAAGCAGTGGCGACAATTGCAGAATAATCAAGATGACGCCAATTCCCGACATAAAGCCGGAGATCACGCTATATGGCATCAGAGTGATGTATTTTCCTAGCTTTAGCGTACCAATGAGTATTTGAAACGCGCCTGCCATCATGACCACCGTAAAAGTCATGGCTATGCCAGACTCTGGATACTTGGCCACCATGCTGGTCAGAACTGCGGTCATGATCACCGTCATCGGGCCAGTCGGCTCAGAAATGAGCGTCGTCGAGCCACCAAACAGAGCGGCAAACAGGCCGACCAAAATGGCGCCCCATAGGCCCGCTTCCGCTCCCGCGCCAGAAGCAACCCCAAACGCCAGTGCAAGCGGCAATGAGATAATCGCTGTGGTAACCCCGCCAAACAGGTCCCCTTTGACGTTCATATCTGAAAAGCGTGACATCTTCCTCTTCTTCCCCAAAATAAGCAGATAAATGGCAGCATATTGCCTAAATCATGCATCAGTACAATACGAGTCAGCGTATTTTGCTTTCTCAATGATGTTTTTTAACGACGTTAGCCGAAAAGTCTATAATGTTTGCAGCTAAAACTCGTCAGATGAGTGCACTTGTCACCAATTAGTAAGAGAACGAAATTGTAACATTGTGTATAGTTGGCTGAATCGATTGAGGGAAGTAAGATGCCAGAGTTAAAACAACTATTTGAAAACAATGCAAAGTGGTCAGATTCAATCAAGGCTGAACGGCCTGAATACTTTGCCAAACTTGCCCAAGGACAAAATCCAGACTTTCTCTGGATCGGCTGTGCGGATAGCCGAGTCCCCGCTGAGCGATTAACCGGTCTTTACTCTGGCGAGCTGTTCGTTCACCGCAACGTGGCGAACTTAGTGGTTCATACCGACCTCAACTGTCTGTCGGTGGTGCAGTATGCAGTGGATGTGCTTAAGGTTAAACACATCATTGTTTGCGGCCACTACGACTGCGGCGGAGTGAAAGCGAGCATTAAGAACCCCAAGCTAGGGCTGATTAACAACTGGCTATTACACATTCGCGATCTCTATTTGAAGCACCGCAACTACTTAGATTTCATGCCTGAAGATCAAAGAGCCGATAAATTGGCAGAGCTTAACGTCGCAGAGCAGATCTACAACTTAGGTAACTCCACTATCTTGCAAAATGCTTGGGAGCGCGGCCAAGAGATTGAACTTCATGGCCTCGTGTACGGTATTGAGGACGGTCGTTTGGAATACCTGGGGGCGCGTTGCCACTCAAGCGACTGCGTAGAAACGACCTACGCAAGCTCGCTGGAAAAGATCCTCAACCCAGAACATAAACTGCTGTGTCGTTAAGACGCGGTTGCGTTATACCCACCGATTCAAATCAAAGAAACAAAAAAACGCCCGTGTTCAGGGCGTTTTTTTACTGAAAATCGCTTGCAGAGCTCTGCTCAAGCTTCTTTGCTGCCGCTTACTCCTGCGGAACCACTTTGCCGATAAACGGTAGATGGCGATACTTCTGTGCGTAGTCGATGCCAACACCCACGACGAACTCATCGGGAATTTCAAAACCAATCCAAGTCACGTCGACAGGCACTTCGCGACGAGTCGGTTTATCGAGTAGCGTACAAATGTGGATAGATTTAGGTTCACGCAGCGATAAGATCTCTTTGATTTTGCTCAGCGTATTACCCGTATCGATGATGTCTTCGACGATCAACACATCTTTACCTTTGATGTCATCATCTAAATCTTTGAGAATACGGACATCACGTGAGCTCTCCATGGTGTTGCCGTAGCTTGATGCCGTCATAAAATCGACTTGATGTGTTAGGTTGATCGCACGTGCTAAATCGGCCATAAATACGAAAGAGCCGCGCAGCAAGCCAACCAGCACTAAATCTTCACTACCTTGATAATGCGCCGTGATCTGCTTGCCTAATTCACGAATACGTTCCTGAACAGTTTGCTCAGAAATCATTACTTCTACTGTATGTTTCATACTGTGCTCAATCTTTTTTGTTGGGAATGGCGACGTTTTTCAGCCTTAAGCTGACAAACGTGGTGCACGCGCAAACGTTCACCTGAATCTGGGGCGTAGTGTAACACTCCCACCCTCAATCTTTAAGCCCTGCGAGGCAGATCTTTTTATCTGCTTGTTACTACTCAACAAGATGAAAATAAAAGAGATGTTGGTACCAAAATAGTAAAATTCCCGATCAAAATGTTATCAACATTGACATTACTGTCTATTTCTTGGGCATAATTTGTTGACCCAAAGCATATGCACCATTACACTCATGATGCTTAGAGCAATTATTAAAACAATCAATAGGGACTAGCGTTCCGAATAACTTTTTATACATACCAACTCATTGGCAAGGAACTTATTATGGACTCAATAGCAAAGAGACCTCGAACTCGTTTATCTCCACTGAAACGTAAACAACAACTGATGGAAATCGCACTGGAAGTGTTTGCTCGTCGTGGCATCGGCCGCGGTGGTCACGCAGACATCGCCGAGATTGCACAGGTTTCTGTCGCCACCGTGTTTAACTATTTCCCGACACGTGAAGATCTGGTTGATGAGGTACTCAATCATGTCGTTCGTCAGTTCTCTAATTTCCTGTCGGATAACATTGATCTCGACATTCACGCGCAAGATAACCTCAAAAACATCACCAACGCGATGATTGAACTGGTGACTCAAGACTGTCATTGGCTCAAAGTGTGGTTTGAATGGAGCGCATCAACGCGTGATGAAGTATGGCCACTATTTGTCACCACCAACCGCACTAACCAACTGCTGGTACAGAACATGTTTGTTCGTGCCATCGAGCGTGGCGAGGTGTGTGACAAACACAGCCCAGAAGATCTGGCGAATATGTTCCTCGGCATCTGCTACTCACTGTTTGTGCAAGCCAATCGTGCCAAGAGTGAAGCGGAACTGACCAAACTCGTCAACAGCTACCTGCAAATGCTTTGCATTTATAAGGGTGAGAACTAAGCAGTTCTAGGTGCTAGGTGCTAGGAATAGTTTAAGGTTGATACTCGGGTATCAACCTTTTTTATTACCGCAGGAAACTGATCTGTTTAGCAATCAATAAAAGCCATAAAAAAACCGCTGAACAATCAGCGGTTTTTATCATTTGGCGCTTAGAAATTACTTTTTCTTTTTCGCTTTGGCGTTTGGCAGGTCTGTGATGGTCCCTTCAAACACTTCTGCCGCCAGGCCCACAGACTCGTGCAGAGTTGGGTGAGCGTGGATGGTCAGAGCGATATCTTCTGCATCACAGCCCATCTCAATAGCCAGACCGATTTCGCCCAGCAGTTCGCCACCGTTAGTACCCACGATAGCACCACCGATAACGCGGTGAGTCTCTTTATCAAAGATCAGCTTAGTCATACCGTCAGCACAGTCAGATGCAATTGCACGGCCTGATGCAGCCCACGGGAAGGTGGCTACTTCGTAGTTAATGCCTTCAGCTTTCGCTTCTTTCTCTGTCTTACCCACCCATGCCACTTCTGGCTCAGTGTAAGCAATTGAAGGAATTACTTTAGGATCGAAGTAGTGTTTCTTACCAGAAATCACTTCCGCAGCGACGTGGCCTTCATGCACACCTTTGTGCGCCAACATTGGTTGACCCACAATGTCACCGATGGCGAAAATGTGCGGAACGTTAGTGCGCATTTGCTTGTCAACGTTGATAAAGCCACGCTCATCCACTTCCAGACCTGCTTTTTCAGCATCCAGCAGTTTACCGTTTGGTACACGACCGATAGCGACTAGAACCGCGTCGTAACGCTCAGCTTCAGTTGGGGCTTTTTTGCCTTCCATTGAAACGTAGATACCGTCTTCTTTCGCTTCAACGGCTGTTACTTTGGTTTCCAGCATCAGGTTGAATTTCTTGCTGATACGTTTGGTGTAGACTTTAACGATGTCTTTATCCGCAGCTGGGATAAGTTGGTCAAACATCTCAACCACATCAATTTTAGAGCCTAGTGAGTGGTAAACCGTCGCCATTTCCAGACCAATGATACCACCGCCCATGATCAGCAGTTTTCCTGGGACTTCTTTCAGCTCAAGCGCGTCCGTTGAGTCCCAAATGCGTGGGTCTTCATGAGGAATAAATGGCAGTTTGATTGGGCGAGAACCCGCTGCAACGATGGCGTTGTCGAAGTTAACCACGGTTTTACCATCTTCGCCTTCCACTTCAATCGTGTTAGGTCCAGTGAACTTACCAAAACCGTTAACCACGTTCACTTTACGCATCTTAGCCATACCGCCAAGACCGCCAGTCAGTTGGTTAATTACTTTTTCTTTCCACAGACGAATCTTGTCGATGTCGGTTTGCGGTTCGCCAAATACGATGCCGTGCTCAGCCAGCGCTTTAGCTTCTTCGATAACTTTAGCTACGTGCAGTAGTGCTTTCGATGGGATACAACCCACGTTGAGACACACACCACCAAGAGTGTTGTAACGTTCGATAAGAACAGTGTCCAGACCTAAGTCTGCACAGCGGAATGCAGCGGAGTAACCAGCAGGACCGGCACCAAGTACTACCACCTGGGCTTTAATTTCTTTGCTCATTTTGACCTCTTGTAGTCATTATCCCTAACAGGCTGAGTGAGTTTTGATTTTTTGTTTAATTTAAGAGTGGTTTGTTTTAAACATTTTTTCAGACCGCCAACAGTTTACAGAGATGTTAATGGTGTGAAAAGTAAATCAATTTAGCCTGTGAGCCAGACGACAATTCAGTGCATAAAAAGCCAATTGAGAACGGCGATTCACCAAATTGTCAGACAATTCTATTAACAGAGGCGGCATAAGGCCGCCTCTTGAGTTTTCTATTACAGAACCAGACGGCGAATGTCAGACAGACACTCGTTTAGGTAAGTAATGAAACGCGCACCTTCAGCGCCATCTATCACACGGTGGTCGTAGGACAGAGACAGAGGAAGTTGCAGACGTGGAGCAAACTCTTTGCCGTTCCACACTGGCTTGATCTCAGACTTAGACACGCCAAGGATACCCACTTCTGGTGCGTTCACGATTGGTGTGAATGCGGTACCGCCGATACCACCCAGACTTGAGATGGTGAAACAGCCGCCTTGCATGTCTGCCGCCGTCAGTTTACCTGCACGTGCTTTCTTCGATACGACGGCCAGCTCTTCAGACAGCTCGTAGATACCTTTCTTGTTCACGTCTTTGAATACAGGAACAACCAGACCGTTTGGTGTATCGACTGCGATACCGATGTTCACGTATTTCTTCAGGATCAAGCTCTCACCGTCTTCAGACAGAGAAGAGTTGAACGCCGGGAACGCTTCTAGAGCTTTCGCCGCAGCTTTCATAATGAACACCAGTGGCGTGATCTTCATGCCTGAATCTTTCTTCGCTTCGATCGCGTTCTGCTCTTTACGGAATGCTTCTAGCTCAGTGATGTCTGCGTTATCCCACTGTGTAACGTGCGGGATCATCACCCAGTTACGGTGCAGGTTCGCGCCAGAGATCTTCTTAATGCGAGACAGTGGCTGAATTTCAGTTTCACCGAACTTGCTGAAGTCCACTTTTGGCCAAGGTAGCAGACCTAGTGCCGCGCCGTCGCCTTTGCCAGATGCGGCTGATGCTGCGCCTGACTCCAGACGTTTCAGCGCTTCTTTCACATAGTTCTGAACGTCTTCTTTCAGAATGCGGCTCTTACGGCCTGAACCTTTCACTTTAGACAGGTTAACGCCGAATTCACGCGCTAGGCGACGAACCACTGGAGACGCGTGCGCGTACTCGTTGTTCTCTTCAAACTCAATTGCTGCTGGAGCTGCTGCAGGTTTCGCCGCTTCAGCTTTAGGAGCTGCTGCTTGAGCTGGTGCCGCTGCTGCAACTGGCGCTGCGCCCGCCACCGGAGTGCCGGCCACCTCAAACACCATGATTAGAGAACCAGTAGAAACTTTGTCGCCAGCTGCAACTTTGATTTCTTTAACCGTACCAGCAAACGGAGCAGGTACTTCCATAGATGCTTTGTCGCCTTCCACAGTAATCAGAGATTGCTCTTCAGATACGGTATCGCCAACTGCAACCATGATTTCAGTGACTTCAACTTCGTCGCCGCCGATATCAGGAACGTTAACTTCTTTGCGTTCCGGCGTTCCGGCGACAGATACTGCTGGTGCCGCTGCCGGAGCTGCCGCTGCAACTGGTGCAGGAGCTGCTGCGCCTGAACCTGCCACTTCGAAGATCATCACTAGTGAGCCAGTTGATACTTTATCGCCAGCTGCAACTTTGATTTCTTTTAGAGTACCAGCGAATGGCGCTGGTACTTCCATTGACGCTTTATCACCTTCTACTGTGAGTAGAGATTGCTCTTCAGCGATTGAATCGCCAACAGCAACCATGATTTCAGTCACTTCAACTTCGTCGCCACCGATATCCGGTACACAAACTTCTTTTAGTTCACTTGCTGCTGCAGGTGCAGCTACCGGAGCTGCTTCTGCCGCTGGAGCTGGTGCAGCCGCTGCTGCACCTTCCGCTTCAAAGACCATGATCAGAGAGCCAGTCGTTACTTTGTCACCAGCAACCACTTTGATTTCTTTTACGATACCCGCTTGAGATGCTGGTACTTCCATAGAAGCTTTGTCGCCTTCTACAGTAATTAGTGACTGCTCTTCTTCAACCTTGTCGCCAACGCTTACAAGAATCTCAGTAACTTCAACCTCATCCGCACCGATATCAGGTACATTAATTTCGATTGCCATTATTCTTTCCTACCTTCAATTAAGCGTATAGCGGGTTTGTTTTTTCAGTGTCGATGTTGAATTTCTTGATAGCTTCCGCCACCACAGATTTCTCAACTTCACCACGTTTCGCTAGTTCGTTTAGAGCAGCAACCACCACGTAACCTGCGTTCACTTCGAAGTGACGACGTAGGTTTTCACGGCTGTCTGAGCGACCGAAACCGTCAGTACCCAGTACTTTGTAAGACTGTGCTGGGATGAACGCGCGAACTTGGTCAGCGTAGTTCTTCATGTAGTCAGTCGCTGCGATAGCAGGCTCAGTACCCATCACTTGAGCGATGTAAGGCACTTTCACATCTGCTTCTGGGTGCAGCATGTTGAAACGATCACACGCTTGGCCATCACGAGCCAGTTCGTTGAATGAGGTTACCGAGTAAACATCAGAGGCGATGCCGTATTCTTCGCTCAGGATAACAGCCGCTTTACGCACTTCGTTCATGATAGTACCAGAGCTCATCAACTGAACTTTACCGTTAGAACCAGACAGAGTTTCCAGTTTGTAGATACCTTTACGGATACCTTCTTCAGAACCTTCTGGCATTGCTGGATGCGCGTAGTTTTCGTTCATCAGCGTTAGGTAGTAGAACACGTTCTCTTGATCGCCGTACATGCGACGGATACCGTCTTGCATGATAATCGCAACTTCGTAAGCAAAAGTCGGATCGTAAGAGATACAGTTTGGTACTGTGCCCGCCAGAATGTGCGAGTGACCATCTTCGTGCTGCAGACCTTCACCGTTCAGTGTGGTACGACCCGCAGTAGCACCCAGTAGGAAGCCACGCGCTTGTTGGTCGCCCGCCATCCACGCCATGTCGCCAACACGTTGGAAACCGAACATAGAGTAGTAGATGTAGAACGGGATCATCGGCAGGTTGTTGGTGCTGTAAGACGTCGCAGCCGCAACCCAAGATGACATCGCACCCAGCTCGTTGATACCTTCTTGCAGTACCTGACCTGAAGTCGCTTCTTTGTAGTAAGAAACGATATCGCGATCTTGTGGGGTGTAGTTCTGACCGTGCGGGTTGTAGATACCTATTTGACGGAACAGACCTTCCATACCGAAAGTACGCGCTTCATCAGCGATGATAGGAACAATGTTTTGACCAATGTTTTTGTCTTTCAACAGGATGTTCAGTGCACGCACGTAAGCCATCGTTGAAGAGATTTCACGTTTCTGTTCTTCCAGAAGCGGTTTGAACTCTTCCAGTTCTGGAATCACCAGTTCCTGAGTGAAGTTAGGCAGACGCTGTGGCGTGTAACCGTGCAGCGCTTTACGACGAGCGTGCAGGTATTCGTATTCTTTCGAGCCTTCTTCCAGTTTCAGGTAAGGCAGTTTGTTCACTTCTTCGTCAGAGATCAGATCTTGCAGGCCAAGACGGTTACGCATCGCTAGTACGTGCGTCATATCCATCTTCTTCACTTGGTGTGCAATGTTCTTACCTTCTGCCGCTTCACCCATGCCGTAACCTTTAACGGTTTTCGCTAGGATAACCGTTGGGCGACCATTGGTCTCTTGAGCGTTCTTGAACGCTGCGTACAGTTTAGAAGACTCATGACCACCGCGTTTCAGCGCGAAGATCTCATCATCGGTCATGTCAGTAACAAGAGCCGCTGTTTCTGGGTATTTACCGAAGAAATGCTCGCGAACGTACGCGCCATCTTTCGCTTTAAAGGTTTGGTAGTCGCCGTCGATGGTTTCGTTCATCAGCTGCAGCAGTTTACCTGTGGTGTCTTTCGCCAGCAGTTTATCCCAGCCGTTACCCCAGATAACTTTCACCACGTTCCAGCCAGCACCTTTGAACAGACCTTCCAGTTCTTGGATGATCTTGCCGTTACCCATTACTGGGCCGTCCAGACGCTGCAGGTTACAGTTGATGAGGAAACATAGGTTGTCCAGTTTTTCACGTGCAGCGAAAGAGATCGCGCCGCGTGATTCTGGCTCATCCATCTCACCGTCACCTAGAAACGCATAAACGCGCTGCTCTGAGGTGTCTTTCATACCACGGCCTTCCAGATACTTGAGGAAGCGCGCTTGGTAGATGGCAGAAATTGGACCCAAACCCATAGATACGGTTGGGAATTGCCAGAATTCTGGCATTAATTTCGGGTGTGGGTAGGAAGGAATGCCTTTGCCATCCACTTCTTGACGGAAGTTGTCTAGCTGCTCTTCAGTCAGGCGGCCTTCAACGAATGCACGCGCGTAAATCCCAGGAGAGATGTGACCTTGGTAGTAAACCAAATCGCCACCATCTTTTTCGTTAGGAGCACGGAAGAAGTGGTTGAAACATGTCTCATAGAACGCCGCTGACGACTGGAATGACGCCATATGGCCGCCCAGATCCAAATCTTTCTTCGATGCACGAAGAACGATCATAATTGCGTTCCAGCGAATGATTGAACGAATACGGCGTTCGATCGTAGTGTCGCCTGGGTAAGCTGGTTCTTGGGCTGCAGGAATCGTGTTGATGTAGTTGGTTGTGATACCGGTTGGCATATCAACACCGTCTAGACGTGCTTTTTCCAGAACTTCTTCAAGTAGGAACTGCGCACGCTCTACGCCTTCTTCACGTACAACTGACTCAAGCGCGGCTAACCACTCCTGAGTTTCCAGTGCATCTACGTCATGCTTCATGTCAGACATGGCGATCTATCCTTCTGTTGGTTGGATCTAGTTTGAATCGCAATGAACCACTATTGCGGCTCATTACCTTGTTGAATTCGACGCAGCGATCGCTCACGGCGAGTCTGTTCACGAGTCAAATCCAACAACGTTTCTTCGATATAAGCTAAGTGAGAATGGGACATTTCACGCGCCTTTTCTGGCTGACCTGAAACAATCGCATCCACGATATTAGCCCGGTGCTTACTTACTTTCTCAACCGCTTCTGGGCGGCGATGTAATAATTTAAAATTCTGTCGAATATTTTGCTCAAGCAAAGGCGCAAGGCTACGTACGATGTGCAGCAGTACGACGTTGTGTGCCGCTTCAGTAATCGCGATGAGGAACGCCATCACTTGTTCAGCTTCCGCATCGGCGTCTTTCTTTTCCTGAACCTCAGCGATTCGGGAAACGCAGGTTTGAATACGGGCAAAATCTTCTTCGGTACCGCGCAACGCCGCAAAATAAGCGCAAATACCTTCCAGCGCATGACGCGCTTCCAGTAAGTCCAGTTGAGTCTCGGAGTGGCTAGACAATAAATTTAGCAGAGGATCGGAAAAACTCTGCCAAATGCGATCGCTGACAAACGTTCCGCCCCCTTGACGACGGGTCAGTAGACGTTTGGCTTCCAGGCGCTGAATGGCTTCTCTGATGGAGGGACGCGAAACCTCAAACTGTTTAGCAAGCTCCCTTTCCGGTGGGAGTTGCTGGCCAGGTGAGAGCGTTCCTTCCACTATCAGCCGCTCCAATTCCTGTTCAATCACATCGGAGAGCTTTGGCTGACGAATCCTTTGATAAGCCATAATTTATTGTTCTTCTACTCTTGAATTCACTAGCAATTCGCTTTGCTGGCAATTGGTAATACCAATTTTAAGTTGGTGCAGAAATTAACATAATTTAAACGCCACTGTCCAGCCAAAAGTTGACCTAAATCATAGAACAACTCACACCTCAACACTTTGATAACATCCGGATATTAAAACAGCAATAGAATTGGTCTGACCAATTACAAAGTAGAAACAGATGGGCGAATAACGTGCTGGTCAGTTTGGTCACAAAATGGCAAATACGCGAATCTAAGCGCGGCTCATTTTGTCAAAGCGGGCGCTGGGTTACGCTTTTTCCATCCACTAACGAGCATAAAAAAGGTAAGCAACTTAGCTTACCTTTTTATGACACAAGACTCTTATTCAGTGCAGACTCACCGCCGCTTTAAAGGTCGTCATTGTCTTCAAGCATCGCGCGGTAACGACGCCAATCAAAACTGAGGCCGGGATCGGTTTTGCGCAGCGGTGCAATGTATTGATGCCCAGTAATCCGCGAAGGCGTAATGTGCGGATAGTGTTCGATGATAGTTTGGCTCACTTGGGTAAGCGCAGCATATTGCTCTGGGGTGTAGGCGACAAAATCCGTACCTTCCAACTCAATGCCAATGGAGTAATCGTTACAACGCGAAACACCAGCAAAACTGGAAGCACCAGCGTGCCACGCGCGATCGTTAAAAGAGACAAACTGCACAATTTCACCATCGCGTTTGATCAAACAATGGGCCGATACTCGCATTTTCGCTATCACCTGAAAAAAGGGATGCAAGTCGGGCGACAAATTACCCTGAAAAAAATCTTCAATATAGGGGCCACCAAACTCGCCTGGCGGCAAACTGATGTTGTGGATCACCAGCAGTGAGACAGGCTCCCCCGCGGGGCGGGCATCATAAAAAGGCGACGGCCGATGGGTGACGCCTTGCAGCCATCCATACGTGATCACAGCTTGCATATCCACCTCTCTGCTTTGCAAATTAACTGCTGAAATTCTTACCAGCCGAGAGTATCATTCCTTGCCAACGACCTTTCAAGATAAGATTTGCGATGAACAACAGACATAACAGCCAACAACGCCTTGACTATTTGCAGCAGCAGCTTCCTCTGGAAATTACCCGCTCGGTTACCGATACCTTAAAAGAAGATCTCGGTGGCAGTTTGGATGCGGCCAACGACATCACCGCCTCTCTTATCCCAGCCGATGCGATCAACAGCGCCACCATCATTACCCGCGAGCACGGTGTTTTTTGTGGTCAAGCATGGGCCGATGAAGTGTTCAAGCAACTTGGCGGACGTGTGACGATCGAATGGCATGTCAAGGATGGCGATCGTGTCGAGCCGAACCAAACCCTATGCACGCTCACAGGCCCTGCGCGCGACCTTCTGACCGGCGAGCGCAATGCGATGAACTTTATCCAAACCCTGTCAGGCTGCGCGACCGTGACCGCCCAGTACGCGGCAAAAATCGCTCATACACAGTGTCGACTGCTTGATACACGCAAAACCATTCCGGGGCTGCGCAGCGCGCTCAAATACGCGGTGGCGTGTGGCGGCGGTTTTAATCATCGTATCGGCGTTTTTGACGCCTATCTGATCAAAGAAAACCATATCATTGCCTGCGGCGGCATTACTCAAGCCATCTCTAAAGCCAAAGAGCTTAACCCCGGCAAACCGGTGGAAGTCGAAACCGAAAATCTCGATGAACTGCGCCAAGCGATTGAAGCGGGCGCCGACATCATCATGCTCGACAACTTCACCATTGAGATGATGCGAGAAGCGGTGGCCATTAACGCTGGCCGCACAGCGCTGGAAAACTCTGGCAACGTCACGCTAGACACCATTTGCGAGTATGCCGAAACAGGCGTGGACTACATCTCCGTCGGTGCGCTGACCAAGCATATTAAGGCGATGGATTTATCCATGCGTTTCAAATAGTTAACAAAGCTATTACTTATAAGGGGCCAACGGCCCCTTTTTCGTTTTAAAACCTTAACCCACTCGCAAAACCTTGCTAATCGTATGTAATTGGCGATGAAAGAGTTTTAGCTCACTCGCGATGTCGTCGCGTCGATATTCCAACAATTCAACACCTTGCATAATCTGCTCAACATGCTCACGCAGCATGGTTAAACCGAATTCAAGGAAACGACATGAAACAACATAATCGAGTAACAAAACAGCAGGGCTTTACCCTGATTGAATTAATGATAGTGGTGGCAATTATTGGGGTATTAACGGCAGTCGCCATGCCCGCATATAAAAGCTATGTAACAAAAAGTGAACTAGCTGCTGGTTCCGCCACCGTCAGAAATCTACTAACAAATATCGACATGTTTCATCAAGAAAAAGGCACTTATGTTGGAATGACTTTAGCCGATATCGGTGCGACTCAAACAATGAGTGGATTGGGTGATTTAGCACTAACAGATCTAACGGTGAGCACTGCATCTGCAACTTTCACTTTTGATAACTCTTCAGTTAATACCGCTGTTATCAAATATGCTAAGTCTTCGACAGGATGGGTTTGCGCAATTACTGCCAACTCTGCTTCAGCAGTAACTTCTGAGACAAAACCTAAAGGTTGTTCTTGATAAAACAATGACTAACAATCTTGTAATTATCCTTCGTCAATCTAATTTACTTAGCTCAACGCAAGAGCAAGCCTGTTTGGAACATCTCAATGCTTCCGGTGCCAGTGCACCGGAGGTGTTGTTGCAACTGGGCTTTTTCCAAGCCGAAGAACTGACTGAACATCTCAGCGCGCTGTTTGGCTTGCCGCCCGTCGAGCTTAGCCACTATGACTACCAAAGCGTGTGCAACCAACTGGGGTTGCGCGAGCTTATCACCCGCCACCAAGCCCTGCCGCTACAAAAAAATCGCTCAGCGCTAATTCTCGCCAGTGCCGACCCAACCAATTTACAGGCCGAAGATGACTTTCGCTTTGCCACTGGGCTGCAAGTGGAAATGGTGTTGGCCGATGTTAAGCAGTTGCAAGGGGCAATACGTCGCCTATATGGCCGCACCCTTTCTCAAGATAACCGCTCAGGACTGAAAGAGATCCACCAAGATGAGCTGGCCAACTTAGTCGATGTGGCAGCCGATGAAGTCGATAATATTGAAGATCTCAGCCAAGACAGCTCCCCTGTCAGCCGTTTTATCAACCAGATCTTACTCGATGCGGTGCGTAAAGGCGCATCCGACATTCACTTTGAACCCTATGAAGCGATGTATCGCGTGCGTTTGCGCTGCGATGGTATTTTGGTCGAAGTGCAGCAACCACCGAGCCATTTGAGCCGTCGACTCTCCGCACGGCTTAAGATTCTCGCCAAGCTGGATATCGCCGAGCGGCGTTTACCGCAAGATGGGCGCATCAAACTCAAACTGAACCAAAACACCGCGATTGATATGCGCGTTTCTACCCTACCGACACTGTTTGGCGAAAAAATCGTGTTGCGTCTGCTCGACAGTTCCAGCAGCAACTTGGACATTGATAAACTCGGCTACAGCGAAACGCAAAAGCAGCTCTATCTCAACGCGCTGCGCAAGCCGCAAGGGATGATCTTGATGACGGGCCCAACCGGCAGCGGCAAAACCGTTTCACTCTACACCGGTTTAAGCCTACTCAATCGCCCTGAAGTCAACATCTCTACCGCCGAAGATCCGGTAGAGATTAACTTGCCCGGCATTAACCAAGTGCAAGTGCAGCCCAAAATCGGCTTTGGCTTTGCACAGGCGCTGCGCTCATTTTTACGTCAAGACCCCGATATTGTCATGGTCGGTGAAATTCGTGATTTAGAAACTGCCGAAATAGCCATTAAAGCCGCGCAAACAGGGCATTTAGTGCTATCCACCCTACATACCAACTCGGCCGCAGAGACCATAGTACGCCTATCAAACATGGGCATTGCCAGCTTTAACCTCGCTTCTTCATTGAGCTTGATTATCGCTCAGCGTCTAGCGCGTCGTTTGTGTCGCCATTGCAAGCAGCCACAACGCCTTTCACCGGCATTGCAAGAGCTGGGATTAAATCAGCAAGATGGGCTGTATCGCGCCAATCCTCAAGGCTGTAACGAATGCAATCAAGGGTATTCCGGGCGTGTCGGCATTTACGAAGTGATGCCCTTTGACGATGCGATGGCAGAGGCGCTGCTCAAAGGAGCCTCGGTACAAAGCTTGGAAATGCTCGCCAGGAAAAAAGGCATGCTGACGCTTCGAGAATCCGGGCTGGAAAAAGTCAAGCAAGGCATCACCAGCATTGCTGAGCTGCAACGCGTGCTCTACCTGTAACCTCACTTGCCTAGGAGAGATCATGAAAGTAAATGCGCCTACGCAGATTAAAAATTACCGCTGGAAAGGCATCAATAGCTCAGGCAAAAGAGTGTCAGGTGATGTGTTAGCCATCAGTGAAATCGAAGTGCATGACAAACTGCATGCGCAGCAGATTAAGATCCGTAAGATAAAAAAATCCAGCGTCTCAATATTGACCCGCATGAGTCACCGAGTAAAAAGCCGCGATATCACCGTCTTCACCCGCCAAATCTCGACCATGCTCGCCACTGGCGTGCCGATCCTACAAGCGCTAAAACTGGTCGCCGATAACCACCGCAAAGCGGAGATGAAGTCCATTTTAACCAACGTGAGTAAAGCGATTGAAGCGGGCACACCAATGTCCAAAGCCTTACGAACCGCCAGCCATCACTTTGATGGGCTGTACACGGATTTGGTCGCGACGGGCGAGCAGTCAGGCAACCTTGCACTGGTATTCGAACGCTTGGCGCTCTATCGAGAAAAAAGCGAAGAGCTGCGTTCCAAAGTGATCAAAGCATTGATTTATCCTTGCATGGTGGTGCTCGTCGCCTTGGGAGTCTCTTATCTGATGCTAACGCAAGTGATTCCCGAGTTTCGCAAAATGTTTGTCGGCTTTGGTGCCGAGCTGCCTTGGTTTACGCAGAAGGTGCTCAATTTATCGGACTTTGTCCAAGCTTATAGCAGTTGGTTTTTTATCTCCCTTATCAGCGCCGTTTATCTGTTGCGCAGCATCAGTCGAAAGTCCGATCAGGTTAAACTGAAGTTTTCCCGTCTCAGTTTAAGGCTCCCAGTACTCGGTGGCGTGTTTTCCAAAGCGGCGATTGCCAAGTTCAGCCGTACATTAGCCACCAGTTTTAGCTCGGGCATCCCGATTCTAACCAGCTTACAAACCACCAGCAAAACGTCAGGCAATCTGCACTATCAATACGCGATTGAAAGTGTTTATCGCGACACCGCCGCAGGGATGCCCATGTACATTGCGATGCGCAACAGCAACGCCTTTCCCGAACTGGTGCTGCAAATGGTGATGATCGGTGAAGAGTCGGGGCGTCTCGACGATATGCTCAATAGAATAGCGACCATCTATGAGTTCGAGGTGGACAACACCGTGGATAACCTCGGTAAGATCCTTGAACCGCTGATCATCGTTTTTCTCGGCGTGGTGGTCGGCGGTTTGGTCGCGGCCATGTACCTACCAATATTTAACTTAATGAGTGTTATGGGCTAATATGCCTTTCTGACCAAGTGCTTGACACTGTGTGTCGTGCTGCTTTGGCAGTGTTGCACCCATCGTCGCCTCTTATTGGTCAATATTTCAATCATTGATTGTTGCCAGCAGCAAAGTGGCGACACGAGACCCAATTTTTATGGATGCATTGCACTACTATCCTTGGCTGTATGTTGGCCTAGCAGCGTTATTTGGCTTGATTGTCGGTAGCTTTCTCAACGTGGTTATTTATCGCTTGCCGAAAATGATGGAACTGGAGTGGCAACGGGAATGTGCCGAGGCCTTTCCTCAATACGCCATCGCCGCGCCGAAGGAAACGCTCTCCCTCAGCACGCCGCGTTCCACTTGCCCGACGTGCCATACTCCGATTCGTATCCGCGATAACATTCCGCTGCTGAGTTGGTTTTGGCTCAAAGGGCGCTGTCATCAGTGTCAAAGTAAGATCAGTGGCCGCTATCCTGCGGTTGAGCTGCTCAGTGCAACCCTATGCGCCTTGGTGGCGTGGAAATTTGGCTACAGCCTTTACTCGCTGGCACTGCTGTTTTTCACCTTTACCTTGATCGCTGCGACCTTTATCGATCTCGATACCATGCTATTGCCAGATCAACTGACCCTGCCTTTAACTTGGTCCGGTATTGCCCTTGCGCTGCTGGAAATCAGCCCTGTCTCTTTGCAAAATTCGGTGATTGGCGCCATGGCAGGCTATCTCTGCCTTTGGTCTGTCTATCACCTTTTCCGTCTGATGACAGGGAAAGAAGGCATGGGGTATGGCGATTTTAAGTTATTGGCCGCGCTCGGCGCTTGGCTAGGCTGGCAATCACTTCTGATGATCATTTTGCTCTCTTCGGTGGTAGGGCTAATCTTTGGCCTGATCCAACTTCGCTTACAAAAACAGGGCATCGAAAAAGCGTTTCCTTTTGGCCCCTATCTCGCCATCGCCGGCTGGGTCGCATTAATGTGGGGCGAATCGTTAATGAGTTGGTATTTCAGCGTAATGATGGGGGCATAACATGGCGTTTGTCGTCGGTTTAACAGGCGGTATCGCCAGTGGCAAAACAACCGTGGCCAACCTTTTTCATCACCATTTCTCGATTGATATTGTTGATGCCGATGTGGTCGCTCGTCAGGTTGTCGAGCCTGATACCCCAGGGCTTTTCGCAATTGTTGACCATTTCGGCGCAGAAATACTCTTGCCCGATGGCCGTTTAAATCGCGCCAAATTACGCGAACGGATTTTCTCTCACCCTGAAGAGAAGCAGTGGTTAAATCAATTGCTTCATCCATTGATTCGGCAAAAGATGATTGATGACTTGCGCAGCGTGCAATCGACTTACGCTCTGTTGGTGGTTCCCTTACTGGTGGAAAACCAACTGCAAAGCTTGTGCGATCGTGTGTTAGTCGTGGATGTCGATGAGCAAACGCAAATTGAACGCACAATGCGACGTGATGGTGTGGAGGAAACGCAGGTCAAAGCGATCCTCCAGTCACAAGCCAGCCGCCGTGAGCGTCTCGCCATCGCGAATGATGTGATTAAAAATAGCGCAACAGACCAAGATCTTTTGCTGCAAGTCACAAATTTACATCAAAAGTACCTAGCCATGAGCCAGCAAAATCGGTGAAAATAAGTGAGAAACGTTTACAGGCCAGTTAGATGACCACGCACAAATTCGAACATCCATTAAATGAAAAGACGCGTATTTACTTGAGAGTAGAATCACTCTTAAGGCAGGCTCACGTGGCTTCCTGTTTTGCGGAAAATCATCAGTACCAGCTTTTTTTCCGTTCGATCTTCGATTTATTGGAGATTTTCGAACAGATTCAACTCAAAAGCGAACTGGCTAAAGATATTGAAAAGCAGCGGCTGTTGTATCGCAGCTGGTTAGATGTCGATGGCGTGGATCAAGCCACCCTGCGTTCTCTGCTCAACGAAGCCGATCGCACTCACAGCGCTTTGATGCATGCGGAGCGTTTTGGCCAATCACTCAAAGAAGATCGCTTTCTCAGTTCGATTCGCCAACGTTTTAGCCTACCCGGCGGCTCTTGCTGCTTTGACTTGCCCGCTTTGCATTATTGGCTGCATTTGCCACTAGAGCGTAAAAAGTACGACGCGCAAAAGTGGCTCAATAGTCTACAACCGCTCTCTGACGCACTGCTTTTATGGCTGAAACTGACTCGGGAAACAGGCTATTTCAGAAGCCAGATTGCACGCAATGGTTTTTTCCAAAGTGATGCTGAAGAAGCGAACATCCTTCGCTTGCATATCCCAATGGAGTTTGGTGTTTATCCGATGATTTCCGGACATAAAAATCGCTTTGCCATCAAGTTCATTAGCTTTGAAACTGGTCAAGCCTGTAGCCAAGACGTTAGTTTTGATTTGGCGGTTTGCAGTTAAGGTTCACGCTTTTCATTATTTTCATTTCGCTTTGCGTTACTATTTGTTGTTCGCAAATCCATTCGTTTTACGGTTCTATCTCTATGAAAAAAATCACCATAGTTAAATGCCCTCAATGTGCCACGGAAGTGGAATGGGGCGAGCAAAGCCCACATCGCCCGTTTTGCAGTAAAAAATGCCAAATGATCGATTTTGGTGAATGGGCCGATGAAGAGAACACTATCCCGGGCGCGCCGGATATGTCTGATAGTGATGGTTGGTCGGAAGAGCAGTTCTAAGCGATGTGGCTAGGTGCTAGGTGCTAGGTGCTAGGTGCTAGGTGCTAGGTGCTAGGTGCTAGGTGCTAGGGATTGAAGAGGGTTGGTGGTAACACGTCAACCTTTTTTATTTGGTCGTTTTTACCATTTTACTCTAGGCAGCAAGCCGAACCCTTTCGCCAACTGTGCAGTTTAAGTGATACAAAAAGCGGAGCCTACTGGCTCCGCTTTTTACTATGAGAACGCGAGTTCTAGCATTACTTCTTAGTAAGCTTCTCTTTGATACGAGCAGCTTTACCAGATAGGTCGCGTAGGTAGTACAGTTTGGCACGACGTACTGCACCGCGGCGTTTCACTTCAATGCTAGCAACTACTGGAGAGTGAGTTTGGAACGTACGCTCAACACCTTCACCGTTAGAAATCTTACGTACAGTGAATGCAGAGTGTAGACCACGGTTACGGATTGCGATTACGATGCCTTCAAAAGCCTGTAGACGCTCACGATCACCTTCTTTTACCTTAACTTGAACAACAACAGTGTCACCTGGTGCAAATTTAGGTAGGTCTTGCTTCATTTGCTCTTGCTCAAGAGCTTTGATGATGTTACTCATTTTTAAAATTTCCTAGAATAAACTGATACTAAATTAAATAGGTTACTTACGCTTAGAGTGAGTTTCTTCAATAAACTCGGCAAGTAATTGTTCCTGTTCGTCAGTCAGAGCTAGGTTTTCCAGGAGCTCTGGTCTTCTTTGCCAGGTACGGCCTAACGACTGTTTCAGTCGCCAGCGACGAATTTCCTTGTGGTTGCCTGACATCAGCACCGCAGGTACTTCTTTGTCATCCAACACTTCAGGACGCGTATAGTGAGGGCAATCTAACAAGCCATTGGCGAAAGAGTCCTCTTCCGCTGACGCAAAATCCCCCAGTACGCCCGGAATAAACCGAGACACTGCGTCAATTAACGTCATGGCTGGCAGTTCACCACCCGTCATCACAAAATCACCAATTGACCATTCTTCGTCAACTTCAGATTGAATGATGCGCTCATCTACCCCTTCGTATCGGCCACAAATCAGTAACATGTTCTGATTGGTTGCCAGTTCTTCTACGCCTCTTTGGTCGAGCTTGCGACCTTGAGGAGAGAGATAAATGACTTTCGTCTTACCCGGTGAGGCTTGTTTGGCTGCGTGAATGGCATCGCGCAAAGGCTGAACCATCATCAACATACCGGGGCCGCCACCGTAAGGTCTATCATCAACAGTACGATGTTTGTCGTGAGTGAAATCGCGAGGATTCCATGTCTCAATCGACAGTAGACCTTTCTTAACCGCTTGACCTGTTACTCCAAAATCGGTAACAGAACGGAACATTTCAGGAAATAGGCTAATAATGCCAACCCACATGTCTATCTCGCTCTGAGGTTTTGGAGCTTAGAATCCAGGATCCCAGTCAACTTCGATCCGTTGAGCTTGGCGATCAACGTTAATGATCACTTGCTCTTCAAGGAACGGAATTAATCGTTCCTTCTGCCCAAAAGCATCTTTTAGATTTGCTTTGACCACCAGAACATCGTTGGAACCCGTTTCCAGCATGTCAGTCACGACACCCAGATCGTAACCTTGTGTGGTTACTACGTTCATTCCAAACAATTCTCGCCAGTAGAACTCATCTTCTGACAATTCTGGCAATACAGCAGGGTCAATGGAGATTTCAAGGTTAGTCAGCAGATGCGCATCTTCACGCACATCAATACCGTCCAGCTTTACCACCATACCTTTGTTATGGCGTTTCCAGCTTTCGACCTTATACTCGACCCACACACCTTTTTGGTTAATATACCAAGGGCTGTAATCAAATAAGCTTTCGGCATTGTCTGTGTAGGAAAAAACCTTGAGCCAACCACGAATGCCGTAAGTAGAACCAAATTTACCAACTACAATTCGTTCTTCACTCATTGTTTCTTTACCTTTCATCGACATAACTAGTTTCTAAATTAAGCCGCTTTTTGAGCGTCTTTAACTAGCTTAGCAACGCGGTCAGATAGAGACGCGCCTTGACCAACCCAGTGGTTAACGCGATCTAGGTCGATACGTAGACCTTCTTCTTGACCTTGTGCAGTTGGGTTAAAGAAACCCACTTTCTCGATGAAACGGCCAGTTGCAACATTGCGGCTGTCCGCTACTACGATTTGATAGAATGGACGCTTTTTCGCGCCGTGACGTGCCAAACGAATGGTTACCATGTCGTCCTCTTTGCTTTCTCAAAAATAAAATTAACCCCAGAAACCATCTATCACTAAACAGTTTGGGGTCTCGTGCCAAAATAAAGCTCCGGAATTTTACTCTTATTGCGAATCAATGCAAGGGGAATAGCCATTTTTTCGCCAACATAAGTTGCAATTCAAGTTTGTGATGAAGATAACAGGTTGATAGATGAGGGGGGAGAGGTCGAGCAGTGTTTGGGTTCTAGCGCACAAAGCGCTAGAACTCGGCGTGGTTTAGCGGCCGAACGGATTGAAACCACCGCCGCCCATGCCACCCATCATGCCCTGCATATTGCGCATCATGCCTTTGATGCCGCCTTTTTGCATTTTCTTCATCATCTTCTGCATTTGGGTAAATTGCTTAAGAAGACGATTAACATCTTGCACCTGAGTACCAGAACCCGCCGCGATACGCTTCTTACGCGAGCCTTTGATCAGATCAGGATTTTGTCGCTCTTTCATTGTCATCGAGTTAATGATGGCTTCCATCTGCTTGAACATCTTGTCATCGACTTTGTCTTTGATGTCCGAAGGCAGTTGCGACATGCCCGGCAATTTGTCGAGCATGCCCATCATACCGCCCATGTTTTGCATCTGCCCAAGCTGCTCGCGGAAATCTTCTAGATCAAAGCCTTTCTTCTCTTTGAACTTCTGAGCAAGCTTTTGCGCTTTTTCATGGTCGACATTACGCTGCAGATCTTCAATCAGCGACAATACGTCGCCCATACCAAGAATGCGTGACGCCACACGATCAGGATGGAAAGGCTCTAGCGCGTCGGTTTTTTCACCCACACCCAAGAACTTAATTGGCTTACCAGTAATATGGCGCACAGAGAGCGCCGCACCGCCGCGAGCATCACCATCCACTTTAGTCAGGATCACACCGGTTAATGGCAGGGCATCACCGAAGGCTTTCGCGGTATTGGCTGCGTCTTGACCCGTCATGGCATCAACCACAAACAAGGTTTCGACCGGCTTGATGGCTGAATGAAGTTGCTGAATTTCCGCCATCATGGCTTCATCAATCGCTAGACGGCCAGCGGTATCGACAATCAATACATCAAAGAATTTTTTCTTCGCGTGATCAATTGCGGCATTGGCGATATCAAGCGGTTTTTGATCGGCTGACGATGGAAAGAAATCGACACCGATGTCACTTGCCAAGGTTTCAAGCTGTTTGATCGCCGCAGGGCGGTAAACGTCGGCAGAGACAACCAAGACTTTCTTTTTATCGCGCTCTTTTAATAGCTTAGATAATTTACCAACCGAGGTGGTTTTACCGGCACCTTGCAAACCAGCCATTAAAATCACGGCAGGAGGCTGAGCAGCAAGATTAAGCGCTTCGTTCGATTCGCCCATCACCGCCTCAAGCTCACCTTGCACGATCTTGATAAACTCTTGCCCTGGAGTGAGTGATTTAGACACTTCCACTCCAACCGCTTTTTCTTTCACGCGTGCAACAAATTCACGCACCACGGGCAAAGCGACATCCGCTTCCAGCAGGGCCATGCGCACTTCACGTAAGGTATCTTTGATATTGTCTTCTGTCAGACGACCTTTGCCGCTGATATTCTTCAGCGTTTTGGATAATCGATCCGTTAAATTCTCAAACATGCTTATCTCTTCGCTTAATCCGGCGATAAATTGTCGTGAGTATACCTTAGCCGATCGTCTAGAGATACCCGCGAAACCGCTCTAATCCACACTATTGGGGGTAAGTTATTAATTTCAATATCTCAACTCTCACCATTGTTGATGATTGAACGTAGCCCCAAACCAAGTTGCAAGGTATACTTGCCCCATTCTTTTTGCCAACTTTCGGATATATGGACAGCATAATTGCCATCGGTGCGACGATTCTTTATGGATTAGCGATTGCGACCATAGTGCCCGGGCTTTACCACCAAACGGGGATAAAAGCCAAGACGGTGCTGGTGAGCGCGGTTTTAGCGCTCTGTTTTCACGCTTGGCTGTTGAGCGATCTGATTTTCGAAGGTTACGGACAAAATCTCAGCATTTTGAACGTGGCGTCTCTGATTAGTTTCCTCATCTCGCTGGTGATGAGTGCGGCGATGCTCAAAAACCGCCTGTGGTTTTTGTTGCCTGTGGTCTACAGTTTTGCGGCCATCAATCTCTCTGCCGCGACGTTTTTGCCCAGCACTTTTATCAAACATCTAGAAAATGACCCCAAGTTGCTGGTTCATATTTCTCTGGCGCTGTTTTCTTACGCAACGCTAACCATCGGAGCCTTGTATGCGTTACAGTTGGCTTGGCTCGATCACAAATTGAAAACCAAGAAAGCTTTGGCGATCAATCCCAATTTACCGCCCTTAATGTTGGTAGAACGTCATTTATTCAAAATTATTCTGATCGGCAATCTTCTCCTCACACTGACACTCATCACCGGATTTGTGTTTGTGCAAGATATGTTTGCCCAAGGGAAAGCACACAAAGCGGTGCTCTCCTTTATTGCTTGGATTGTCTACTCGATTTTATTGTGGGGGCACTACCAGCGGGGCTGGCGCGGGAAAAAAGTCACTTGGTTTGCCGTGGCGGGGGCAACACTGCTGACACTGGCTTATTTTGGTAGCCGCTTTGTGAAAGAGATTATTCTGAGATAGACGTGACGCCACTTTTGACAAGCAAACGTAAAATCTTTTGTGCGACGTTGACACTAGAAACGGGTTCAGTCATTAATTAATCAAGCCAACCAAAAGGAAATATTGAGTTTTGGACGACATATCTACGGGTATCTTATTTGCGCTACTCGCGTGTCTTATCGTCATTTCGGGATACTTTTCCGGTTCAGAAACAGGGATGATGTCACTGAACCGCTATCGGTTAAAGCACCTTGCCAATACCGGACATAAAGGAGCGAAACGAGTAGAAAAGCTCCTAAGCCGACCTGACCGCCTTATTGGTCTGATCCTGATTGGTAACAACCTAGTCAATATTCTTGCATCGGCCATCGCCACCATTCTTGGTATGCGTTTGTATGGCGATCTTGGGGTTGCTATCGCCACAGGGGTGTTAACCTTGGTGGTGCTAGTCTTCGCCGAAGTGACACCAAAAACCGTAGCTGCGCTCTACCCTGAACGTGTCTCCTATGCCAGTAGCGTACTCTTGCTACTGTTAATGAAAATCCTCTCACCGCTGGTGCTGTTGGTGAATTTTATTACCAACGGTTTTATCCGTTTGCTCGGCCTCAAGGCAAAGCATAACGGTGAAGATCACTTAAGTTCCGAAGAGCTGCGCACAGTGGTGAATGAAGCCGGTAATCTCATTCCACGTCGTCACCAAGACATGCTGGTCTCTATTTTGGACCTTGAACATGTCACGGTGAACGACATCATGGTGCCGCGCAACGAGATCACGGGCATTGATATCAATGACGATTGGAAGTCAATCGTACGCCAACTGACGCATTCTCCTCACGGACGCATTGTGCTGTACCGCGATAAAATTGATGAAGCGGTCGGTATGCTGCGCCTGCGTGAAGCCTACCGCTTGATGCTAGAAAAGAACGAGTTCAATAAAGAGACGTTGCTGCGCGCCGCTGACGAGGTCTATTTCATCCCTGAAAGCACACCACTGAACGTACAGTTACTCAAATTTCAGCGTAACAAACAGCGTATTGGCCTGATTGTTGACGAGTATGGCGACATCATCGGGCTAGTGACTTTAGAAGATATTCTCGAGGAGATTGTTGGCGAGTTCACGACCTCGATTGCGCCTAGCCTGTCTGACGAAATCACCCCGCAAAACGATGGTAGTTTTCTCATTGAAGGGGCAACCAATATTCGTGATATCAACAAAGGGCTGAAGTGGAAACTGCCTACCGATGGCCCACGCACACTCAACGGCCTGATCCTTGAGCATTTGGAAGAGATCCCCGAAAGCCACCTCAGCGTGCGGGTTGCCGGACATCCGATGGAAATCGTCGCACTGGAAGAAAACCGGATTAAGCTGGTGAAAGTCTTCCCTAAACGCAAACGAAAAAGCAGTTAAGTTTTGTTTTTCGCAACACCAAAGTATAAGGCCCAGAGTGATACTCTGGGCCTTATACTTTGTCTCTTAACTCAAAGCGAACTAGTCGACTTTCAACTCTTTGAGCATCTCTGCTGGCAATGCTAAGTCGTCGTTTTTATTGACTGAGATACCCGCGGCGAGAATGTTGCTGGCGATCTGTTTTGCCTCTTCCAGCGAGTGCATCGCCGCCGTACCGCATTGGTACTCGTTCAGCTCTGGGATCTTGTTCTGGCTTTCCACTTTCAGTACATCTTCCATCGACGCTTGCCACGCAGCAGCAACGCTTTGCTCTGTCGGCGCACCAATCAGGCTCATGTAAAAACCAGTGCGACACCCCATTGGCGAAATGTCGATGATCTCTACACTCTCTCCATTGAGGTGCTTGCGCATAAAGCCAGCATACAAATGCTCTAAGGTGTGGATCCCTTTTTCCGACAAAATGTCTTGGTTTGGCACAGTAAAACGCAAATCAAACACGGTAATGGTGTCGCCTTTTGGCGTTTGCATGGTTTTGGCAACACGCACGGCCGGTGCCTGCATTCTCGTGTGATCGACGGTAAAACTATCTAATAACGGCATTGCATCTCTCCTGATTGCATCGTCCCTACATTGCATGAAGGACGTGACTGGCTTACTTAAACTCTAAAAAAGCCAGCTTCGGTTATCTTCCAACTCCTGGCGACACTGTTTCAGTTGCCAGCCATACTCTTTCGCTTGTTGCTCTACTTTGCGTGCCACCTGCAGCAGTGCGGGCTTCTTCTTATGCGTATTGCGCTTAAAACCACCACGCCCTTCATGATACGCCAAATATTGATGATACGGATCCCACAGTGAAATGCCTAGTTGCTTGCGCGTTTCACTGGTGTACCAACCAATAAACATCAAAGAATCGTCGAAATTGGTGCGCGAACCACCGTGCCCTGTCGCTTGCTGAAAGTCTTCCCAAGCCGGATCTTGCGCCTGAGCATAACCATAGGCACTGCTCACATGTCCCCAAGGAATAAAGCCCAGTAGATAATCTTTAGCTGGCCGCGCGTCGTGGCGAAAAGCACTTTCCTGTTTGACAAACGCCATCGCAACGTGAATAGGTGTGCCCCACTCTTTTTCCATCTCCAGCGCATCTTCATACCAGCCCGGCTTTTGCCGAAAGATATCACACAGATTGCTTTGCTGAGTCGGCGGTGTGGTCGCGCATCCTGTCATCAGCCCAAGCACAACGAATCCCAACGCTCGCACTTTCGTACTCCTGGTGCGGCTAAAACTATTTAAGGTAGGCAAAATAGGCATCGAGGAAAGCATCAAAATCCTGTTCATCGGCTTGTTCAGCCTCTTGCTGTTTGCGGCGCGATTCGAGTACCTCTTGTTCCATCTGCTGCTGAGTAAAATGGCGATACTCATGAGCCAAATTGCTTTCGCGATACGCATTGCCCAAGGCACATCCGGTGCTGCCTAAACCGCCCTGCTGCTGAATAAGATCCAGTAGCTGTGCAGAGAGGGTACGTTCAGGATGCTCAATCCAAGTTTCTAATGAGTGACACACCGAACGGTAAGCTTGCGTACCAAGCGCGCTGTCCATCACTTCCGCCACGAGGCGCAACTCGGCAAACACGCGATGAGCCCAAGTTTGCAAGGTGAGTTTCTCTCCTTTGCAACCAATTTGCAGCTCCAAACCATACTGACGCCCAGAGGTCACCACTTTGTTCCAGTTCTCACGCCAGCACGCCAGCTCGCAGCTGTCCATCGGATCAGAGTCGGTCAGCGCCGCCCAAGTGAGGAAGAGATCCAAGAAGCGCACTTGTTCGTCAGTGACGCCCACCGGGCTAAATGGGTTGACATCCAACGAGCGTACTTCAATGTACTCGACTCCGCCACGCGCTAACGCTTCTGACGGTTTTTCTCCCGCACGCGTAACCCGTTTAGGGCGAATCGGTGCGTACAACTCATTTTCAATTTGCAGCACATTGCTGTTCAATTGACGATATTCGCCATCAACTTTCACGCCCAATTCCGCGAACTCAGCAGACGGAGTACGAATCGCTTTCCCTAGCCCATCGAGGTATTCTTCAATGCTGTTAAAGCCAATTTTCAAGCCACTTTGCGCACTGTTGGTGTAGCCCAAATCACTTAAGCGCAGAGACGTGGCGTGCGGCAAGTACAGCGTTTTGCCGATGTACTCGAACGGTAATGTGGTTTTACGACCTTGCAAAAACGATGAACACATGGCCGGTGAAGAACCAAAGAAATAGGGGATCAGCCAGCCAAAACGGTAGTAGTTGCGGATCAGGGCAAAATAGGCCGCCGATTTGCTCTCTTGACGCTCTGCGTCCTCTTGCTCACCATACAGCGCATCCCAGAAAATCTCCGGGAATGAGAAGTTAAAATGCACTCCAGAAATAATCTGCATCAGGCTGCCATAGCGACGTTTCAGACCTTCGCGATAAAGCGTCTTCATTTTGGCTGAATTGGAAGTGCCATATTGTGCCAGCTCAATCTGATCTTCGTTCTCCACATAGCAAGGCATCGACATCGGCCACATCTTCTCATCACCAAGTTTCGTCTGGGTGAAGTGGTGAATGTCGCTAAGCTGATTCATCAGCTCATCAATGTCATGCGACACTGGCGTGATGAACTCCAATAGCGACTCGGCAAAGTCGGTGGTGATCCATTGGTTGGTGAAGGCAGAGCCGAGCCCTTGCGGGTGCGGCGTAGTGGCAATTCGCCCTTGCTGACTGTAACGCAGCGTTTCTCTTTCCACACCGCGGCCAAACTGTTTGAACACTTCAGGGTTTCGTGCAACTAACTCGAGTCGCTCAGCAAAATCAGTCAAAATGAGATTCACTTATGTCAGAAGCTTGCAGCAGCCAGTGTGCAAACTGAATTGTCGGAAATTGCATTGGTCTGGATACCCTTCTGCCAACAAAAGGGTATCCAGACCAACATCATGTAGCGGGAGTCTCCCCCCGCTACTAAATGTGTACTCTATCGGATGATTTCAAGCTCTTCTATCTCTTTATTCAACTTTTCCAGTTGCGGCCGAAGCGTTTTCGCATCGCCCACCACTATCATTTGATATTGAGACGGATCAAACCATTTCGCAGATAACTCATTCAGCGTTTGTTTGTTCACTTGTTCCACTAAAGCATTGCGCTGTTGCAGGTAGTCCTCATCCAGACTGTAGGCCAAGATATTACCGATCAACCCCGCTTTTTGCCCCGGCGTCTCGTACTTCAGAGCATCTTGCTGGCCAACTGCTTGACGCATGAAAGCCAGTTCCTCATCCGACATGCCAGAGAGTGAAAACTCACTCAGCTCGCTCTCCATTTCCATCAATGCTGCAACGGTGGCATCGGCTCGAACCTGAGCGTCAAACACCACAACGCCAGTTTCAAGATTGCCGGAGAAATAGCCTTGAGCGCCATAGGTATAACCTTTGTCTTCACGCAGATTTTGATTGAGACGGCTGTTGAAATTGCCCGCCAAGTTAAAGTTGGCTAACTGAGCGAGGAACATTTCCCCCGTGGCATCATAAGGTAGGCCGAGTCGAACCATTCGAATGACACTTTGTGGCGCCCCCGGCTTGTCAACCAAATAGATCTTGGGCTCAGTCTGCGCTTTGACGACTTGCGGACGATACAGCGGTGCAGCATCGTCTTTCCACGCTTTCCAAAAGGCCAACTGTTTGCTCACGTCTCGCTTGCTCAGATCGCCGACCACCACAATTTGCGCGCTCTGCGGCGTGTAATGAGACTGGTAGAAGGCTTTCACATCGTCGAGTGTCAACGCTTGCAAGGAAGCAAGCGTGCCATCACTGGAACGGGCAAATAAGGTATCGCCAAACACCACTTGGCGAGTGGCCTGTGACGCCATCCAGCTCGGCTGCTGCTGTTGATACACCGCCCCCTCAATCATTTGTTTCTGCGCACGGACAAAATCTTCTTCTTTGAAAGCGGGCGATTGAACCATTTCTTGCAGAATCTGCAGCGTGGCCGGGAGGTTTTTCTCCAATGCAGACAAAGTAACATTGGTGGTGTAACGCTCTGCCGAAACGGAAATGGTGCTGCCAAGCTTATCGAGCTCCGCCTGAATCTGCTCCGCGCTGCGCTTGCTGGTCCCTTCGTGCAACATCGCCGCGGTTAACTTGGCAAGCCCTTCTTGGCCTTTCGCCTCGAAGCGGCTTCCGGCCGGAAACTTAAACTGCATCAACACCGTTGGGGTTTCATCGCTAACGGCTCCGAGCAGTTCACTGCCGTTGTCAAAATGCAGTTTGTAGAGCTCCGGCATTTGCGCTTTGACGGGTTCACCAACGGGTGGCATTACCGAGCGGTCAAAATCATCCTGCGCTTTACGATAAACCAGCTGATCGTCGCTAATTTTCTGATATTCCGGCAGAGTGCGAGCTGGCGTAACAAAGTTGGCTTGTTGTACCGCCAAATCGGTACGCCCTTTGGGCACCACACTTAAGGTCACCTTGTTTTTGCCAGCAATGAAGTCCTGATACGCCTGATTGACTGACTCTGGTGTCACCGCTCGCAGTTGATCAAGCTGATATTCAATGCGATCGGGTTGACCGAAGAAGGTTTCATTGGCCGCAAGTTGACTCACTTTGCCGCTGACACTTTGCAAAGCAAATACGGCATCCGCTTCCGCTTTGCCAGTAATTTGCTCTAAACGGCTTTGATCTGCCCCTTTCTGCTCAAATTGCGCCAATGTCTGCATCAACTCTTGGTAGAGTTTACTCAGATCGCCTTTCTCTCCCGAATCGCCCATCGCATACACGTAAAACGTGCAAGAGAGTTCAGCACAATCTTGGAATGCGCCCGCGTCAACCGCTTTTTGCGTTTTGATCAGGTTTTGATAGAGCAAGCTATTATTCCCTGAGCCAAGCAAACTCGCCAGCGCATCCAAGGACGCTTGATGTTCTTCGCCATTGTAAGTTGTCGGCCAACCAATCATCACCATCGGCTGACGAATGCGATCTTCTAAAGTGATAAAGCGGTTTTCGACCAGTGTGGCAGGTTGCTTCGGTGCGTTTTCTACCTCTGGACCACGGGGAATCGAGCCAAAATATTTGTTCACCCACTGCAAAGTTTGCTCGGTATCAATGTCGCCACCAATGGTGATCACCGCATTGTTTGGCCCATACCAGCGCAAGAAGAAGGCTTTCAGATCGTTGACATCCACACGGTCAAGATCTTCAACATAACCAATAGTTTGCCAAGAATAAGGGTGACCTTCCGGATACATAGCTTCGGCCATGCGCTCCCAAATCAAACCATAAGGACGGTTGTCATAGCGCTGCGCACGTTCGTTCTTCACCGTATCTCGCTGAATCTCAAACTTACGCTGAGAAACCGCATCGAGAAGAAAGCCCATACGATCCGACTCCAACCAGAGCATTTTCTCTAGTTGATTGGCTGGGACGGTTTCAAAATAGTTGGTTCGATCGCGGTTAGTGGTGCCATTAAGGCTGCCACCCGCTTCGGTAATGATCTTAAAGTGCTGCTGATCGCCCACGTTCTCAGAGCCTTGGAACATCATGTGCTCAAAGAAATGAGCGAAACCCGATTTTCCGACCTCTTCACGAGCCGATCCCACATGGTAAGTGACATCCACATGCACTAAGGGATCAGAATGGTCCGAAGAAAGAATCACCGTTAACCCATTGGCAAGGCGATATTTTTCGTAGGGAATTTTGACCTTGCCAGATTGCGCTTCTGATTCATCAACCAACGTCACGCCTTCAGGCAGCGAGGAGAAAAAGGGAACGGAAACCGATTTTACCGACGCACAGCCTGCCAGCACGAAGAGCGAGCAAGCACTTAGCATAAATTTTTTCATGCGTTTTCCTTAGAACAAACCGAAATAGAGAGCCGCCAGCACGCTGTAGCGGACGGCTTTGCCCAGCGCAATCAGCGCTAGACAAGGAAGAAATTTCATACGCAGCCAACCAGCCGCCAAACAGAGCGGATCACCAATCACGGGCAACCAGCTGAAAAAAAGCGCGACATATCCATAGTTAGAGAGCCACCTCATAGCGGTATGACCTTGTTTTTCCTGCTGAGTTCGATTCGGTAGCAAGTAACCCAGCCAATAATTGCTCAGCCCACCGAGGGTATTGCCCAGCGTGGCGATGAAAATCACCTGAACAACCGGAAATTGCTGCAAAGATAAGGTCGCGATCAACCCCGCTTCTGACCCACCGGGCAGCAAGGTGGCACTTAAAAAACCAGTGAAAAAAAGCACCCAAAGGGCAGAATCAGAAAACCACAAGGCAAACTGAGCGAAACCTTGGTTAAAAGCATCTAGCATTGCATATCAAGCAGCACCTTGCCTCGCGTATGCCCTGATTCGATCTGTTGGTGCGCCGCCGCCACTTCTGTCATGGGAAATACCTGTTGAATTTCGCTTTTCAACAGACCAACGCCCACCATATACAGCAGGGTGTTTAACTGCTCCGGAGTGGGTTCAACCAGCATACCGGAGGCCTCAAAACCGAGCATGTGCGCTTTTTCACAGATCATCTCCGCCGTCAGCGTGGGCACAGTGATGACTCGCGCATTGTCCTTGAGGCATTTGAGCGCATCCAAGGCGACTTCGCCACCGACGAGATCGATCAACACATCAACTTCCTGAAGACGCTCAGACGCAGGAGCAAACTGGTAGTTAATCGCGTGCGCGCCTAGCGTGGCCATGTAATCAAGATTTCGCTCACTACAGGTGGTGTACACTTCCGCTTTCGCTGCCACGGCAATTTGCACCGCAATGTGGCCCACGCCACCTGCCCCAGCGAGAATTAAGACCCGCTCCCCTTCTTTGACGCCCGCTTTATTGATTGCCTGAGCCGCCGTTTGCCCGGCTAACGGCAAGGCCGCCGCCGCTTCCAGCGTCACCGAATCGGGTACTCTGCTCAATTGGCGCTCGTCTACACACAGATACTGGCTGTAACCACCCCCTTGCAAAGGGAAACCCACAAAGCCTGCAACGGCATCTCCCACGGCAAAAATGTTGGCACCGTCACCACAGCTCACCACTTTGCCGGCAATGTCATAACCCGGTGTCCAAGGCAGTTTGTCTTTGTTTTGCGCGGCGGCCCAACCTAGACCTGCTCGAGTTTTGACGTCGATGGGATTGACTCCAGCAAAAGAGACTTTCACCAATACCTGCCCAGCTTGAGGCTGAGGTATCTCAGAACTACGTATTGCCAGAACCTCTGGTCCACCAAATTTGCTAATGACGATTTGCTTATTTTCCATAACAGGCATTCTCTACCGATAAAAAGAAAGGGATGCGAAAGCATCCCCTTGACTATAAACCATTTTGTTTCTTGGCGTTAACCGTGAAAAGACAATTTGACCGACATTTCACGTAACACAGTGTTAACCCACTAACGCCAACAAAATCCCTGCGGCTACCGCACTACCAAGTACACCTGCCACGTTTGGCCCCATCGCGTGCATCAGCAAAAAGTTCTGCGGGTTGGCCTCAAGCCCGACCTTGTTCACCACCCGAGCAGCCATAGGCACAGCCGACACCCCAGCCGCACCAATCAGCGGGTTGATCTCTTCTTTGGAAAACTTGTTCAGCACTTTCGCCATTAAAACCCCTGCGCCAGTGCCGATGCTAAAGGCCACCGCTCCCAACGCCAGAATACCGAGCGTTTCAATGTTGAGGAACTTATCCGCCTGAAGCTTCGAGCCCACACCGAGGCCAAGGAAGATGGTCACGATGTTGATAAGCTCGTTCTGCGCTGTCTTGGACAAACGTTCCACCACACCGGCTTCTCGCATCAAGTTTCCTAAGCAGAACATACCCACTAGCGGTGTCGCCGAAGGTAAAAACAGGATGGTCATCAGCAATACAGCGAGGGGAAAGAGAACTTTCTCGATTTTGCTAACATGACGCAACTGCGCCATTTTGATCTTGCGCTCTTCCACTGTGGTCAGTGCTTTCATGATCGGTGGCTGTATGATCGGCACCAACGCCATGTAGCTGTAGGCGGCCACCGCAATCGCCCCCAAGAGATCAGGGGAGAGTCGGCTGGCGAGGAAAATCGCCGTCGGTCCATCAGCACCACCGATAATCGCTATCGAAGAGGCATCCGCCATAGTGAACTCCATGCCCGGTACATAGTTGAGCAAAATCGCGCCAAATAGGGTGGCGAAAATACCAAACTGCGCCGCAGCACCCAAGAGCAACGTTTTCGGGTTTGCGATCAACGCACCAAAGTCAGTCATTGCTCCCACGCCCATAAAGATCAGCAATGGGAACACGCCCGACTCAATGCCGACGTGGTAAACGTAATAGAGCAAACCACCCGGCTCGGTAAAACCTGCGTTGGGGATATTGGCCAAGATAGCGCCAAAGCCGATCGGCAATAAAAGTAAGGGTTCAAAGCCCTTACTGATCGCTAAAAACAGCAACAGGCAGCCAACGGCGATCATGCAGATCTGGCCAAACTCAAAATGCGCGATCCCCGTTTCAGACCAGAGAGTTAATAATCCGTCCATGGTTCTCCCTTATGCCAGACTCAGCAGTGGTGCGCCAACAGTGACGGAATCACCTTCTTTTACATTGAGCTCTTGCACAATGCCGCTGCGGGCAGCGCGGATTTCCGTTTCCATCTTCATCGCTTCCAAAATCAGCAGGATATCCCCCTCTTCCACCGGAGCACCCGCTTGCACGTGTACTTTAAAAATATTCCCAGCCAAAGGCGCAGAAACGGCTTCAGCGTCGGCACTGGCTGGCAATGGTGTCGCGGGAGTCGCTGGGGCAACACTTGGCGTTACAGAGGTTAGCTGGCCTTCAGGTCCCACTTCAACGTGGAACACCTGACCATCCACACGCACGCTGTAAGCTTCCACTTTGCCGTTACTTGCTTTCGCGGGCGCGGCTGGTTTGACATCGTCAGCGCTTGGCGTAGGTTCAAAGGCTTCTGGATTGCCGCGATTTTTCAAAAACTTCAGACCGACTTGAGGGAAAAGTGCATAGGTGAGTACATCATCCACACTCTCTTCAGCCAAACGAATGCCTTCATCCTTCGCTTTTGTTATCAGCTCGTCCGTCAACGTCTCAAGCTCTTCTTGTAACAAATCCGCCGGACGACACACTACTGGCTCTGCGCCATTGAGAACACGCGCTTGCAATTCAGCATTGACCGGTGCAGGTGCAGCGCCATATTCCCCTTTCAGAACGCCCGCCGTTTCTTTGGTGATGCTCTTATAGCGCTCACCAGTGAGCACGTTGATCACTGCCTGAGTGCCGACAATCTGCGAGGTAGGTGTGACCAAAGGGATAAAACCCAGATCCTCACGCACACGAGGGATCTCTTGCAGTACTTCGTCAATGCGATCCGCCGCGCCTTGCTCTTTGAGCTGGCTCTCCATGTTCGTCAACATGCCACCGGGCACTTGAGCGATCAGAATGCGCGAATCCACCCCTTTCAACTGACCTTCAAATTTTGCGTACTTTTTACGCACTTCACGAAAGTAAGCCGCAATAGGTTCGAGCTGTTCGAGCTGCAAATTGGTATCTCGCTCGGTTCCCTGAAGCATCGCCACCACCGTTTCTGTAGGCGTGTGGCCGTAAGTACAGCTCATTGAGGAAATCGCCGTATCGAGAATATCGATGCCCGCTTCGACGGCTTTTATCGCCGTTGCCGTTGAGAGACCAGTAGTCGCATGGCAGTGCAGCGCGAGTGGGATATCACAAGACGCTTTTATGCGCGTAATCAGCTCTTGCGCTTCATACGGCTTGAGCAAACCCGACATATCTTTAATGCACAGCGAATGGCAGCCAAGATCTTCGAGACGCTTAGCGAGATCGACCCAAGTGTCCGTATTGTGTACTGGGCTTGTGGTGTAAGAGAGTGTGCCTTGTGCATGCGCACCAACGTCAATGGTCGCCTTGACCGCCTTTGTAAAATTGCGTACATCATTCATCGCATCAAAGATACGAAAGACATCCATCCCATTGGTATGTGCGCGCTCGACAAACTTTTCCACCACGTCATCCGCGTAGTGACGGTAACCCAACAGGTTTTGTCCACGCAGTAACATCTGCATTGGCGTGTTTGGCATCGCCTTTTTCAGTGCACGTAAACGCTCCCAAGGGTCTTCTCCCAGAAAACGGATACAAGCGTCGAACGTTGCACCGCCCCAGGTTTCTAACGACCAATAACCCACTTTGTCTAACTCAGCTGCGATAGGCAGCATATCTTCAATACGCATACGCGTAGCAAATAGTGACTGATGGGCATCACGAAGTACCACATCGGTAATAGCTAGTGGTTTAGACATGCTCATAAACTCCTTTTAATCCTTTCATTTGCTACTTTGCAATCGAGGCGCGATGCTGTTGAATCGCCGCAGAGATTGCCGCCACAACCTGTGGGCTGACAGTGGATGAGGTTGATTGATTTGCTTTAGTCGTTTTCGCTGCAACGAGCTTCTCTGGTACTTCTTGTGGTACCAATGTCGACATGAATCGAATAAGAAAAATAAGAATGGTGAGAAAAATAAACACGACCCCCATCCCTGTAACCATCAGGGTGGCCGCCTCTATTAATTGGCTTCCAATATTTGTCATTTTGCTTCCTTTCTGTGTCATCCTGACAACATCAGAATCGCTATTTCAGCGCTTCTGATTAACCGATTATCTAGATCGGTTAAATTTTGTCAATTTTGTTTAATAAAGGTTTCCGAACAGCCCACAACACAGGTTGTTTTTTCACCACACAGATCACATAACTTGAAACAATTCGCCACTTTTTTCTGATTTAAGGTGGACATTAACCACTTTACTGTAGTGAAAGCACTAAAACTGCGATGAAGCTAAAGAAAAGAGAATAACTATTTGAAAAATAAGAAAAGTAAAAACAGCAAATTTTAACAAAATGGCAACAAAAAACGCGTTCATTGAGTAGCAAAGCGCAGGGAAATCGCCTTAGTAGAGAAGAGTGAATCGAAGCGCAAATCAAACCGCTTGCAGCGAGAGAAAGAATAAGTCGGTTAGCAGGAAAAGAAAAAGCCTCGCAAACTGCGAGGCTTTGTCAAAATGGCGCGCTCGAGAGGATTCGAACCTCTGACCGCCTGGTTCGTAGCCAGGTACTCTATCCAGCTGAGCTACGAGCGCGCAATAATTTGTTTTCACCTCAACACTTTTCCTAGAGTAAGAAAAGTGGCGCGTCCGAGAGGATTCGAACCTCTGACCGCCTGGTTCGTAGCCAGGTACTCTATCCAGCTGAGCTACGGACGCGCAGGTGTTTGATATCGACACAAAAAACAATGAGTCGCTATCAGGAACTAAAGTCCCTTAATAATGGCGCGCTCGAGAGGATTCGAACCTCTGACCGCCTGGTTCGTAGCCAGGTACTCTATCCAGCTGAGCTACGAGCGCGCAATAATTTGTTTCACCTCAACACTTTTCCTAGAGTAAGAAAAGTGGCGCGTCCGAGAGGATTCGAACCTCTGACCGCCTGGTTCGTAGCCAGGTACTCTATCCAGCTGAGCTACGGACGCGCAGGTGTTTGATATCGGATTCCCAATATCAGGAACTAACGTTCCTTTATACTTGAGAAGAATGGCGCGCTCGAGAGGATTCGAACCTCTGACCGCCTGGTTCGTAGCCAGGTACTCTATCCAGCTGAGCTACGAGCGCGCAATGTTCTCTTCAGAAAGAGATGTGAAGTCTATCACAAACAATTTCTTTTGGAACAAAAAAATTGACTGATTTGTCAATAAATGGCGGTGAAGGAGGGATTCGAACCCTCGATACGGGATAAACCGTATACTCCCTTAGCAGGGGAGCGCCTTCAGCCTCTCGGCCACCTCACCGTTTTTTGTTCCGATTTACGACATGGCGCGCTCGAGAGGATTCGAACCTCTGACCGCCTGGTTCGTAGCCAGGTACTCTATCCAGCTGAGCTACGAGCGCGCATTGTATCGTAAAACGATGTTCGCAAGAATGGCGGTGAAGGAGGGATTCGAACCCTCGATACGGGATAAACCGTATACTCCCTTAGCAGGGGAGCGCCTTCAGCCTCTCGGCCACCTCACCGTCTTGCGGAGGCACATATTACGATTTACCAAAAATAAGTCAAACAATTTCTTTGAAAAAATAGCGCCCTATCGACTAACCGTTGCACATTTAACCAAAACGCATGAGAAATGAACTTTTGCTAATAAAAACCAAGCTTTTCAAGCCGATCAGCTAAGGCTAATCGACAGAAAACTTATTCACGCTAAAATAAAAAAGGCTGACCCACAGGCCAGCCCTATTCAATCAAAGCTTCTGTTTAGTAGTTGCCAGATGCAACGTTACCAGTACCTTTTTCAGCTTGAATGCGCATGTAGATTTCTTCACGGTGAACGGATACTTCTTTCGGAGCATTCACACCGATACGTACCTGGTTGCCTTTAACGCCCAACACAGTTACTGTCACTTCGTCACCAATCATTAGTGTTTCGCCAACGCGGCGAGTCAAAATTAGCATTCTTTGCTCCTTGAGTATTCTCTAAATTTCTTGTTACGAAACTATTATCCAACAAAAGTTATATTTTCGTAAACTACCTTATTTTGGAAAATCAACCCAAAAAGGCTTGTTTCTGCTGAATGTTTAACGCTTCGTCAGAAGTAATGTAAGCATCATGCAGTACATTTGCTGCCAGATCGACACTCTCAGGAGATACAACTAACATACAGGACAACGGAGTCACCGAACAATGGTTGATACCAATCCCTTGTTCAATAAGCGCATCACATGCGTGTTGCATCAACGAGCTCGCTTCCAGACCTACGACAGTCAGCAAGCTTACTGCTTCACTATTACGGATTTTATCGCTGAAGACTAGATCCAACTTAGCACATGCATCCTGTTTTATCAGGATACCTGCCCAATCTGCTTCTTCGATCACATTCCAGATTTCGATGCCTAACATCTGACACTGCTTAGTCAGGCTAGACACCGTTTCTTTGGAGACTTTGATCTGAGCCAAGTCACGTTGCAGAGCAATACCACATACCGACTGTGTGCCTGTTTCCCCCTTCACCAAGCTGCCTTGGTTAACATCAAAAGTAGAGAGGACACGTAGCGGCACACTGTGCTTCCAAGCGTATTGTACGCAAGGCAGATGCAGTACTTTGGCTCCTTTTCTGGCCATCTCTTCCATCGAAGGAAAATCGATAATGTCCAGTTTCTGAGCATTTTTAACCACACGTGGATCACACGTATATATCCCATCAACGTCGGTAAAGATTTGACATTCATCTGCTGACAACGCACCAGCCAATGTCACAGCGCTGGTGTCAGAGCCGCCTCGACCTAAAGTGGTGATATCCCCATTTTCATTCACACCTTGAAAACCAGCCACAATCACGATTTGGTCCTGCTCAAGCAGTTCCAATATAGGGGCCGTATCAATGTGTTTAATCGTCGCGTCATTGTGTTGGTTATCCGTCACAATGTTCGCTTGTGCTCCGGTAAGTGAGCGTGCGGCATAACCCAGTTTATTTAGGGTCATGGCCAGCAGAGCCATAGACACTTGCTCACCAGCAGAGAGCAAAACATCAAGTTCACGAGCCGTTGGTACAGCGTCAACCTGCTTGGCCAACGCAACTAGGCGGTTAGTTTCACCCGCCATAGCAGAAACAACAACGACAACTTGATTACCATCATTTTTCGCCTTAATGATGTGTTCGGCCACAGTATGAATTGTGTTAATTGAACCCATTGAGGTTCCGCCGAACTTTTGCACGATAAGGGATTTTTTCACCAGTCTTCACCTTCCCAAGACCAAAGTCTCATTAGGACCACTTCCTATCTACATCCGTAAATCATCCGCAGTAGTTACAATAAAAACCAAGCGATTTGATTGGTTCGTTTAAAATTGCACCAATTAAACCACTTGGTTGACAGAAAAAAATTACGCCCAATCAAAGAAAGTTTTGATTGAGCGTAGGATTTATAAATTACAGACGCTCAGCCAGCCAAGCGTCAACAGACTCTAATGCAGCTGGCAAGGCTCCTGCATCAGTGCCGCCAGCCTGCGCCATGTCAGGGCGACCACCACCTTTACCACCGACTTGTTGAGCCACCATATTGACCAATTCACCCGCTTTCACTTTGCTGGTTAAATCGTTGGTAACGCCAGCGATAAGGCCCACTTTATCGTCAGCCACATTGCCAAGCATGATGATGCCACTGCCAAGCTGGTTTTTCAGTTCATCCACCATACCGCGTAGCGCTTTGTTATCTGCGCCATCAAGCTTAGCTACAAGCACGTTTACACCAGCGATTTGCTTGACTTGATCGGTCAAACTGGCACTGGCTTGTGAAGCCAATTTATCTTTGAGCTGCTGAATCTCTTTCTCCAGAGATTTGGCTTTGCTGGCCGCATCAGCCAATTTATCTTCGTATTTACGCGTTTGATTGTCTAATGCGTCCAGTGCACCTTCACCCGTCACCGCTTCAATGCGGCGGATACCCGCAGCAATACCACCTTGAGAGATGATTTTAAACAGACCAATATCGCCCGTGTTCGATGCATGGATACCACCACACAGTTCAGTTGAGAAATCACCCATAGAGAGCACACGCACTTCGTCGTCGTACTTCTCACCAAACAGCGCCATCGCCCCTTTCTGCTTCGCCGCTTCAATATTCATGATATCGGTCTGGATAGTGTGGTTACGACGGATCTGGGCGTTCACTAAACGTTCCACTTCTTTGAGTTCAGCAGGCGTCACCGCTTCTAAGTGAGAGAAGTCAAAACGTAAGCTTTCCGCTTTAACCAGCGAGCCTTTTTGCGCTACGTGCTCACCTAACACTTGACGAAGCGCCGCGTGCAACAAGTGAGTGGCAGAGTGGTTGAGGGAGATAGCCGCACGACGCTCTGCGTCTACCTGGGCGTTGACTTGGTCGCCTTTCGCCAAAACACCTTCAACCATTACGCCGTGGTGGGCAATCGCGTTCGCCAGCTTCTGCGTGTCTTCCACACGGAATAGACCCGCTTCAGTTTGCAGCACGCCTGCATCGCCGCACTGACCGCCAGACTCTGCGTAGAAAGGCGTTGCTTGTAAGATCACGATCGCTTTGTCACCCGCGGAAAGCGCCTGCGCTTCTTCACCTTCGACAAACAGAGCAACCACGTCGCTCACGCCATGAGTTGTCGAGTAGCCACAAAACTCAGACTGGGCGTCAACTTTGATTTTCGCATTGTAATCGGTGCCAAACTGCCCCGCTTCACGTGCACGTTGACGCTGCTCTTCCATCGCTTTTTCAAAGCCAGCTTCATCGATAGTGAAGTCGCGCTCACGTGCTACATCGTTAGTCAGATCGGCTGGGAAACCATAAGTGTCGTAAAGTTTAAACACGGTTTCGCCGTCAAGAACTTTGCCATCCATAGCATCAAGCGCGTCGTTAAGGATCGACATACCACGCTCAAGCGTACGGCCAAAGTTTTCTTCTTCAATACGCAGTACTTTTTCCACTAACGCTTGCTGTTTTTTGAGCTCGTCGCCAGCCGTCCCCATCACCTCAGCCAGAACACCGACTAATTGATGGAAGAATGCACCTTGTGCGCCCAATTTGTTACCGTGGCGAACTGCGCGACGAATAATACGACGTAGCACATAACCACGACCTTCGTTAGACGGCATTACACCATCAACAATCAGGAAGGCACACGAACGGATGTGGTCTGCAATCACGCGCAAAGATTGGTTCGAAAGGTCTTGGTAACCAATGACTTCTGCCGCCGCTTTGATGAGTTTTTGGAACACATCGATTTCGTAGTTTGAGTGTACGCCCTGCATGATGGCCGAAATACGCTCGATCCCCATTCCCGTATCCACTGATGGTTTAGGTAATGGCTCCATTGTGCCATCGGCATGACGGTTGAACTGCATGAAAACGTTGTTCCAGATTTCGATGAAACGGTCGCCATCTTCTTCTGGAGAACCTGGAGGACCACCCCAAATGTGTTCGCCGTGATCGTAGAAGATTTCTGTACATGGACCACATGGGCCGGTATCGCCCATTTGCCAGAAGTTATCTGACTCAAACTTCTTGCCACCTTTCTTGTCACCGATACGGATGATGCGATCGGCCGCTACACCCACTTTTTGATGCCAAATGTCAAAAGCTTCGTCGTCCGTTTCATACACAGTGACGAGGAGGCGCTCTTTGGGAAGCTTCAGAACTTCAGTCAAAAATTCCCATGCATAAGCAATCGCGTCTTCTTTGAAGTAGTCACCAAAGCTGAAGTTGCCTAGCATTTCGAAAAATGTATGGTGACGGGCAGTAAAACCGACGTTTTCTAGGTCGTTGTGTTTACCACCAGCACGTACACAGCGTTGGGCCGTAGTCGCTCGTGTGTAGGCGCGTTTTTCTAAACCTAAGAAACAATCTTTAAATTGGTTCATACCCGCGTTAGTGAACAGCAGGGTTGGGTCGTTATGCGGTACTAACGATGAACTTTCTACGATTTGGTGTCCTTTGCTTTCAAAGAACTTGAGGAACGCATTGCGAACCTCATCAGTGCTCATGTACATGCAGCTCTTCCTGAAAATAGTCGAGTTAGAATTTCGCCGTATTGTAGATCATGCTTAAAGCTTCGACTAGTTTTCTTGCGGAAAAGACGACATGAAAAGGAGAAACAGTAAATAGGTGGGAAAATAACACTTATTCACAGCCGACGAGCAAGAGACCGGACACAATCAACTGCATGGAGAGTTACTCTTCCTCAGAAAGTGCATAGCTGATTTGCTCAAAGGAAAAGCCTCGATATTGAAGAAAGCGTACCTGCTTGGCATAGGCTTTTTGATCACTCGCCTGCTGGCCTTTAAACTTTTTCCATGCGGTCTGTTTTGCCAATTCAAACCAATCTTGAGGTTCATTGACCAGCGCTTGTTCAATGATTGAATCAGCGACACGTTTTTGAGTCAGCTCTTGGCGAATTCGACGCTCCCCGTGCCCTTTTGCTACATGCTGACGAATTTGACTCTCGGCAAAGCGCTGCTCGTCCAAGTAACCATGTTCAACACAAAAAGCAATTACTGTATCGGCTTCTTCACTGGCGTAACCTTTGGCGATCAGCTTCTGCCTCAACTCATATTGACCATAGTCGCGCCGACTCAGGAGTTGAATCGCTGCCTCTTTGCACGTTTGCACCGTCGAATAATGGGAATACATAAAAATTGACCTGTAAAAAAGCCCTGCACTGCAGGGCTTTGGGATATCACTAGATGATTAAAACTCTTCTTCTTGCTCTGGTGCTTCATCAGCCAGTTCCGCGCCTTCTAGCGGGGTGGCAGAGAGCAGCATTTCACGCAGTTTGGTATCCAATACTTTCGCCACATCAACGTGTTCTTTCAGATACTTACAGGCATTTGCTTTACCTTGGCCGATCTTATCACCGTTGTAGCTGTACCAAGCACCTGATTTCTCGATCAACTTACATTTCACACCGAGATCAATCAGCTCACCTTCGCGGTTAAAGCCTTGGCCATACATGATCTGAGTGTTAGCTTCTTTAAATGGTGCCGCGATCTTGTTTTTCACCACTTTGATGCGCGTTTCGTTGCCCACCACTTCGTCGCCTTCTTTGATAGACCCCGTACGACGGATATCTAAACGAACAGAAGCGTAGAATTTTAGCGCGTTACCACCCGTTGTGGTCTCTGGGTTACCAAACATCACACCGATCTTCATACGGATCTGGTTGATGAAGATACACATACAGTTAGATTGCTTAAGGTTACCCGTGAGTTTACGCATCGCTTGAGAGAGCATACGAGCCTGCAGCCCCATGTGCGAATCGCCCATCTCACCTTCGATCTCTGCTTTTGGTGTCAAGGCAGCAACGGAGTCGACAACAATCACGTCGACCGCACCAGAGCGTGCCAAAGCGTCACAGATTTCCAGCGCTTGCTCGCCCGTGTCAGGCTGAGAGACCAGCAGTTGATCAATGTTAACACCCAGTTTTTTAGCATAAACAGGGTCGAGCGCGTGTTCAGCATCGATAAAAGCACAGGTTTTACCTTCGCGTTGCGCTGCGGCAATCAGCTCAAGTGTTAACGTCGTTTTACCGGATGATTCTGGGCCAAAGATTTCGACAATACGGCCCATTGGTAGGCCGCCAGCGCCTAGTGCAATGTCCAGAGAAAGAGAGCCCGTAGAAATCGTTTCGACATCCATCGCACGGTTGTCGCCTAAGCGCATGATAGAGCCTTTACCAAACTGCTTTTCGATCTGACCTAGCGCAGCGGCGAGCGCTTTTTGTTTATTCTCGTCCATTACTTTCTCCGATTGTGTCGTCGCAAGGCAACCACTTAGAAAACTTTTATGCAGGCTGAATCGGCTTCATCCTGCTCAACAATTGCCAGTCATTATACTGTTGATTCATACAGTGTCCACCCCTGTATGAAAAAAAATGACCTTGATTGCCCACAGCGAGATCTTTATCGCATCCGGCTATTTGGTGACCAGATAATCGCTCACCACTTGCAGGGAGTGCAAAACCGCCGCCTGACGGATAGCGGCTCTGTCGCCAGAAAAAAGACAAGTTTCCTTTCTCAGCCAGCCACTTTTATCCAACCAAGCAAAACACACTGTGCCGACAGGTTTAATCGCCGTACCACCGTCTGGCCCGGCAATGCCGCTGATCGCTATCGCTATCGTCGCGCGTGAATAGTTTAATGCCCCTTTCGCCATTTCTTCGACAACTTCCTCGCTAACTGCACCATGCTGTTCTAGGGTTTCAGCGCTCACCCCGAGCATTTCCATTTTCGCGTCATTGCTGTAGGTGACAAACGCCCGATCAAACCAACCAGAACTGCCAGCAATGTCAGTTATCGCACTCGCAACACCACCGCCAGTACACGACTCTGCGGTCGCTAGGATCTGTTTGTGCTGTTTGAGTTGTTCGCCAAGTTGGCCCGAAAGTGTTGTGATAGAAACCGTCATTGAAATACCTGCTATCTCTTTTCGCCTGTCTGTGATTCACGTATCCTAAGCCTCATTTCAGACAAACAAAAGACCAACGACGTGAAAGCCGAACAACAACACACGCCAATGATGCAGCAATATCTCAAACTGAAAGCTGAGAATCCGGAGATCTTGCTGTTTTATCGTATGGGAGACTTCTATGAGTTGTTTTACGACGACGCGAAGCGTGCTTCCCAACTGTTAGACATCTCGTTGACCAAACGAGGTGCTTCAGCCGGTGAACCCATTCCAATGGCTGGCGTGCCATTTCATGCGGTTGAAGGGTATCTCGCCAAGCTGGTGCAATTGGGTGAATCCGTCGCCATCTGTGAGCAGATTGGCGATCCTGCCACCAGCAAAGGGCCTGTTGAACGCAAAGTGGTGCGAATTGTCACGCCCGGAACTGTGACCGACGAGGCACTGCTGTCTGAACGTCTCGATAACCTTATCGCCGCCATTTACTGCCACAATGGCAAATTTGGCTATGCCACTTTGGATGTCACTTCGGGCCGTTTTCAGCTCTCAGAACCGCAAAGCGAAGAAGCGATGGCGGCAGAGTTACAGCGCACCTCACCGCGGGAATTACTTTTTCCGGAAGATTTCGAACCTGTGCATTTAATGGCCAACCGGAAAGGCAATCGCCGCCGCCCGGTTTGGGAGTTCGAACTGGATACCGCTAAACAGCAGCTCAATCAACAATTTGCCACGCGCGATTTGGTCGGCTTTGGGGTTGAACATGCCAAGCTCGGCCTTTGTGCTGCGGGTTGTTTGATCCAGTACGTCAAAGATACCCAGCGTACCGCTCTGCCGCATATCCGCTCGCTCACTTACGATCGTCAAGATCATTCCGTGATTTTAGACGCCGCCACGCGCCGCAATCTGGAGCTAACGCAGAATCTCGCGGGAGGTACGGAAAATACCCTGTCATCAGTGTTGGATCACTGTGCGACGCCCATGGGCAGCCGCATGCTTAAACGCTGGATCCATCAACCCATGCGTGATCTCGATACGCTCAACGCGCGTTTAGACGCCATCGGTGAGATCAAAGAGCAAGCATGCTTTGCCGAGCTACAACCTATTTTCAAACAAATCGGCGACATTGAACGTATTCTCGCCCGCTTAGCACTGCGCTCAGCGCGCCCTCGAGACATGGCAAGGCTGCGACATGCAATGCAGCAACTGCCTGATTTGGAGAGCGAGCTAGCCAACCTAACTCATCCTCATTTACGTCAGTTGAGCCAAGATGCGGCTCCAATCGACGACGTTTGCCTCCTTCTTGAACAGGCGATCAAAGAGAATCCGCCAGTGGTGATCCGCGAAGGCGGAGTGATAGCCAGCGGCTACAATGCTGAACTGGATGAATGGCGCAACCTTGCCGATGGCGCAACCGAATACTTGGAGCAGCTTGAAGCCGAAGAACGCGATCGTCACGGCATCGACACCCTCAAAGTTGGCTACAACAATGTGCATGGCTTTTACATTCAAGTCAGCCGCGGCCAAAGTCATTTAGTCCCACCTCATTACGTACGCCGACAAACGCTGAAAAATGCCGAGCGCTACATTATTCCGGCGTTGAAAGAGCACGAAGACAAGGTACTCAATTCCAAATCCAAAGCGTTGGCACTGGAAAAGCAACTTTGGGAAGAACTGTTTGACCTGCTGATGCCGCATCTTGAGCGTCTGCAAAACTTGGCCAGTGCGATTGCCCAGCTTGATGTGCTGCAAAATCTCGCAGAGCGGGCAGACACGCTAGACTACTGTCGCCCCAGCTTGACCAAAGAAGCGGGCATCCACATTTCTGCTGGTCGCCATCCGGTGGTTGAGCAAGTGAGCAGTGAACCTTTTATTGCCAACCCCATTGAGCTGCATGCCCAGCGCAAAATGCTGATCATCACGGGACCAAACATGGGCGGTAAATCGACTTATATGCGCCAAACCGCGCTAATTGCGCTGCTGGCACACATTGGCTCTTACGTCCCGGCACAATCCGCAACCATCGGCTCAGTGGATCGCATTTTCACCCGCATCGGCGCTTCTGATGATCTGGCGTCTGGCCGTTCGACTTTCATGGTCGAGATGACAGAAACCGCCAATATTTTGCACAACGCAACACAAAACAGCTTGGTACTGATGGATGAGATTGGCCGCGGCACCAGCACTTACGATGGCCTCTCCCTTGCGTGGGCCAGTGCGCAGTGGCTGGCGACTCAGATTGGCGCACTCACTCTGTTTGCTACGCACTATTTTGAACTGACCGAACTCCCCAACCAACTGCCCCACTTGGCCAATGTCCATTTGGACGCGGTAGAGCATGGCGATAGTATTGCCTTTATGCATGCTGTGCAGGAAGGAGCCGCCAGCAAATCTTACGGCTTAGCGGTAGCGGGGCTCGCTGGCGTACCTAAAACGGTGATCAAAAATGCGCGGCAGAAACTGTCTCAATTAGAGCAGTTGAGCAAAGGCGATGTCACGATAAGACCAACCATGGTGGATGTAGCCAATCAGCTTAGCTTGATCCCTGAGCCTAGCGAAGTGGAACAAGCACTGGCGAGCATTGATCCTGATGATCTCACGCCACGTCAAGCTCTCGAAGCTTTGTATCGCTTGAAGAAAATGCTCTAACTCTAAGTAGGCCACCTCTTAGATAGCAAAAAGGCTATGGGGATAACTCCATAGCCTTTTCTTTTATTTTCATGCTATTGGCAAGCTCGCTTCAGGACTTAATCCATATCGACATCAAACAGGTTTTCCATGTTAAGTCCCTGTTTGACTAAGATTTCACGCAATCTGCGTAGCCCTTCAACTTGGATCTGACGCACGCGCTCACGTGTTAAACCAATCTCTTTGCCCACTTCTTCGAGAGTCGATGGCTCATAACCAAGCAATCCAAAGCGACGTGCCAACACTTCTTTCTGTTTAGGATTTAGCTCTTCTAACCAGAAAATCAGTGAGTTGCGCATATCTTCATCCTGAGTTGACACTTCAGGATCGGAGTTGTTCGCATCGGGAATAATATCCAGCAGCGCTTTTTCCCCGTCACCACCAATCGGTGTATCGACAGAGCTAATCCGCTCGTTGAGGCGCAGCATTTTGCTGACATCTTCAACCGGAATATCCAGCTGAGAAGCGATCTCTTCTGCCGTAGGTTCGTGGTCGAGTTTTTGCGACAACTCGCGTGCGGTACGCAGATAGATGTTCAGCTCTTTGACAACATGGATAGGTAAACGGATGGTCCGAGTCTGATTCATCAGTGCGCGTTCGATGGTTTGACGAATCCACCAAGTAGCGTAAGTAGAGAAGCGGAAACCGCGCTCTGGGTCAAATTTTTCCACCGCTCTGATCAGGCCAAGGTTACCCTCTTCAATCAGATCAAGTAACGCTAATCCACGGTTGCTGTAGCGGCGAGAAATCTTCACAACCAAACGTAAGTTGCTTTCAATCATACGTTTACGTGCGGCTTCATCCCCACGCAATGCACGTCGAGCGTAAAGCACTTCTTCTTCAGCGGTCAGTAGCGGTGAGAAACCGATCTCTCCGAGATAAAGCTGAGTCGCATCCAAGCTTTTGTTGCTGGCATCAAACTCTTCTCTGAGTGCGGTATTGGTATCGGAACTGTTGTCTTCTTTATCACTAACTTCGATATCAGAGTCGTTCAACTCTACATCCATTTGATCAATATCGAAATCATCAACTTTGGTTACTGCATTGCTGTTACTCATAACGCCTCCCCCTGGCGAGTTAGCAAGGCATTGTATTTAGCTATGCCGCTGCTAGTTATGTCGCAAGTTGTTTTTCAAAGTTTTCATTAAGGTAAATAGCGATTTGGATTCACCGACTTACCTTGGTAGCGGATTTCAAAGTGCAAGCGTACAGATTTGGCGCCAGAGCTACCCATGGTAGCAATTTTTTGCCCGGCTGTGACACTCTGTCCTTCCGTTACTAGCAACCGATCGTTGTGAGCGTAAGCGCTTAAGTAGTTATCATTATGTTTCACGATAATCAGATTACCGTATCCACGCAGCGCATTACCTGAATAAACTACGACTCCTGCTGCGGTTGAGACTATCGATTGACCTCGCTGTCCTGCAATATCAATCCCTTTGTTTCCTTGTTCTCCCGCAGAGAAATTCTTGATAACTCTCCCTTTTGTTGGCCACAACCACTTGGCTATTTTGTCATTATCTGGTTGGGCTGGTTTGGCTGTTGGTATAACATTTTCTTTACCTTTAGGCTCAACATACTCCTTTGATTTGGATTGTTCAACCTTCCCAGATGAATCTTTTTTAACCACTTCAAGCGGCTTTTGCTCGCTTTTTTCGATAGAGTTTTTACTCGATTTTAACGTTTCAGGAGGAGAAACTGGCACGCTTTTCGTTGGGACAACCGGCGCAGAAACTATAACTGGTGCAGCTTCGGCCAGATTGCCAAATGTGGGGGCAACGTATGCAGGCCCCCATAGTTTGAGTTTTTGCCCTGGGAAGATGGTGTACGGCGGAGAAAGGTTGTTGTAACGGATGAGATCATTTACATCTTTATTTGTGACATAAGAAATGAAATAGAGCGTGTCCCCTTTTTCCACTTCATAGTAGCTGCCTCGATAGCTGCCGCGCTCTACGGATGAGTAGTCTTTCTCTAACCCCGAAACGGGTGCAGGCGAGTGTGCTGCGCAGCCAACTAACTGCACCGCACCAAGTAAACTAACTAATTGAAATGTCCTAAAAAGGCTCACACTCACTCGCTACCCCTACGCCAGTTCGCCAGCGACTAAGGGAACAAAGTTGACGCTTTCAATCACGCTAGAGGTAATTTGATCATCACGGCGTTCAATGCACAGAAGCTGCTGCTCTTCGGTACCCACGGGGATCACCAGTCGCCCCCCTTCTGCTAATTGCTCTATTAAGGCATGTGGCACATTTTCCGCTGCCGCCGTAACAATAATGGCATCAAATGGGCCTTTACTTTCCCAACCCTGCCAGCCATCACCATGTTTGGTGGAGATATTATAGATATCCAACTGCTTAAGTCGGCGCTTCGCTTCCCATTGCAGCGCTTTAATTCGCTCAACGGAGTAGACATGATCCACCAGTAACGCCAGCACGGCGGTTTGATAACCCGAGCCCGTTCCGATCTCCAGCACTTTACTGCCCCTTTTTAGGCGTAAAAGCTCGGTCATTTTTGCCACAATGTACGGCTGAGAAATGGTCTGGCCTTGGCCAATCGGCAATGCGTTGTTGTCATAGGCCTGATGCATCATTGCCTGAGAGACAAAATTTTCCCTTGGGATACGATGAATCGCCTCTAATACCGCTTGATCTTGGATACCTTGGGCAACAAGAAAATGCACCAAACGACCTGCGTGTGGATTACTCATGGCTTGCATCCTTTAACCAATCGTCCATCGCCCGTAGCGACTCATGCGCGGTCAGATCCACTTGCAAAGGCGTAATGGACACGACACCGTACTCAATCGCAAAGAAATCCGTACCCATCCCAGCATCTTGCTCTTTCCCTGGAGGGCCGAGCCAATAAATCGTGTGACCGCGAGGATCTTGTTGTTTAATCATATTTTCAGCATGATGACGAGCGCCTAATCGGGTGACTTCCATTTGTTGCAACTGGTCAAATGGCCGATCAGGAATGTTGACGTTCAACAGACGATTGGTTGGAATGGGGCAAGTTAAATGTTGCTCAACCAACTGACGCGCGATTTTAGCCGCGCTGGAAAAATGGTGCTTGCCGACCAGAGAAAAAGCGATGGACTGAACACCGAGAAAATGTCCCTCCATTGCCGCTGCCACAGTGCCAGAATAGAGCACATCATCGCCTAGATTGGCACCGTGATTGATCCCGCTCAGCACCAGATCCGGCAAATCATCTTTTAGCAACTCATTGAGCGCAAAGTGTACGCAATCGGTCGGTGTGCCCTGAACAGAATAAACATCGTCACCAATGCGATTAACACGTAATGGTTGCTCTAACGTCAAAGAGTTTGACGCACCAGAACGGTTTCTATCTGGAGCCACAACAATCACTTGTGCTATCTCACGCAATTCATCGGCTAACGCGTTAATCCCTTCGGCAAACACGCCATCGTCATTGCTTAATAGAATCCGTAACGGTTTATTCTGCTTTTCATCCATCATTATTGGTACTCTCTTTCGAACGCTATTTCCTGCACTAATTCCCGCACAATCGAAGTCGCAAAGGAGCCTGCATCCAGTGCAAAACGTAGCGTTATCTCATCTCCAACCACTGACCAAGTGAGGTTTTGTGGTTTCAAGCTTATAGCACGTCGATCATGGCGCATGCGATTGCCGCCAATCAACGCCATCAAATCCGTTTCTTCATCCAGTATCGGCTGCTCTAGTGCCAGCGCCGAAGCTTGTGTGGGCAGTGCGTTGTCGCCCGCTAGGGCCGCACTAATCATCACCTCTCCACGTTCAAAACGCGCTTGAGCCAGAGGCAAAGTCGCTGCATCGATCGTTTCTTGCCCCGCTTGAGACAAGACAACATCCCCTTCGATCACTTGGTCAAAGATCCCTTGCTGCAAGCGAGCGGAGACGATGCGATTGAAAATCCAAGAACGTGCTGTCGATAAGTACATGCTGCGTTTATTTTGGTTGCGAGTGCGCACATTTTCTCGCCCCCAGCGGCGAGCCTCATCAAGATTATTGCCATCGCGACCAAAGCGCTGGCTACCAAAATAGTTTGGTACACCAACCTGTTGGATTCGCTCTAGGCGGCGTTCTACGTCCGCCACATCCGTCACCTCGCTTAAGGTCACCACAAACTCATTGCCGAGCAAATCGCCCGGGCGAAGTTTCTTATTGTGACGAGTCACGGCCAAAATTTCGATGCTCGGATACTGAGCGAGAAAGGCCGCAAAGTTGGGAATGCCGCCAGTAGGCAGATGCACACTCAACCATTGCTCTGTCACGGCGTGGCGATCTTTAAGGCCGGCCCAACTGACATTTTGCGATAGCACCCCGCATACTTTTGCCAACTCATTGGCGACAAAACTGGTGTTTTCCCCCGTTTTTCGGATATGCACCATCAGATGCTCACCTTCACCGGTGAAGGAAAAACCCAAATCCTCTTTGACTTGAAAGTGCTCAGGTTTGGCTTTGATTTTGGCTTGTGCCGTCGGCTTACCCGCGAGGTATGCCAAAGAAGAGAGGATATCTGTCATGCTTTTTTCCACTGCCATGCAGCTTGTAAACGATTTATTCTTTAATCAACAATACAACGGCTTCCGTTGCAATGCCTTCTTTACGTCCGGTGAAACCTAAACGTTCAGTGGTTGTCGCCTTTACATTAATATTGCCAACCTCGGTTTGCAGATCCTCTGCAATTGCTTGGCACATGGCCTCAATGTAAGGCGCCATTTTCGGCGCTTGGGCGATAATAGTGATGTCAGCATTGCCCAGACGATAGCCTTGTTCTTTCACCCGACGATAAACATCTTTCAACAATTCACGGCTGTCGGCACCTTTCCATTGATCATCGGTATCAGGGAAATGACGACCAATGTCGCCGGCGGCAATCGCGCCAAGCAAGGCATCACTGAGTGCGTGCAGGGCCACATCCCCATCCGAATGCGCGATCAACCCTTGTTCATAAGGCACTGTAACCCCGCCAATAATCACGGGGCCTTCTCCACCAAATTTGTGCACATCAAAACCATGGCCAATTCGAATCATTGTTTATCCTTCTGCTCGGCTTAAATAGAATTCCGCTAACGCCAGATCTTCTGGCTGAGTAATTTTAATATTGGTCGCTTTACCGGGAATTAAGGCGGGTTGTAGCCCTTGCCACTCCAACGCAGAGGCTTCATCGGTGATGGCCACATTATGGGCTAGTGCCTGCTCAAGCGCGACGGCCAACGTCTGAGTTTGAAACATTTGCGGCGTTAATGCGTGCCAAAGGGCATCACGAGAGACCGTATGGTCAATGTCCCGCTCTACGTTAGCGCGCTTCATCGTGTCACGCACTGGTGTGGCCAAAATTCCGCCAACTGGATGAACCAAGCAAGCGCTGATCAAGGCATCGATATCGCCAAGCGAAACACAAGGCCTCGCCGCGTCATGCACTAAAACCCATTTTGCATCTAGGTGCGTTTGAACATATTTAAGGCCAGAAAGCACCGAATCCGCGCGCTCTTTACCGCCACTGACTCGGATCACTTGCGGCGAGTTTGCTATCGGCAACTGGGCAAAATAAGGGTCATCATCGCTGATCGCCACCACCACCTTCGCGATCAACGGATGCGCTAGCAGCTTATTCAAGGTGTGTTCCAACACGGTGCGCTCACCGATGGATAAGTATTGCTTGGGACGATCGGCTTGCATCCTACTGCCCACTCCGGCAGCAGGAACTATCGCGACTAAAGATAGAGTCTTTTTCGGCATCTTATTGATTTTCCTCACCGACAAGACGGTAGAAGGTTTCTCCTTCTTTCACCATGCCGAGTTCATGTCTGGCGCGTTCTTCAATCGCATCCAACCCCTGTTTGAGATCATCAATTTCTGCATACATTTCGCTATTACGCGACTGCAACTTGCTGTTCACTTGTTGCTGAACCTCGATATCACGCTCGGTGGCGTAATAATCCGACACGCCGTTTTTACCAAACCAGAGTGTGTATTGCAGCAGCGCAAATAGCAGTGTCAAAACTAAAATAAACAGACGCATGAGTGATTTTACTTGTGGCCTATCAGGGGAAAGAGTTATGAAGCCCTTTTTATAGCACAATTAGCGGGTTGGCTCTATAGAGGGTTAGTGCAACAAGGGGAGCGCGCTCACCATAAGTTTTCCTCTAGATAAAAAAACACCCCGCAAACGCAGGGTGTTTTTAAAGCTTCAATCTAAGCGATTAGAATTAAGCTTGACCTTTAACTTCTTTAAGACCGTTGAAAGGTGCACGCTCACCTAGCGCTTCCTCGATACGGATCAGTTGGTTGTACTTAGCAACACGGTCAGAACGGCTCATAGAACCTGTCTTGATTTGACCTGCTGCAGTACCTACCGCTAGGTCAGCGATAGTTGCGTCTTCAGTTTCGCCAGAACGGTGAGAGATTACTGCTGTGTAACCTGCGTCTTTAGCCATCTTGATTGCAGCTAGAGTCTCAGTTAGAGAACCGATTTGGTTGAACTTGATCAGGATAGAGTTGGCGATGCCTTTCTCGATACCTTCTTTCAGGATCTTAGTGTTCGTTACGAACAGGTCGTCACCAACGATCTGGATTTTCTTGCCCAGTTTCTCAGTTTGGTATGCGAAACCTTCCCAGTCAGACTCGTCTAGACCGTCTTCGATAGAAACGATTGGGAACTTCTCAGTCAGCTCTTCTAGGAAGTCAGAGAAACCGTTAGAAGTGAAGATACGACCTTCGCCTTTCAGGTTGTACTCTTTCTTCTCTGCATCGTAAAACTCAGACGCTGCACAGTCCATCGCTAGAGTGATGTCAGTACCTAGAGTGTAACCTGCTGCTGCTACTGCTTCAGCAATAACTTCTAGCGCTTCAGCGTTAGATTTTAGGTTAGGAGCGAAACCACCTTCGTCACCAACAGCGGTGTTGTAACCTTTAGATTTCAGAACTTTCGCTAGGTTGTGGAATACTTCCGCGCCCATGCGAACGGCTTCTTTCAGAGTTTTCGCGCCAACTGGCTGGATCATGAACTCTTGGATGTCAACGTTGTTGTCTGCGTGCTCACCACCGTTGATGATGTTCATCATTGGTAGAGGCATAGAGAATTGACCCGCAGTGCCGTTTAGCTCAGCGATGTGCTCGTATAGAGGCATGCCTTTTGATGCAGCCGCCGCTTTCGCGTTTGCTAGAGAAACCGCTAGGATTGCGTTTGCGCCAAAGTTAGATTTGTTTTCAGTACCGTCTAGGTCGATCATGATTTGGTCAACAGTAGCTTGGTCTTTTGCATCTTTGCCAACCAGAGCATCTGCGATTGGGCCGTTTACTGCAGCAAGAGCTTTCAGTACGCCTTTACCTAGGAAACGAGCTTTGTCGCCGTCACGTAGTTCAAGCGCTTCGCGAGAACCAGTAGATGCGCCAGATGGAGCCGCAGCCATACCTACGAAACCGCCTTCTAGGTGTACTTCAGCTTCAACAGTAGGGTTACCACGTGAGTCGATGATTTCACGACCTAGAACTTTAACGATCTTAGACATTAATGTTTCCTCTCGTTTAAATATAAATGTCAAATTTAAAGGGCCGCCGCACAACCTTCGCGACCGCCCGTATCCTTTTACTTCAGTTCGCCGCGCGCATTTTCACCCGCTGCTTTGACAAAGCCAGAGAACAGTGGATGCCCGTCACGTGGCGTTGAGGTGAACTCTGGGTGGAACTGAGCCGCAACAAACCATGGATGGTTCGGGTTCTCGATCATCTCAACCAGTTTCTTGTCCGCTGACAGGCCAGAGACTTTTAGGCCCGCTTTTTCAATTTGTGGACGAAGATTATTATTCACTTCATAACGGTGGCGGTGACGTTCATGGATCGTATCGCTACCGTACAATTCGCGCGCTTTCGTGCCTTTCGCTAGGTGACATAGCTGCGAACCTAGACGCATAGTACCACCAAGATTTGATGATTCAGTGCGTTCTTCAACGTTACCTTCACTATCAACCCATTCAGTGATCAAACCAACCACAGGGTACTTGGTGTCTTTATTAAATTCTGTTGAGTGTGCTCCCTCCATACCCGCAACGTTGCGCGCGTATTCAATCAGAGCAACTTGCATACCCAAGCAAATACCTAGGTAAGGAACTTTGTTCTCACGAGCGTATTTCGCTGCTAGAATCTTGCCTTCAATGCCACGATCACCGAAGCCACCAGGAACAAGAATGGCGTCCAGTCCCTGTAGAACTTCAAAACCTTTGGTCTCTACGTCCTGTGAGTCTACATATTTAATGTTAACGCTCAAGCGGTTTTTCAGACCTGCATGTTTAAGCGCTTCGTTCACCGATTTATACGCATCTGGCAGTTCGATGTATTTGCCTACCATGCCGATGGTGACTTCACCGGTTGGGTTCGCTTCTTCGTAAATCACTTGTTCCCACTCAGACAGATCCGCGTCTGGCGCTTGGATACCAAAACGGGCACAGACCAGATCATCCAAACCTTGTGATTTGATCAACTGAGGAATTTTGTAGATAGAATCCACGTCCTTCATAGAAATGACGGCTTTTTCTGGCACGTTACAGAACAGCGCGATCTTCTTACGCTCGTTGGCGGGGACAATTCGGTCAGAGCGACAAACGAGAATGTCTGGTTGAATACCGATAGACAGCAGCTCTTTTACTGAGTGTTGAGTTGGCTTGGTTTTCACTTCACCCGCCGCCGCTAGGTAAGGCACCAGAGTCAGGTGCATGAACATGGCACGCTCACGGCCAATTTCAACCGCTAGCTGACGGATAGCTTCCATAAATGGCAGCGACTCAATATCACCCACGGTACCGCCGATCTCAACGATAGCCACATCGTGACCTTCAGCGCCTGCAATAACGCGGTCTTTAATCGAGTTGGTGATATGAGGAATAACCTGAATGGTGGCACCTAGGTAGTCACCACGACGCTCTTTCGCCAGAACGTCTGAGTAAACACGACCTGCAGTGAAGTTGTTGCGCTTAGTCATCTTAGTGCGGATGAAGCGCTCGTAGTGACCAAGGTCTAGGTCAGTTTCAGCGCCATCTTCCGTAACGAATACTTCACCGTGTTGAGTTGGGCTCATGGTGCCTGGGTCAACGTTGATGTATGGATCAAGCTTCATGATGGTCACTTTAAGACCACGTGCTTCTAAGATCGCTGCTAGGGATGCTGCTGCAATACCTTTACCTAGAGAGGATACAACCCCGCCAGTAACAAAAATGTAATTTGTCGTCATGTTTAACCTGAAATTGGTTGAATGAGGGAAATGGATTTCTTCTGGACGGGACGAAAATATACCAGAAGACCCTAACCGCCACAACGTGAAATCTATCACACGCCAATTTTTTATTTTTTGCTTCAAATCAAAGTGAACTAACAGCAATCAAGCCTGTGGCAAATTAGTTGAGCCCTTTTTTTGCCACTTTATCTGCTGATGTTTAGCCCTTCTCTTGGGCTTTGACCTGATCCCAAAACCCGTCCAATTCTTGCAAACTGCACGCGCTCAGTGTTTTGCCACACGCAGAGACTCTCTGCTCGACACCGCGAAATCGGCGAATAAACTTGAGGTTGGCTTTGGCCAGAGCCACTTCAGGGTTAACCGAAAGATGGCGGGCCAGATTGACCGTCGCAAACAGTAAGTCACCTAATTCCAACTCCACTTTGTCCGCTTGCGCATCCACTTGCAGCGCCTCTTCCATCACTTCATCCACTTCCTCGCGCACCTTGTCTACCACCGGGCCAAGTGAGTCCCAATCAAAACCGGAGCGCGCACACTTTTTCTGAATCTTTGTGGCACGTAATAATGCCGGAAGCGAAGTTGGTATTGAGTCTAGAATACTTTCTTCACTTTTGCCTGCTAAGGCTTTCTCTTTTACTTTTTCGGCTTCCCAGTTGGCATTGAGCTCCGCTTCATCCGTAAATTCCTGCTCAGCAAACACGTGCGGGTGGCGACGCGTGAGTTTCTCATTGACCGTTTCCACCACCTGTGAAAAGTCAAACAGCCCCTGTTCTTTAGCGATCTGGCTGTAAAAAATCACCTGAAACAGTAAATCGCCAAGCTCCTCTTTGAGATTGGGCCAATCTTGCTTGTGAATCGCATCCACCACTTCATAGGTTTCTTCGATAGTGTGAGGCACCACGCTGTCAAACGTTTGTTTAAGATCCCACGGGCAGCCATTTTCAGGGTCGCGCAGCTTGGCCATGATCTGTTCTAACTGCTGAATTGGATGAGTCATTTTGCTTCCTTTGTAGACAATTCGTTTTGTAAAAAATGCGTTTGTAAAAAAGGCGAGTAGTCTGCACCACTCGCCTCTCATTTAAACGATTTGCGATCAGCAGAGTCGTTTGACTGACATCACATCGCGCACTTGCTCGACCCGCTTCATGATGCGGTTGAGCACTTCGATGTTAGACACCTCAAGCTCAAAGTCCATCACATTCAGATGAGTGCGATAGTCCATTCGACTCTTCATGCTGATCACTTTAATTTTCTCGTTCGCCAGCATGGTGGTGATGTCTTTCAACAGGCCACTGCGCTCCATCGCTTCCACACGCACCGTCAGCATGTAGGAACCGACCACACCACGTCCCCAAACGGTATCTATGATCCGCTCTGGTGCGTGATGGCGCAATTCGTCCAACTGTTCACAATCGCTGCGGTGCACCGAGATGCCACGACCTTGGGTGATGTAACCGCAGATCTCATCGCCCGGGATCGGTTGGCAACAGCGCGCGAGGTGGGTCATCAGGTTATCCACACCCTCGACCACCACAGCATCTTTGCGCGGGCGACTTGGCGATGCGCCTTTGCTTTCCGCTTCCTGCAGTTTTTCTAGCGCTTGTTTGTCTTCTTCTTCCGCGGTCGGTTTATTCACCAAGGCATTGATATGGTTGACGATCTGGTTGATACGCAAATCACCACTGCCGACCCCAACATACAGCTCGTCCGACGTATTCATGTTGAAACGCTTGAGCGCGTATTGCTCCGCATCTTTCAGCGTGGCGCCAATCTTCGCCAACTCGTGCTCTAAAATCTCGCGCCCCGCTTCGAGGTTTTTCTCGCGGCTTTGTTTACGGAACCACGCGTTGATCTTGGCGCGTGCACGCCCCGAGGTAACAAACCCCAGCGATGGGTTGAGCCAATCACGCGAAGGATTCGGCTCCTTCTGGGTGATGATTTCGACCTGATCGCCCATGTGCAGTTTGTGGGTAAACGGTACGATGCGCCCGGCGACTTTGGCACCAATACAGCGATGGCCAACTTCGGAGTGAATATGATAGGCGAAATCGAGCGGCGTCGCTCCCATCGGTAAATCGACCACATCACCACGCGGAGTAAAGGCGTAGACACGATCATCAAACACCTGACTGCGCAGTTCATCGAGCATCTCACCCGAATCGGACATCTCTTCCTGCCAATCCAGCAGTTTACGTAGCCAAGTGATTTTCTCATCATAGCCGCTGCGGGCGCTGCTGCCTTCTTTGTATTTCCAGTGCGCCGCAACCCCAAGTTCAGACTCTTCATGCATCTGCTTGGTACGGATCTGGATTTCGATGGTTTTCCCTTCTGGGCCCAAGATCACCGTGTGGATCGACTGATAGCCGTTGGGTTTAGGGTTGGCGACGTAATCGTCAAACTCGCTCGGCAAATGTTTGTACTTGGTGTGCACCACACCGAGCGCGGCATAACAATCTTGCAGTTTGTCGGCAATGATGCGCACGGCGCGCACATCAAACAGCTCATCAAAGGCGAGCCCCTTCTTCTGCATTTTGCGCCAGATGCTGTAAATGTGTTTCGGTCGCCCACTGACTTCGGCTTTGATGCCGCACGTTTTCATCTCTAAAGAGAGATCTTCGACGAAATCCTTGATGTACTGCTCGCGAACGATGCGTCGCTCCGCCAGTTGCTTGGCGATCTGTTTGTAGGTGTCTGGCTGCTGGTAACGGAAGGCGTAATCTTCGATTTCCCACTTGAGCTGACCAATCCCCAAACGGTTCGCCAGCGGCGCATAGATATTGGCACACTCTTTTGCCGCCGCGCGGCGCACGTCGTCCGGCGCTTGTTTGACTTCAATCAGGTTGCAAATCCGCTCTGCGAGTTTAATCACTACGCAGCGAAAATCATCCACCATGGCCAACAACATGCGGCGGACGTTGTCCACCTGAGCTGAGCCCGCACTGCCTTCCAACGTGATGTTCAACTGACCAATGGCGGCCATTTCATCCACGCCATCAATCAGCTTAATGATCTCTTTGCTGTACTCTTCTTCCAGCGCTTCACGGGCAAAAGCACCACTTGAAACCAAAGGAAACAGCTGTGCGGCCACCAGCGTCGCTTTATCCATCGACAAGGTGACCAAGATCTCGATCATCTCGCGTCCACGCCACAACAGCAGCTCTGCCTGTTCATGGTCAGCCAAAATGGTCTGGCAGTGACGATACACTTCAATCAAGCGAGTGGAGATGTTGTTATCCTGTTTCAAGCTGGCAACCCAGCTTTCCAATTCAAACTGCTCTTTTGGGTTCAAATGTGCGCTTCTTACCGCAACCATCTTGTCATCCTAATTATTCTTTGTTCGTTTCGACTAACTGCATCCGGGTTAGTTCGCTTTGCTTCGCCTGAGTGATGACATTTTGCACTGAGTTACTTCTCAAACAGTGCCATCGACTCAAGGTGACTGGTATGTGGAAACATATCCAGCATCGCCAATTTGGTTAAGGTATAGCCCTGCGTAAGCAGGCTCTGACTGTCCCTTGCAAGGGTAGCAGGATTACACGAAACATAAACCACTCTTTTCGCACCCAATACGGATACCTGATCGATGATGCCGCTTGCACCAGCTCGAGCGGGATCGAGTAGAATTTTGTCAAACTGCTCGCTTGCCCAAGGTTGGCCGATAAAATCCGCCTCAAGATTAGCGTGAAAAAATTGCGCGTTATTGATCTGGTTCAACGCCGCGTTCTCGGCGGCATTGTTGACCATTTGTGCGACCCCTTCCACTCCGATGACTTGCTTGGCTTTGCTCGCCAAAGGCAAGCTGAAATTACCAAGGCCGCAGAAGAGATCCAGCACGCGCTCATCGGCTTGTAGCTCAAGCCATTCCAATGCTTGCGCGACCATTTTCTGGTTGATATGCGGGTTGACCTGAATAAAGTTGTTCGGCGCAAAAGGGACCTTGACTCCGCATTCCTGATAGTAAGGCTGCTCGCCAACGATGCGATCAAGCTGGTCACTTTCCGGCATGAGATAAAGTGTTAGCGCATGTTTCGTTGCAAACTGCACCAGCGCGTTTTCATCTTGCTCGGCCAACTTCGCCGTGTGACGCAGTGCCACCACCACGCCATTATCGGCCGCGACCAGTTCAACATGGCCCAAAGTTTCCGGTTTATCAAAGCCACTCAGTAGCACTTTCAGTTCAGGCAAAATCTGGTTGAGCGGCGCGGCCAATACTGGGCAAGCAGTGAGGTTCTCAATCTGCTTACTCTGTTTGCGGCGAAAGCCAAATTGCAGTTGGCGCGTTTTCTTATCCAGCATCAGGCTAAAGCGAGCACGGCGGCGATAACCTTGGTCAGGCCCGGTCACGACGGGGGCGAGTTCGATTTCTCGTCCGGCGAATTTTTTCATCAATTGCAGCAACGCCGCCTGTTTGTATTCCAACTGCGCCGGATAGTTGAGATGCTGCATGTCGCAGCCACCGCATTGGCCATAGTGCGGACAAAAAGGCTCGATTCGCTGCTCACTGGCTTGCAGCACTTTAATCAGCTTGCCACGGGCGAATTTACTCTTCTCTTCCACCAGTTGCGTCACCACGGTTTCCCCCGGCAACGTTCCTTCAATAAACAGCGGTTTTTGCTTGAGATAGGCGATACCCGCGCCTTGGTTGTCCAGCCTTTCAATCTGCACTTGCAGATGCTTGAAATCCGGTTGCGTTTTCTTTTTCGGTTGGAAAAAACGTGCCATGCTCTAATGCCTGAAATAAATTGCTCAAATTTGTCCTCACAGCGTCACTATTCTTTAGCGCCGCCGTTGTACCCACAGGATGATCTGATTATGCTTGTGCGATGATTCGATTGGGTCACTTCGCTTTTTGTGACGCCTATTTTCCCATATCCCGACCTTGATGTAATTAGATAACATGACCAGATATGGCTTACGTGCCCGCGTAATTACGCTGACTCTCGCTCCGACCTTAATCATAGGTCTATTGCTCAGCAGTTTTTTCTCTTTTAATCGATATCGGGATCTGGAACGTCAGGTGATCACCACCGGTAACAGCATCATTGAGCCTTTGGCGATTGCCAGCGAGCCTCATCTTTTGAGCGAAAGCCGTGAAGCGGTGCGCCGCTTGATCAGTTACGCCCATCGCAAAAACTCTGAGCTGGTGCGCAGTATCGCCGTATTTGATAGCCATCATGAGCTGTTTGTTACCTCGAACTTTCACCCCAATTTCGAATCACTGACGTTTCCCAAAGACAAGCCGATTCCGCTGCTGGGCGATTCTGAGCTGCACGACACTACTATGATCCTGCGAGTGCCGATCCTTTCCGAAGGGCACTATCTCAGCAACTTAGTCGAACCCGAGCAAGCCACTCGCGCGGTCGGTTATATCGCGGTCGAGATGGATCTCTCGTCGCTGCGCTTACAGCAATACCAAGAAGTCTTCTCCGCCTTTTTAGTGTTAATACTTGGCCTTGGTCTGGCTAGCGTGTTCGCCTCGCGCCTGATGCAAGATGTTACCCAGCCGATTACCCATATGAAAAACGTGGTGGATCGCATCCGCCGCGGCCAGTTGGACATTCGCATCGAAGGCAAAATGCATGGTGAACTGGATTCACTGAAAAACGGCATTAACGCCATGGCGGTGTCGCTCTCGGAATACCATGTTGAGATGCAGCACAGCATCGACCAAGCAACCTCCGATTTGCGCGAAACGCTTGAACAGCTGGAAATTCAGAACGTCGAACTGGATATTGCCAAAAAACGCGCCCAAGAAGCGGCGCGGGTAAAATCGGAATTTTTGGCTAACATGTCTCACGAGCTGCGCACTCCACTCAATGGTGTGATCGGCTTTACTCGTCAGATGCTCAAAACTCAGTTGACCAACAGCCAGACCGATTATCTGCAAACCATTGAAAAATCGGCCAACAACCTACTCAACATCATCAACGACATTCTCGATTTCTCTAAACTGGAAGCGGGCAAGTTGGCGCTGGAAAACATTCCGTTCGACTTCCGAGAGAGCTTGGAAGAGGTGATCAGCTTGCAAGCCACCAGCGCCCACGAAAAAGGGTTGGAGATCACCTTAAAAGTGGATCCGAAAATTCCTCCCGGTCTGGTGGGTGACCCGCTGCGTATTCAGCAAGTACTGACCAACTTAGTCGGCAACTCGATTAAGTTCACCGAAAAAGGCAACATTGATGTCAGCGTCGAAATGCGCGCCCAAGCAGGCGATGCGGTCGATCTGCAATTTATGGTGCGAGACACTGGCATCGGCATCTCAGAGCGCCAACAAGCGCAGCTCTTCCAAGCCTTTAGCCAAGCAGACGCGAGCATTTCACGTCGCTACGGCGGTACTGGGTTAGGTCTGGTTATCACGCAAAAACTGGTCAGCCAAATGGGCGGGGAAATCAGCCTCACCAGCCGTCTGCACCAAGGCTCAACCTTCTGGTTCACTCTGCGTTTGCACTCAACGCAAATGCCAATGAGTGACCTGCTCGAATCAGAGTATCTGCAAGGCAAAGAGCTATTATTGATTGAACCCAACATGCAGGCGGCGGCAGTCACGCAACAACTATTGGCGCAAGAAGGCATTCACGTGGTCTACCGCTCGACCTTGCCAGAGGAGAGCAAAACCTACGATTTCGTTCTGCTCAACTTGGCCGCCAATCAAAGCTACGACTTGCACACCATCGAAAACTGGCTTAGCCGCGCACTGCAACTTTCCGCCAACACGGTGCTCGGCATCCCTAGTACCGAACTGGCGCTGGCCGATCAACTGCTGGGGCATTTTGATGTGCAGTGTTTGACCAAACCGCTGTGCCGTCGAAAACTGCTGCAAAGCCTGATCGCCACGCAAACCGCTCAACCAGAACTTGAGCAAAGTCAGCCGGTACTGCAAGAGGATAAAGCCGCGCTCACCGTACTCGCCGTGGACGATAACCCAGCCAACCTCAAACTGATCACCGCCCTTTTAGCCGAGCGTGTGACGCACGTCGTGGCGTGCAGTTCCGGGCAAGAAGCGGTCGAGTTAGCGAGCAAAACGCCATTTGATCTGATCTTTATGGATATCCAGATGCCACAAATGGATGGGGTCACGGCTTGTAAGCAGATCAAAGAAGGAGAGCTTAATCGCCAAACTCCGGTGATTGCCGTCACCGCACATGCCATGAGCGGAGAGCGAGATCGCCTGCTCAAGGCGGGAATGGATGACTATCTGACCAAACCAATCGAAGAGCACATCTTGCAGCAGGTTCTTGTGCATTGGAATCCCAACACTTGTGATCAACAACTCAACAAAATCGGCCCTTGCTATGCCGAAGTCGACCAAGAACCAACGACAACGTCTCAAACAGAGCACAAAGCGGACGTGATTATTGATTGGCAGGCGGCGTTGAAACAGTCCGCCAACAAAGAAGACCTCGCCAAAGACATGCTCAGAATGCTGACCGAGTTTATTCCCGATGTTGAACTGGTGGTCGAACAGGCACTGGACGACAGCCAGTATCCGCGAGATGAGTTAATTCATGTCATCCACAAATTGCATGGCAGCAGCTCTTACTGCGGTGTGCCACGCCTGAAATCACTGTGCGCTACGCTAGAACACGCATTGCGTTCGGGGGTTGAGTTGGCCGAACTTGAGCCTGAATTGTTCGAGTTGCAAGATGAGATGGCCAAAGTCACCGCCACTGCGCAGTTTTATCTCAATTAGAGTGACACTCGTCTTTGAAAAGCAAGATAAAAGATGAGCGGAAGGAAAACTTCCGCTCACGATAAGCCACTACGATTCGAAGATCACGGTCGCCACCGCATAGTGGCGCTCATCGGAAATCGACAAATGGCTATGGACAACCTGTCTCTGCTCAGCGAGCTGTAACGCTTTACCGGAAAGATGCAAACAAGGCTTACCATGCTCATCATTACTGACGGTGAAATCATGAAAGGTCACACCATGAGCAATGCCCGTGCCTAAGGCTTTGGATGCCGCCTCTTTCGCCGCAAAGCGTTTGGCAAGAAAGCGCCCTTGCTGCTTCGTCGAGTGGAACACCGCCAGTTCGGATTGGCTTAGAATGCGCTCGGCAAACGCTTCGCCGCTGCGAGCGAGTGCTTTTTCCACCCGCTCGATTTCAGCAATGTCAGTGCCAAGCCCCACAATCGCCATCTTACTTACGCGCCGCAACCATGATCGCTTTCATATCCGCGACCGCTTTTTCTAGCCCGTCAAACACCGCACGACCAATGATGGCATGGCCGATGTTCAACTCGTAGATCTCTGGTAACGCGGCGATCGGTGCCACATTGTGGTAAGTGAGGCCGTGACCGGCGTTCACTGTGATGCCTAAATCGGCAGCATAGCTGGCGCCAGCGGCGATTTTCTTCAGCTCGTTGAGCCGATCCGCTTCGGTTTCTGCGTCGGCATAGTGACCGGTGTGCAACTCAATAAACGGCGCGCCACAAGCTTTCGCCGCATCAATTTGTTCACGGTCGGCATCGATAAACAGTGACACTTTAATGCCCGCGTCAGTCAGTTTTTGCGTCGCCGCTTTGACTTTCTCCAGATGACCAGCCACATCCAAACCGCCTTCGGTTGTCAGCTCTTCACGCTTTTCAGGCACCAAACAGACGTATTCCGGTTTGGTTTGCAGGGCAATTTCCACCATCTCGTCGGTGACGGCCATTTCCAGATTCATTCGCGTCTGGATGGTTTCGCTCAAAATACGCACGTCGCGATCAGTAATATGGCGGCGATCTTCACGTAGGTGAACGGTGATGCCGTCTGCGCCAGCGCGCTCGGCAATTTCTGCGGCGTGGACAGGATCAGGGTACTTGGTCCCACGGGCATTACGCAACGTTGCAACGTGATCGATGTTAACACCCAGATAAATTGAGCTCATTTTTCAATACTCCTTGCTCGGGGAATTCGTGTCTGTATGAACAATTCCCGACTTTTTAAAGGTTTGCCGCCAAGATACGGCTTTAAGGCCATACGTGTAAAGCGTTTTGCCGCTTTAAGTTGCTCTCGGGTGACAAAGCGCCGCTCACTAATCGCAATCAGTTCATTGCCGTAAAAAGTCAGATTATCCATACGTACAGAGGCAATAAACCCTTTTTGCTCACGGTAGCGGTAAGTCATGTCGGGATCGACCGGTTCACCGCTGCCTGCGCAGTGTAAAAAATCCACGCCATAGCCCATCGCCGACAGCAGCGCCAGTTCAAAGCGGCGCAAAGCGGGTTCCGGATTGTCGTTTTGCGCCAACTCAGTTAACGCAAATAGATAATCATGAAACAACCCCGGCATCGCCACTTCCGCCGCCAAAACACGTCCAAGCAGCTCGTTAACGTACATGGCCGAATACAGGGTGATCCCCGACAGCGGTAAGCCAAGGCTGATCGGCTCGGCTTGGCGCAGAGTTTTCATTGACCCTTTACCTGACCATTTGAGCAACAGCGGGGTAAAAGGCTGCAGTGCCCCTTTGAGATTGGAACGCTTGCTACGCGCCCCTTTTGATAAAATAGTCAGCCGACCATACTCCTCGCTAAAAACGTCGAGGATCAGGCTCGATTCGCTGTAAGGGCGACGATGCAAAATAAAGCAGCGTTGTAAGCCGTCACTTGGGTTCATTATGCGACTGTTTCATCCATAAAAATAAGGAGCCAGTTGGCTCCCTACGGTCATGATTGCGGAGCGATACGTTCGCTTGTCCAATCACAGATCATCAATGTATCCGAGCGAGCGCAGTGCGCGTTCATCGTCTGCCCAACCGGATTTCACTTTCACCCACGTTTCTAGGTAGACTTTGCGGCCAAACAGCTCTTCCATATCCAGACGCGCTTCGCGGCCAATGGTTTTGATCTTCTCGCCACCTTTCCCGATCACCATCTTCTTCTGACCACTGCGCTCAACCAAGATCAGCGCATTGATATGAAAACCATCGGTTTCTGGGTTGTAGTCAAAGCGTTCGATTTCCACCGTGACCGAGTATGGCAGCTCTTCGCCCGTAAAACGCATCAGCTTTTCACGCACAATTTCAGACGCCATAAAACGCTGCGAGCGATCGGTAACATACTCTTCAGGGAAGTGGTGTACCGCTTTAGGGAGATGCTCACGCACGTGCTTGCGCAGCACGTCAATGTTCTTACCATGCTTGGCCGAAATGGGCACCACGTCGACGAAGTCCATCTTCTTCGACATCTCCATCATGTGCAGCATCACTTCATTGCGATCTTGCACGTTATCCACTTTGTTCACGCACAGCACGACAGGGAAATTGGCTTTTTGTAGCTTGGTCAGCACCATCTCATCATCAGCAGTCCAGTTGGTACCGTCAACCAAGAAAAACACCAGATTGACATCGCTCAGTGACGAGTTAGCGGCGCGGTTCATCAAACGGTTGATGGCGCGCTTTTCTTCAATGTGCAGCCCCGGAGTGTCAACGTAGATGGCTTGGTAATCGCCTTGCGTGTCCACGCCCATAATACGGTGACGCGTGGTTTGCGGCTTACGTGAGGTAATGGAAATCTTCTGCCCTAAGATCTTGTTGAGCAGGGTCGATTTCCCTACGTTAGGACGACCAACGATGGCGATAAAACCACAATGTTGATTCTCAGGTGAAGAAGGTTGTTGCTTCTCTTCTGACGCGAAAAACGCGTCGATATCGAATTCGTTATCAGCCATTGGTTAACTGCTCCAGAGCCGTTTCAGCAGCCGCTTGTTCTGCCTTGCGGCGGCTGGTACCTTTTCCGATCACAGGTTTGTCCATACCCGCGACATCACACTCAACCGTGAATTCTTGGTTGTGTGCTTCACCTTTAATATTAGTCACTGTGTAGATCGGCAGCGGTTTTCTTCTGCCTTGCAAAAACTCCTGCAAACGGGTTTTTGGGTCTTTCTGTGATACGCCAGGCTTGATGGCTTCCAGACGAGCGTTGTACCAGCTTAAGACGATGCCACGCACCACTTCCAGATCGCTATCTAGATAAATGGCACCAATAATGGCTTCGACCGCATCAGCCAGAATCGAGTCGCGACGAAAACCGCCACTCTTCAACTCACCTGGACCTAATTTTAAGTAATCTCCCAGACCAAACTCTCGGCCCAGCTCTGCCAATGTGTTTCCGCGTACTAAGGTCGCACGCATGCGGCTCATATCCCCTTCATTCACTTTAGGAAAGCGGTGATAGAGTTCATCAGCGATGACAAAACTTAAAATTGAATCGCCCAGAAACTCAAGACGTTCATTGTGTTTACCATTGGCACTGCGGTGAGTCAGCGCCAGATTGATCAGCTCAGCATCGTTAAATTGATAGCCGAGCCTCTTACTTAGTTGATCAATAGGAGAATTCATACTCTCTCGATAGTCATTTATGTTAGTGAATGCCGCCGATGCGGTTAAAACGCACTCCGGTTGGGATCCATGATGGCAAGAAACTGTCGGTGCTGCGATCAAACTCAAAGCTGATCCAGATAGCGACGGCTTTACCCACCAAGTTAGCTTCTGGCACAAAGCCCCAGAATCGGCTGTCAGCACTGTTATCGCGGTTGTCGCCCATGACAAAATAGTGCCCTTGTGGAACGACCCACTCGTTTACGCCACTACGAGGACGGTAAGCACTGATGCGATCGCTGCGCGTGGTATCAATCAGAATGCGGTGTTTCACTTCGCCCAAGGTTTCATCCAACTGCATGAGTGGAATGCCACCTTGCGAGAATTCGCTCTCAACCACATTGTTGCGCGCCACCAATTTGCACTCATTCTGCCCTTTCGCCTGAATACAAAGTTCTTTGTTTCTGTCGTAGCGCACTGTATCACCCGGTAAACCGACGACACGTTTGATGTAATCGATGTTCGGTGAAGGCGGATATTTAAATACCACAATATCACCGCGCTCCGGTTTGCCCATTTCGACCAACTGGGTGCGCCATACCGGATCTTTCAAGCCGTAAGCGTATTTTTCCACCAAGATGAAATCGCCGACCAGCAAGGTTGGCATCATAGAGCCCGATGGGATTTGAAACGGCTCATAGATAAAAGAGCGCAGAATCAGTACAAAGCCGATCACTGGAAAAATCGAGACGCCATTTTCAATCCACCAAGGCTGCATTTTCGCTTTTGCCAGTGTCGCTGCATCCAGACCGGAGTTGGTTTGCGCTTCAATTTCCGCCACTTTCTGTTGACGTTGTTTGCTCCAAACCAGCTTTTCTAGTACCCAAATGACGCCAGTCACTAGAGTGGCGATAACCAGGAGATGTGAAAATATCGTCGCCATTGACTTCCCTTATCTAAAAAATACGAAAGTGAAAGGGCGAGAACCCTTTCACTTGTTGAGTTTCTATCGTCGTATGACCGATGTCAGGCGGATAAAGTTCAAGGAAATTAATCTTTACCCACGTGCAGAATCGCAAGGAACGCTTCTTGCGGCAGTTCGACGTTACCAATCTGCTTCATGCGTTTCTTACCTTCTTTCTGCTTCTTCAACAGTTTTTTCTTACGGCTAACGTCACCACCGTAACATTTCGCCAATACGTTCTTACGCAGTTGCTTCACGGTTGAACGGGCGATAATGTGGTTGCCGATGGCCGCTTGAATCGCGATATCAAACATTTGGCGAGGAATAAACTCTTTCATTTTCTCAACCAACTGACGACCACGAGTCTGCGATTGATCTTTATGGGTGATGATCGCTAGTGCGTCTACTTTGTCACCGTTGAGCAGAACGTCTACGCGCACCATGTCTGACGTTTCAAAGCGTTGGAAACCGTAATCAAGCGAGGCGTAACCACGTGAGGTCGATTTCAAACGGTCGAAGAAATCCAGTACCACTTCAGCCATTGGAATGTCGTAGGTTAGCGCCACTTGGTTGCCGTGGTAAACCATGTCAACCTGCGTACCACGCTTCTCAATACACAAGGTAATCACGTTACCGAGGTAGTCTGCTGGCACAAGAATGTTACAACGCGCGATCGGCTCACGAATCTCATCAATATCGTTAATTGCTGGCAGTTTCGCTGGGCTATCGACATAGATGGTTTCTTTGTTGGTTTTCAGAACTTCATAAACTACGGTCGGCGCTGTGGTGATCAGGTCAAGATCGTATTCACGCTCAAGACGCTCTTGGATGATCTCCATGTGCAGCATGCCAAGGAAGCCACAACGGAAACCAAAGCCAAGTGCCGCTGATGTTTCTGGCTCATAGAACAGAGAAGCGTCGTTGAGGCTCAATTTACCAAGTGCGTCACGAAACGCTTCATAGTCGTCAGAAGCAACAGGGAACAGGCCTGCATACACCTGTGGTTTGACTTTCTTAAAGCCCGGTAGCGGTTTTTCTGCACCGTTTTTCGCCAGCGTCAAGGTATCGCCCACTGGCGCGCCAAGAATGTCTTTAATACCACAAACCACCCAACCTACTTCGCCCGTATTGAGTTCAGTGGTATCGATTTGTTTTGGTGTAAAGATGCCAAGGCGATCCACGCCCCACACCTGACCCGTGCTCATCACTTTGATCTTGTCGTTCTTCTTCAAATGGCCGTGTTTGATTCGCACCAGCGATACCACACCAAGATAGTTGTCAAACCAAGAATCGATGATCAGAGCTTGCAGCGGCGCCTCTGGGTTGCCTTCTGGGGCAGGAATGGCAGAAACAATCTTCTCGAGCACGTCGTCGACGCCCAAACCCGTCTTGGCAGAACAACGAACCGCATCAATGGCATCAATACCAACGATGTCTTCGATCTCTTCCGCCACACGCTCAGGTTCGGCCGCTGGTAGGTCAATTTTGTTCAGAATTGGCACGACTTCCAAATCCATTTCGATCGCGGTGTAACAGTTCGCAAGCGTCTGAGCTTCTACCCCTTGACCAGCATCTACCACCAGCAGAGCGCCTTCACAAGCCGCTAACGAGCGCGATACTTCGTAAGAGAAGTCCACGTGCCCTGGGGTATCGATAAAGTTGAGCTGGTAGGTTTCACCATCTTTAGCTTGGTAGTCGAGTGTCACACTCTGCGCTTTAATGGTGATACCACGCTCACGTTCAAGTTCCATTGAGTCTAGAACTTGCTCTGCCATTTCACGGTCGCTCAATCCACCACAAACTTGGATTAAACGGTCTGATAGGGTCGATTTACCGTGGTCGATATGGGCGATAATCGAAAAGTTACGAATGTGCTTCATAGATTTGGGGTGACTAAACTCTTTAATTCTGGGACATAGAAACGCCGCTCAAAGGCGGCATTTCTGTTAAGTTGGCAGATTCTACCCAATTTCAGGGCGAGGCGCATCATAATTTAGGCAATAGGCGCGCCGAAGGTTCGCAGTAAAATGACCTGTTGTGCACTTTGCTGTTCAGTAGCGCGGGCGAGTTTTTTCGCCGTCAGTAACCCCAATCCAGCCCCGATGGCCGAAGCGGCGATGACGATCCCTTCACCCAATCCAAGCAAAGGAACCAACAATAACTGGCCAACCATGGCGCCTAATATCAACGCCATTAAAGGGACAACATAAACAATCAATGCCGATCGCAGCACGTTTTGTTCTGAGATGCCGATTTCAACCACCTCTCCCACCAGCAAGCGCTGCTGGGTTTGCAGGTGCCACGCTAAGGCTTTTTTCCCAACGGCTTTACTGACAATACCAGTGCCACAGCTCTTTTGTGAGGCGCAGCTATTGCAGCTGGTTTGCTGCTCGCAGCTCAGTTCCACTGAAAAATGTTGTTGATGAGCGGTCACTTGAGTGACCGTCGCCAGTGCCGTCATCATTGCGAACTCCCCTTAGCCTGCGAGGTGGAGAAGGTTACAGATTGGATAATACGCTGCGCTGTGGTTGGTGGAATGTCACCCACCACGGAAATCTCGTAATTACCACGCACTGCACTATTGAGTGTACGGCGCCCTTGGCGTACTAATTGCCCTTTGAGCGAATGAGCATCTTTTTCACTGACATACACTGAAAAGCTGAACAAACCGTCACTGAACAGTTGGCTCTCAACCATCTGTTCCGTTAACGCCAGACGGTAGCGGTTGAGCTCATTGGGCTCAAAGCCTTCCGGCACCCAAGAGACGCTCCAATTACTTTGATCGACGGCGCCTTTGGGCAAACTCAGAACCGCAGGTAACTGGACATCTTTCAAGCCGCTCATCAGCTCAGCGATCTGTTGATTGACGGAATAGGAGATGGTTCTGAACTGCTCAAGCACTTCCCCGTCGCGATCCACCAAATCAGCTCGCAATGGCAACTTGCTCTGCTCATCAATCCAGATGACGTAGGAATAACGCAAACCATCTTTAGGGACAATCCGGATCACTTGCGAGGGCGAGCCTGCTTCACGCGCTCGGCCCACTTGGACGTAATCGTAGTAGCGATGCAGATGGTCGATGTCACTGCCAAGCATGGGCATCACGGGGGCAACCATTTCTCCGGCTTCGATGGTGAAAGGCTCAATGCCAGGTTCGATATAACTGACTTCACTGCCCCGTTTGATCACTTCACGGACCGGACCACTTAAATAGACCAAATGCGCATATTGCAGAGCATCTTTGTTGGCGTGACGGTACAACAAAGGCTCAATGCTGTTCTTCTTGATGAGAATATAAGCTAGTTCATAGCTCAAATTTTGGCTGGCTTCGCTCATTTGATGCAATAAAGCCTCTGCCGGCTTGTCGCTAGCAAAGGCTTGAGGAGTCATCACACTGAACAGAGCACAAACGCTGAACAGGAATTTCTTCATTCAATTTCCGATTTAAGTTGCTCATCCTCAAGCATGGATGAATCACTATTTAATCTTAACTGGAGTTCGTAGTCGCGTAACATAGCATGAACCCGCTTACGCTGCTCTTGCAAAGACGCATCAGTCATCGATTTTTCTACCGATTCACGCGTCAAACTCACGGGCTCTGCGCTGCCTGCAAAAGGAATGGTTTGCAAAACGGGCAACTGTTCCGCTTGAGGCACGCTGGAATCACTGCCGCCATATTGCTGAACACCAATGATCACCGCCAATGAAACACAAGCTGCAACCGCCACCTGACCAAACTGAGAAAGCCAAGCAGGCAATTGCCTTTTCGCCTCTCGTGGGGAAGGCTGAGATTCACGCGGAACTTGGCTCAGTTCCACAATCCGATGCTGATGAGCGCGATGTACTGGCTCATCTTCCAGTGCTAGGGCAACACTTTCGGCAATGTTCCATTGTGGTTGGCTTGGCCCTTCGCCACGCATCACATCACCAATCAAGTGATAATGACGCCAAGAATCGAGGCTGTCTTGATCTTGCTCGATTTCTCGCAACAAGGCCAAATCGACCGTTTCACCATCCATGAGTGCCGAAAGCTTTTCTTTATCAGCCATTCTTAATTCACCATTGTTATTACTGGTACTAGCGTTGCAAAAGAGGTTGAATTTTCTTTTCCACCGCCTCACGAGCACGGAAGATACGCGAACGTACCGTTCCTACAGGGCAATCCATCACTTCTGCAATTTCTTCATAGCTCAAGCCATCTAGCTCGCGCAAAGTCATTGCGGTTTTCAAATCTTCGGGTAACGCATTAATCGCATCGAAAACGACTTGTTTCAGTTCGTTGGACAACGTTAAGTTCTCTGGGTTCGATATTTCTTTTAAGGCGTTACTTGTCTCATAAAATTCAGCTTCTTCAGCATCCACATCGGTGGCAGGCGGGCGACGACTCTGCGCAACAATATGGTTCTTGGCAGTGTTTACCGCAATTCGATATAGCCAAGTGTAAAAGGCACTTTCGCCACGAAAACTTGGAATCGCACGATAAGCTTTAATAAAAGCTTCCTGAGCAACGTCGGGGACATCGCCAGGATTACTGACATATCGGGAAATAAGATTGCATACTTTATTTTGGTACTTGATCACCAATAGGTTGAATGCTTGCTTATCGCCACTCTGAACTCGCTCAATCAATACTTGATCGGTAAGCTGCTCGTTCATTCGAGCGGATACTCCTATTCGTTATGACCCTTCTCTTTACAGATATGGGCAATAATTATGCATAATGTAGTATTGACACCACTGTCTACTTGAGCACTATTGTGACTTGTGACCAACAAGAAAGTTCCACGCTTTCTTAAATATTTTGTCAATATTGGTTCGTGATGTGATGTAATAAACACGCTCTGCCATTGATTCTGGATGGACAGAGTGAGAAATGCAATGGCGGTTTGTGCTGACTAGGGCTTTCTTCGCCGGCAGTGTCGGTGTGTTATGCAGATTGGATGCACATGAGGTGCTGAATATACCAAAGTGACCTGGTTCACTTTAGCTCGGGATTTTGAAAATTTTATGAACGCAAACCGTGAACATGAATGTGATGTGTTAGTGGTGGGCAGTGGTGCTGCGGGTTTATCGTTAGCCTTGCGAGTCGCCAATCACTGTAAAGTTATCGTGTTGAGTAAAGGGCCACGCAGCGAAGGCGCGACTTTTTACGCACAAGGTGGTATCGCCGCTGTTTTTGACGAGTCAGATAGTATCGAGTCGCATATCCAAGATACACTGATAGCCGGCGATGGCCTGTGCGAGCGAGAGACGGTGAAGTTTATCGCCGAAAACGCCAAAGAGTGTGTGCAATGGCTGATTGATGGCGGCGTGCCTTTCGATCGAGAAGAAGATGACTCCGATGACGAGCCACGCTATCACCTTACCCGAGAAGGCGGACACAGCCACAGGCGCATCCTGCACGCGGCTGACGCCACGGGCATGGCGATGCAAACGTCCTTACAAGACAACGCACACAATCACCCCAATATCCAAGTTTTAGAACGTCATAACGCCCTAGATTTGATCACCGAAGACAAAATTGGTGGCGACAAAAATAAGGTGATCGGCGCGTACGTATGGAATCGCAACGCTGAACACGTCGAAACGGTTCGCGCTAAGTTTGTGGTATTGGCCACTGGCGGCGCATCCAAAGTGTACCAGTACACTTCAAACCCAGATGTTTCCTCTGGAGACGGCATTGCCATTGCTTGGCGTGCCGGATGTCGTGTCGCTAACCTTGAGTTCAACCAGTTTCATCCAACCTGTCTCTACCATCCAGAAGCGCGCAACTTCCTGCTAACAGAAGCCTTGCGCGGGGAAGGCGCTTATCTGCGTCGTCCAGACGGATCGCGCTTTATGCCTGATTTTGATGCACGCGAGGAGTTAGCACCGCGTGATGTCGTCGCTCGCGCTATCGACTTTGAAATGAAACGCCTGGGCGCGGATTGTATGTACCTCGACATCAGCCACAAGCCTGCCGATTTCATCACGAAGCATTTTCCGATGATCTACTCGCGCCTAATGGATTTGGGCATCGACATGACCAAAGAACCCATTCCAATCGTTCCTGCCGCTCATTACACCTGCGGCGGCGTTATGGTCGACAAAAACGGTCAAACCGACTTGGAAAATCTCTACGCGATTGGCGAAGTCAGCTACACAGGTTTGCACGGCGCGAACCGCATGGCGTCGAATTCGCTGCTCGAATGTGTGGTCTATGCGTGGGCCGCCGCCAAAGACGTACTGAAAAAACACAAGCACGTCACGCTGGCACCCTCACTCCCCAACTGGGATGAAAGCCAAGTGACTTGCAGCGATGAGGAAGTGATCATCCAGCACAACTGGCATGAACTGCGCCTGTTTATGTGGGATTACATGGGTATCGTTCGCACCGACAAACGCCTTGAGCGCGCGCTGCGACGCATTCAGTTACTGCAGCAAGAAACCCACGAGTACTACAGTAACTTCCGAGTTTCTAACAACTTGCTTGAGCTGCGTAACTTGCTGCAAGTGGCGGAACTGATGGTTCGCTGCGCCATGCAACGCAAAGAAAGCCGAGGCCTGCACTATACCTTGGATTATCCTCAGCAATTGGAGCACAGTGCGCCGACCATTCTCACCCCAGAGCGTTAATTGCTCTGTTCTGTGAGTCATCATGCAAGGGAGCTAAGTTAGCTCCCTTTTCATTTGCAGCTGCTTGATGACGACCAGCAGTTGGCGATATTCGTCTTCTTGGCAACTGTCACGCCAAATCAAAAATCGTTCACCCGAGGCGGTTTTTAAACTGATAAACCACCAATAGAACTGACTATTGACCCAAGCGAGCTGCCATTGTTGCTGGCCCAATTTTAAGCGCCCCGAAAAAGACAAAGAGAGATGGCCCTGCAACTGCGGATAGAGGATGTCTCGGTTTTGATAACGCTGCAGCAAAATGGTGAACAAAGGGAAAAGCGTCACCAGCGGCAAGGCAGAGTAGACTAAAGCCCACAAAGCAAGGCTGAACACGCCAGCACTGAGCCAATGGGCTTTACGAGATGAAAAACAGGTAAGATTAACGTACCTTGCTGAGGTTGTGAGCGACAATTTTATCGACCATTGAGGCATGACCCAAGTTCTCACTGCGTCCGTGGCCCATAATCCAAGTAAACAAATCCGGATCATCGCTTTCCAACAGCGATACAAAATCGCGCTGTTCGTTCTCATTTAGGCTTTCAAAGCACTCTTCAAAAAAAGGCATGATCACCACATCAAGCTCCAGCATGCCACGACGACAGGCCCATTTGATGCGTGCTTTTTCTTCCGTAGTGTACATCGGTTATTCCTCACCTTATGTTTTTATTGAGGCGGAGTGTAACAAGGCTGTCAGTCCGCCACTAGTGTGTCTGTCACAAACTGCAATCTCACCCACTGAATAAGACCCTGTTTTTGCTGTGCTGACAAAGCGTGCTGCACGGATTAACATAGAGACAAATGACGCTGCGGTGCCAAGCGCGCATCCCTCATCGTCGCATTACCAACCGTATTGATAGGTATTTTTCTTATGCAATGGAAGAATCTGTTCTCCCGCCTCGAATTGAGCAGCAGCGAAGCGTTGCCAGAATTGGCGGTCAGCCTGCTGGACAACCTAAGCCTAGTGACCATCACTGGCAACGACAAAAAGTCATACCTGCAAGGTCAAGTGACTTGCGATGTGGTCTCGCTGCAAGCGGATCAAATCGTTTGGGGTGGACACTGCGATGCCAAAGGCAAACTTTGGTCGACCTTTCGTCTGTTTCATTTTCAAGATGGCTACGCCATGCTGCAAGACCAATCTGCCGTTGAAATTGAACTGCAAGAGCTGAAGAAATACGCCATTTTTTCCAAAGTTGACATTCAGATCAGCGAGAAAGTGTTATTTGGGATCAGCGGCGTCAAAGCCACAGATTGCATTAACTCACTTAGCGGTGAGGCGCGCGGCGCACTGCGTGCACTGGAGCACGCGACCGCCGTGCAACTAACGGACAAGCAGTGGCTTTTGATCGTTGAACCAGAAGCAGTCGAAAGTGTCTTGGCCAAGTTCAATGCCCCTTTGACCACGCATTCGCTCTGGGATTTGTATGACATTTTACAAGCAGCGCCGCGCATTCCCCTATCCGCTCAAGGTGAACATATTCCACAAGCGGTCAATCTGCAGGCTGTGGGCGGGATAAGCTTTAAGAAAGGCTGTTACACCGGGCAAGAAACCGTCGCTCGTGCCAAATATCGCGGCATCAACAAACGCGCGATGTATATAGTCTCTGGCGACTGTCCGCTCGCACTGAACGCACAGCAGCCGATTACGCTCGAACGCAGCGTAGGAGAAAACTGGCGTAAAGCGGGCGAGCTAATGCACTGCTATCAATTTAGTGACCAACAAGCGTTAGGCTTGATGGTGTTGCCAAATGACCTCGCTCCAGAGACAGAACTTCGCCTTGCAGAGCAGCCTGAAACTCGCTGGCGCATCCTGCCACTGCCCTATTCACTTGCCGATGAGTGATCCCATCGCTACCGCGCTCACGCAGTATCTCCAACAGCAGCAGGTGAGTTATCACCTGCTTCACCACCAGACGCCTGCGACCAGCATTGAAGACGCGGCTCAGCAAAGAGGGATTCGCCCGGCACAGATAGTAAAATGCATTTTGCTGCGAGATATGAGCGACCGCTATGTGTTGGCCTGTGCCCCCGGCGATCGCAGCGTTGATCCGAAAAAAGTTCGCGCACTGTTCGGTTATCGACGTATGACGTGTGTCGATAAAGCCGAAGTGGCCGAAATCACTGGCTATGATATTGGCACGGTGACACCTTTGCTATTAAAGACCACCATGCCAATCGTGTTCGACTCAACCCTACTGAGCGAGCCATGGGTCACGATCAGCAGCGGCAATTTGATGGCAGGGCTCAAATTGGAACTGAAAAGTTTACTCTCACTTTGCCAACCGCAACTGGCTGCCATCTGTCGGGAGCCGAGCGACCTCTGATTTTTAGATGCAAACAATGTGAACACCCTCACAATTTATTGACTAGCATCACAACTAAATAAATCTCACATGGAATTTTTAGTCATTTAAAAAACATAAATAGTCACAAAGATTAAATTAGGCTACTCTGATTTGGCTGAGTGAGTTTCGTACAAAAACCATCTCAGCCTAAGTGAATCCACTGACACTGTTCAGTAAATCCACTTTTGTGTAATGCATCTGTGACTATTCGCCCGCTGCTGCGGGCTTTTTTTCTTTTCTTTCCTGCACAGCTTCGCGTAACAAAAAAATATCAACTATTCTTATTTCTGTAACAAAACCATTGCCTAATACGGCGCGTATAAGTCAAGGTGGCGTGGCTCTCGTGTCAGTTACAGACGCTCAGATGAGCGTAAAAACTGTTTTTGGGGTAGACATCACTAAATTGATCCAACTGACTTTTAAAACCGCCAATGACAGCACAATTATCTGAATGAATAATACTTAGCTCTATTTTAACCTGCACATATCACATTATTCAGATACGCCAATCGGTATAATGACGGTGCAGCTTGAGAGAAAGGAGACCTATATGAGACTGTTTAAGCGCTATACGCCGGGTATGATAGCCAAGCATGTAAGTCGTCTTTTTAAGGGAAGAATTTATATCTATGGTGTGGGCAAGTTTGAGTTTGATAACGGAAAACTCATCTTGCCTGAGAAAGCGGATAAAAAACATTATCAGACTGTCAAAGAAGTGAATCAGGAAATCATGCGACTTCGATGCGCCTACGCTTAGCATCGTGATTGAATCAAAAAGAAGGGCTGGAGAACCAGCCCTTTTGCATTTTTATGCGCAACTATTTGCATTTAATTGTGTATCACAGACGTACGTGCCAGATCAGGCAATTCTCCTTTCAGACCTAACGCATACTGAATGATTTCACCCTTGGCTCCCGGCAGTTTTCCCGCCACCGTCATCCCCACACCACGTAGCAGTTTTTTCAACGGGTTTTGCCCGGCAAACAGATCACGAAAGCCTTGCATCGCGGCGATCATTTTTGCCGCTTCAGCTTTGCGCCAGCGCTCGTAACGGCGCAAATTGCGCTGAGCACCAATGTCTTGACCGCTGCGCCACAACGCCAGCACCTCTTGAGCCAAGCTCGCTGCATCCAGTAGCCCAAGATTAACCCCTTGACCAGCCAAAGGGTGAATGGTGTGCGCCGCATCGCCCACCAGCGCGACCCGTTCACGTACAAAATCGCGTGCATAGCGCATTTTAAGTGGCACAGCAAAGCGCTCACCAACCACTTCACACAACCCTAAACGCACATCAAACTCACTGGTCAGCGCTTTATTAAACTGTTCTTCACTCAATGCCATTAGGGCTTGCGCTTTATCCGGTACACAAGACCAAACGATCGAGCTCATGTCGCCTTTAGACATAGGTAAAAATGCCAGTGGCCCATCGGGCGTAAAGATTTGCCGCGCCACGCTGTCGTGCGCTTCCATGGTGCGCACATTTGCCACAATCGCGGTGTGACCGTAGTCCCAGTGGGTTAACGGAATATCTTGCTGCTGCCTCACCCAAGAGTTTGCCCCATCGGCCCCGACCACCAACTTGGCCGTCAACGCCTGACCATTATCAAGTGAAAGCCAAACCTCGCTTTCACCCACCGCCATAGACTGGCATTGCGCCGGCATTAAAAGCGTCACGTTATCCATTTTTTCCACCTGCTCTAGCAGAGCCAGTTGGATAACACGATTTTCTACAATGTGACCAAGGTTGTCCTGCGCCATGCTCGCTGCGTCAAAATTGATGTGGGCAAAACTGTCTTGCTCCCACACTTCCATCGACTGATAGGCAGCCGCACGGCGTTCAATAATGCCTTGCCAAGCGCCGAGTTTACGCAACATGATTTCGCTCGAACGACTCAGCGCCGATACACGCACATCGGGCAGCTCACTAAGTTGTGTTTCTGGCACTCGGCCTTCAATGACTGCAACGCGCAGCTCGCTCTCTTTGAAGGCGGCGGCTAACGCCAGTCCGACCATGCCACCACCAATGATGGCAATATCTACACTTTGCATCATGCTTTGTTTACTCGTTATCGGCTCACCAGCCCTAAAGTCTGGCGAAGTAAAGGTTGTTTTAACAGCGAAAGATTGTCCATCAACCCTAAGCCAAGATTACGCCCGAGGCGCAAGCTAAGGTAATCATTGGAAAAAATATGCACTAAGGCACTTGTCATTTGAATCGTATTACGGCGGTCTGCTGCTCGTCTTTGCTTGAAGCGCATCAGCGTTGGGTAAGCGCCAACATCTTGCGCTGAGTTGACAATTTCTTCAGCTAAGCTGGCGACATCCCGAATGCCCAAATTAAACCCTTGCCCAGCGATTGGATGCAAGGTTTGCGCGGCGTTACCCACTACGGCAAAGCGGTGGGAAATGTTTTGCGTTCTATGGTGCAGTACCAATGGATAACTCACACGTTGCCCCACTCGCTTGAATGCGCCTAAACGCCAGCCAAACGCCTGTTGCAACTGGCCGAGAAACTCGCTGTCAGACAACGCCATGACTCGCGCCGCCTCTTGCGGTGGCAAGCACCAGACTAATGACATGCGATTGTCAGACATCGGGAGTAGCGCCAGCGGGCCATGTTCAGTAAAGCGCTCAAACGCCCGACCGAGATGCGACTCCTGAGTAACAATATTGGCAATGATCGCGGTTTGCTGGAAATCGTGCTTTTGCAACGCGAGGCCAAGTTGCTCACAACACGACGAGATGGCCCCATCGGCGGCCACCAGCAAACGTGAGGTCAGCGATTGGCCACTTTGCAACGTCAACTGAACTTGTTGCGGGTCACGCTGCGCATCGATAACGGCATCAGGCAGATAAACGTCTATCGACGGATGATGTTGTAGCCGCTGCTGATAAAATCGCCCAACGTCGGCCAACTCCACCACATAGCCTAACGCCTCCACCCCCACTTCTTGCACGCCAATGTTCGTCATGCCCGCATGCGAACGGTCGGAAACGTGAATATGGCGGATCGGCGTGGCCAAAGGCAACATCTCGTCCCAAAGGGCAAAACGTTTCAATAAGGTAACGGTACCGAATGAGAGCGCAATCGAGCGCGAATCAAAGCCAGGGTGCGACTGCGTCTCTACCGCATGAGGCTCAACCACCGCCACACGCAATCTATTCCCACTCAAATGGGCAATAGCCAAAGCCAAAGTGGCTCCTGCCATCGCACCGCCCGCAATCACAACATCATATTGCGCCATCGCCTACTCCATCAGTGAATCGTTGGGTTATCTTGCTTCTCAGCTTTCGCACCGAATTCTGCGTGGATGATCAAGGCGCACGCTTTAACATGCTCAATCACCTGTTCGAGCAGTTCAGCTTGTTCCGCTAAATCTTCTTCTTCGTCGATACCGAGGCGGGCAATTTCTTCCATGTCTGACAGCGCTTCTTTCGCCACTGTCGACGCTTGGTTCACTTTTGCCCCAGCAAGACCAAGGCCTGAAATAAAGTGGTTCACCCAATCGGACAAGCCATCAGCCAAAGCAAACAGCGCCTCGTCTCCTGAGTCATCTGGTAAGATCAGATTCAGCTCGATCTCACTGCTGGTCAGTTCGGCAGTGGTCGCTTTAAATAGATTCTCGGCCAACGTTAGCGCTTCATTTGGCCATCCCATACCATCATTGGTGTAGTCAAACAGCATTGGCTGCCAACTCAGAGAGTCAAGTGGCAATCCACCGCTCAACATGCCACACAGCAAGCCGTGTAATTCAGCAGGCGTCACGGCCAAACTGGCACTTTTTAGTACGGCAGATGCTTGTGGGTAGCTTGGCAATTGAATTTCGCTCATGATTCAGTCTTGTGATGAAAAATTGGTAGCGCCAATCGTACCATTTAGACCGTGGGGCGAAAACGACGACGTCACGGTTTTCTGAATAGCAATTAAGCAAATTGTCCAATTACTGTCACTTTGCCATGACATTTCACTCAGAGGCATGGTGAAAAGCTTGAATCTTCAGAGCGCTTTACCTATAGTTTGCTCCTCGGTCGTTGTTGAGTACAATACCTAAGTAAACGCGTTACAGAGTTAATTCATCATGAGCAACCAAGCGGTAGACGTTGAAATTCTTGGCAAAATGACCCGTGTCAGCTGTCCGGCAGGGCAAGAACAGGCATTGGTTGCCGCGGCTCAAGATCTCGATCGCCGATTGAAAGAGATGAGTGAACGTACTAAGGTAACTAATGAGACCCAATTGTTGACCTTCGCAGCACTCAACATCTGCTATGAACTCAACAGTAAGTTCAGTGAAGAGAATCAACAACAGGTACTCCTTACTGAACGGATGGAAAAATTGACCGCTTCTATTGAAGAAGCCTTAAGTAGCGTCAAGCAAGGATTGCATCGCTAAAGAATTTACCCTGGAGTGTTTGTCAGCGGGATTTACGTCCCTGAGCCGATAAGCAACAACCAAGGGTTGGTACTTGATAGCTATTGAGCAAGCTTGGCTCGCACCGAGAAGCCTACGGTTATCATTGCCGATCCGCCTTGAACCAGCTGGTTCAAGGGCCATAATCCGCAACGGCACTCTGGGGTACCCTTTCTATGCAGACATTGTCTCGTCAAGATTTTCGCCGCTTAATCCGCACTAAACGCAATGCCTTGTGCAGCGATACTCAATATCAAGCCGCTCTCGATCTTATCCACCAGTTTTCGCAGCTAAGCGAACTGCCGCAAGCGCAGCATATCGCACTCTATCTCTCTTCAGACGGAGAGTTGGATACCTCGCTGCTGATCCACTGGCTGTGGCAACAAGGCAAAGCCGTCTATCTGCCGGTCATTCATCCTTTCTCTCAAGGACAATTGCTGTTTTTGCATTACACGCCGCAAACTGCTTTAGTCTACAACCGCTATGGCATTCTTGAGCCCAAACTCGACCTAAGGCTGATTCAACCGCAGGCAAAATTGGATTTGATTTGCACCCCATTAGTTGGCTTTGATCGCCACGGACATCGTCTCGGCATGGGGGGCGGTTATTATGACCGCACGCTCTCGGGCTGGTTTACTACCGGAGTGGGCGCCAAGCCGATCGGCATCGCTCACGATTGCCAATACGTGGAAGCGTTGCCTGTCGAAGCATGGGATATTCCTTTGCCCAAGATCGTGACTCCAAGCCAGATCTGGCAATGGGAAATCGAGCACTAACTCGCTATAATCGCGCGGCACCGTTTACCCCCTTCATCAATTCAGGAGATGAGCATGACTCAAGATGAAATGAAAAAAGCCGCTGGTTGGGCAGCACTGAAATATGTAGAGAAAGGCAGTATTGTTGGCGTTGGTACTGGCTCAACCGTTAATCACTTCATCGATGCTCTGGGCACCATGAGCGAAGAGATCAAAGGGGCGGTTTCTAGCTCGGTCGCTTCTACCGAGAAACTCGAAGCACTTGGTATTAAAGTGTTTGATTGCAACGAAGTAGCGTCTCTGGATATCTATGTCGACGGCGCTGACGAAATCAACGCCGATCGCGAAATGATCAAAGGCGGCGGCGCTGCGCTCACTCGCGAAAAGATTGTTGCAGCGATTGCCGATAAGTTCATCTGTATCGTTGATGGCACAAAAGCCGTTGATGTACTGGGCACCTTCCCTCTGCCTGTTGAAGTGATCCCAATGGCTCGCTCTTATGTCGCTCGTCAGCTCGTTAAGCTTGGTGGCGACCCTTGCTACCGCGAAGGTGTTATCACCGACAACGGTAACGTGATCCTCGATGTCTACGGGATGAAGATCACCAACCCTAAAGAGCTAGAGAGCCAAATCAATGGCATTGCTGGCGTGGTCACCGTTGGTTTGTTTGCTCATCGCGGTGCCGATGTGGTGATCACGGGCACACCACAAGGGGCAAAAATCGAGGAATAATTCGCTGGCTTTGTGCTTATTTCCGTTATTTGCTTACAGACGGTGCCTTAGGGCACCGTTTTTTATCACTTTCACTAAGAAAATTATCTCTTATTCCGTAATTTTCTTACCCAAAGCAATTTTTTTTTGTTACTTTATTGAACAGAAGACGCACAAGGAAACGTTTGTCCTATAACAAAACTGTTAATTTTATCACTTTTAGCCGTTTTGCCGCATGTGCGCCACATTAGCCCACCTTTCCATTTTAAGGACGATAACAATGGCCAAAGTTTCACTGGAAAAAGACAAAATTAAGATCTTACTTCTTGAAGGCCTTCACCCATCTTCGGTAGAAGTACTGCAATCCGCTGGTTATACCAATATCGAGTACCATAAAGGTTCTCTTTCAGAAGAAAAACTTATCGAAGCGGTTAAAGATGCGCACTTCATCGGCATTCGTTCCCGCACCAACTTGACCGCAGACGTGATCAATGCGGCACAAAAGTTGGTTGCGATTGGTTGTTTCTGTATCGGTACCAACCAAGTAGACCTTAATGCGGCGGCCAAACGTGGTATTCCAGTGTTCAACGCGCCGTTTTCCAATACCCGCAGCGTAGCGGAACTTGTCCTTGGGCAAATTCTCCTGTTACTGCGTGGCATTCCTGAGAAAAATGCGCTGGCACATCGTGGTATTTGGAAGAAAAGTGCTGACAATTCCTATGAAGCGCGTGGTAAACGCCTAGGCATTATCGGCTACGGCCACATTGGTACTCAGCTGGGCATTATTGCTGAAAACTTAGGGATGCGCGTTTACTTCTACGATATTGAAAACAAGCTTTCGCTGGGTAACGCGACGCAAGTGCACACTATGAGCGAGCTACTTAACAAGTGTGATGTGATTTCGCTGCACGTACCTGAAACCCCAGATACCAAAGATATGATGGGGGCGGAAGAGTTCGCGCGCATGAAACCAGGCTCTATTTTCATCAACGCTGCACGCGGTACTGTAGTGGATATTGAAGCGCTCTGCCACGCCTTGGAATCGGGCCATTTGGCGGGCGCGGCTATCGACGTCTTCCCAGTGGAGCCGGCAACCAACGCCGATCCTTTTGAGTCACCATTGCAAAAATTCGACAACGTCATCCTCACCCCACACGTCGGTGGTTCCACTCAGGAAGCGCAGGAAAACATCGGCGTTGAAGTGGCGGGCAAACTGGCTAAGTACTCTGACAACGGCTCAACGCTGTCTAGTGTGAACTTCCCTGAGGTTTCTCTGCCAGAACATCGCAGTTGTTCACGTCTGCTGCACATCCACCAAAACCGTCCGGGCATTCTGACGCAAATCAACACCATTTTTGCCAAAGAAGGGATCAACATCGCAGGTCAGTATCTACAAACCTCAGCTGATATCGGTTATGTGGTGATTGACGTTGAAACAGAACGCTCCGAAGAAGCGCTGGTGAAACTGAAAGAGATTGAAGGCACGATCCGCGCGCGCATTCTGCACTAATCGCACATTCACGAGAAATCATACAAAAGGGCAGATTCTTCTGCCCTTTACTTTTGCCACTTCGCTTTTATTCCGCGAGCTGATAGATCACATCCACCTGATCACGAATGATCAAACTGGAGTCCTGATAACTGTTTGACTCCGCTTTTGCATCCATCGCCATAGAACGCATCAACACTGGCTGCACATTGGGCTGATTGTAGTTAATCTGCCAGATTTCGCCCAAGTTTTTACCGAAACCTTTCGCCAGTGAACTGGCTTTTTGCCGCGCATCATTAATCGCTTCTAAGCGCGCTTGTTGCTGATATTCTGCTTCATTGCTGACTTTAAGCTCGACGCTGTCGATCTGATTGATCCCTGCATTGAGCGCCAGATCTAAATAGTTGTTGAGCGCCGAGAGATCGTCCACTTGCACCGTGATGCTGCGTGAAGCGCGATAGCCAATAAGTTCAGGCTTAGCATTGTTTGGATAGTGATACTGCGGGGCAAGATAAAGATTGGAGCTGCGAATACTCTCTTTACCGATGCCGGCTTTATTGAGGCTATTGAGGAAAGTATCGACTGTACTATCAACCGACTGCTTGGCCGACTCCGCCGTCATGCTGGATTCAACCACTTTGACAGAAAACACCGCACTATCGGGAATCGCAACCACTTCACCATAGCCCGTCGTCGAGAGGTGGGCAAAATTCAGCGTATTGGCCAAGGCTGGCGTGCTGGTGATAAGCGCACTAACAAGCAGATAAGGAGAGAACCGTTTCATTTATCAAACCTTCTATTATCAGACACTTCTGATAATAGAAGGTTTGGCCAATTAACCAATATCTGGCGATGATTTCTTACACAATTTTGACGCGCTCAGCACATCTCTACTGCGGAAGATGGGACTGAGCATAGCTGATAATCGCTTGGGAGATTTCTTGCAAAATCCCCGTTTCCAATTGCCAATGATGCCAGTAAATACGGTTGGAGAGCAGAAAACCCGGAGTAATATCCACCAGTTCGCCCGCGGTTAACTCTCTTTCAATTTGCAATTTTGGGATCAAACAATAGGCGATTCCCGATACGGCTAATCGAACAAACGCCTCAGAACTGCCCACGTTATGGTTGATTACGCTATCTCTGGCAATATTGAAGTGATCCGAAAGAAACTTGCGATGTAAATCATCGTACTGATCGTAGGAAACCGCAGGCGCTTTGCTGAGCGTCTGGTAGTTCACGCCCTGCTGGAAATAGCGGCGAACAAAATCCGGGCTGGCCACACACACATAGTCCATTCGGCCTAAATAATCGGCTCGACACCCCGTAATTGGCTGAGATTCCAAACTGATCGCACCAGCTACTTCGCCACTTTTCAGCTTTTCAATCGAGCGCGACTCACCATAGATAGCCAAATTGAGCTCCACTTGTCGTTGCGTCATCACCTCTTTCAGCGCGGGCAAGAGCCAAGTCGCAAGGCTGTCAGCGTTAGTGGCCAGTGCCAACTGCACCGGTCTTGATACATCGTCGTTCATCAGTTCGGGAATCAATTCATGCTCAAGCAGGCGAATACGTCGATATAAGCCAATTAATTTCTTGCCAACGGGGGTCGCTTTGGGTGGTTGCTCGCGAATCAATACGGGCTGTGCAAGGAACTTCTCCAACTGTTTCACTCGCTGGGAGATAGCCGATTGGGAGATAAACAGCTCCTCCGCCGCCCGCTCAAAACCGCCTTGTGTTACCACGGCATTAAGCGCTTCTATCCATTTGTAATCCAATCCGCGCATCCAAATAACCCACCCTGAACTAATAATTAGACATTCTTATATATGATTAAAATCATTAATTACACTTATTAAGATAAAAGGGATACCTTGCTCACATTCTCTTATCTGTATCACTTTTTATCTGAGGTTTACCGTGAATTTCTGGCTGTTATTACAGGGATTTGGCTTAGGCGCGACCATGATTATTCCCATTGGTGCACAAAATGCCTTTGTGCTGAATCAAGGCATCAAAAGACAACATCATTTGACCACGGCCGCTATCTGCAGCGTACTGGATATGATTTTTATCTCTCTGGGTATTTTTGGTGGCGGCGCGATTTTGTCACAAAATGAGATGCTACTGACTTCCGTCACCTTAGGGGGAATTGCTTTTCTTGCCGTGTACGGTTTCATGTCGCTGCGCAGTGCGCTAAAACCGGGCTACACTGCTGAAAATAAACAGGAGATTACGGCACGCGGGCGTCGTACCGTTATTCTTGGTGCTTTAGCGGTCACTGTACTCAACCCGCACCTCTATTTGGATACCGTAGTGATTCTTGGCTCAATTGGTGGTCAGTTTGAAGGAAATGATCGAATTGCTTTTGCTCTCGGCACCATTTTGGCTTCTTTTGTCTGGTTTTATACCTTATCGATTGGCGCCGCAAAGCTCGGCCCAACGTTGTCAAAACCAAAGGTAAAACGCGGGATCGATATGCTGGTAGCCGCCATGATGTTTACTATCGCCTTTGTGCTAACCAAAGGGCTATATCTGCAGTACAGCTAATCTTACGTGCACGGCATATTTTGTTTCCTGATAAAGAAAAAGCGAGGCTTTTCGCCTCGCTTTGCGCTGTTCTCTATCAAGATAACAAGTTAGTTCATTTTGTTTAAGTGAACATCCATTTGTGGGAATGGGATCTCGATACCGTTGGCATCCAACGCCTCTTTAATCGCCTGCATATTGTCAAAGTAGACTGGCCAGTAATCTGCGGTTTTCACCCAAGGACGCACAACGAAGTTAACAGATGAGTCCGCCAGCGTGTGTACCCCAATAGTGATATCTGGATCTTTCAAAATACGCGGATCCTTTTCCAAGGTTTCACGCAACACCTGTTTGGTTTTCTTCAGATCCGATTTGTAAGAAACGCCAATCACCATATCTACACGGCGTGTTTCGTGACGAGAATAGTTTGTGATTGGTCCGCCAATCACCGATGAGTTAGGTACCACCACCATTTTGTTGTCTGGCGTTTTGAGTACTGTTTGAAAAATCTGGATCGCTTCAACGCTGCCTGCAACGCCACCCACTTCAACATAATCGCCCGACTTGAAAGGACGGAAAGCGACAATCAGCACACCTGCGGCAAAGTTGGACAAGGAACCTTGCAAAGCCAAACCAATCGCTAAACCAGCGGCACCAATCACAGCCACCACGGAAGCAGTCTGCACGCCAAGACGGCCAAGAGCAGCAATCAGCACAATGACAAACAAGAGGTAACGCACTAAGCCGTGAATAAACTGCACGACTGCCTTATCCATCTGTTTGCTTTCAAGTACTTTCGCGACGCTGTTTGCCACCGCTTTCACTATCATGTTACCAATGAACAGAATAATGATGGCGGAAATAATATTCACGCCGTATTGAATAAATAGGTCTGAGTTGTTCGTCAGCCAAGTTTCAGCCTGTGCCAGACTGTCTACAAGTGGAGTTTCAATCCCCACAGATTCACCTGCCATAATTTCTTTCCTCAATCTGTTACGAGCCTGTATGTATACGTGGCTATTTAGCGTGCCATTGATATGGGATACCCCACAAGGCAGCACTCATATCAATCTGTACAAGGTTAAGCAATTCTCGTCATATGTGCCAGAAATTTCACCATAAGTGATTAACAAGCATAAAAAAACCCGCTCAAATGAGCGGGCTTTTAGCAAAAATTTGCGACGAATTACAGTACGTCTACTGCGTTCAGGTCAGCAAAGGCTTTCTCAAGGCGAGCAACCATAGAAGCCTGACCAGCACGTAGCCATACGCGTGGATCGTAGTACTTCTTGTTCGGCGCATCTTCACCCGTTGGGTTACCGATCTGACCTTGCAGGTAATCGTGGTTTTCGGCTTCGTACTTACGGATGCCGTCCCAAGTTGCCCACTGAGTATCGGTATCGATGTTCATTTTGATCACACCGTAAGAGATAGACTCTTTGATTTCTGCTTCAGTAGAACCAGAACCGCCGTGGAATACGAAGTTCAGAGAGTTCGCTGGAAGACCGAATTTCTCAGAAACGTACGCTTGAGAATCACGTAGGATAGTTGGAGTCAGAACAACGTTACCTGGCTTGTAAACGCCGTGTACGTTACCGAAAGAAGCCGCGATAGTGAAACGGTGGCTCACTGCGTTCAATTTCTCGTATGCGTAAGCAACGTCTTCAGGAGAAGTGTACAGCTCAGAAGAGTCCATATCTGAGTTATCAACGCCATCTTCTTCACCACCAGTACAACCCAGTTCGATCTCGATTGTCATGTTCATTTTCGCCATGCGCTCTAGGTATTTAGCACAGGTTTCAACGTTCTCTTCTAGAGACTCTTCAGAAAGGTCTAGCATGTGAGAAGAGAATAGAGGCTTACCAGTTTGAGCGAAGAACTCTTCACCAGCGTCTAGCAGACCGTCGATCCATGGTAGAAGTTTCTTAGCCGCGTGGTCAGTGTGCAGAATCACTGGCACACCGTATGCTTCAGCGACAGCGTGAACGTATTTCGCGCCCGCTACTGCACCAAGAATTTGTGCGCCTTGACCTTCCAGTTTAACGCCTTTACCTGCGAAGAAAGCCGCGCCACCGTTAGAGAACTGAACGATAACTGGTGCTTTCACTTTCGCAGCCGCTTCTAGTACACCGTTAACAGAATCTGTGTTCACACAGTTCACTGCTGGAAGAGCGAAGTTGTTCTCTTTAGCTACTTGAAATACTTTTTGTACGTCATCACCAGAGATAACACCAGGTTTTACGAAATCGAAGATCTTAGACATGGATGGAATCCTATTTATCTGTCGTTTTAAAAACAAAACTTGTTAAGTTTAAATTCTTGCAAACGTTTGCTCACAACGGGCGTCATTCTAGCAGAAGAAACCGGCGCATGCAGCAAACAAGAAAGCGGGAGATTTCTCCCGCCCTCGACATATTGATTAAGCTTTAGCGCGTGCTTCTAGCATTTCAACCGCTGGAAGTACTTTACCTTCTACGAACTCAAGGAACGCACCGCCGCCAGTAGAGATGTAAGATACGTCCGCTTTGATACCGAACTTGTCGATCGCCGCTAGCGTGTCACCGCCGCCTGCTACAGAGAATGCTGGAGACTTAGCGATCGCTTCAGAAATGCCTTTAGTACCCGCTTCAAAGTTTTTGAATTCGAATACGCCTACCGGGCCGTTCCAAAGAATGGTTTTCGCGTTTGCGATGATTTCCGCTAGTGCTGCCGTTGAATCAGGGCCTAGGTCGAAGATCATGTCATCGTCTTGAACTTCAGAAACGTGTTTGATTTCTGCTTCTGCGTTCTCATCGAATGCTTTGGCACACGCAACGTCAGTGGCTACTGGAATCGCACACTCTTTCATCAGTTTTTGTGCTGTTTCCACTAGGTCAGCTTCGTACAGAGATTTACCTACATTGTGGCCTTCTGCTGCGATGAAAGTATTAGCGATACCACCACCAACAACCAGTTGATCAGCGATTTTTGATAGCGACTCAAGCACAGTCAGCTTAGTAGAAACTTTAGAACCACCAACGATAGCCACTAGAGGACGCTCTGGGTTGCTCATCGCTTTACCTAGTGCATCTAGTTCAGCAGCCAGTAGAGGACCCGCACACGCTACGTCAGCAAACATGCCAACGCCGTGCGTTGATGCTTGCGCACGGTGAGCGGTACCGAATGCATCCATTACGAATACGTCACATAGTGCCGCGTATTTCTTAGAAAGTTCTTCGTCGTTTTTCTTCTCGCCTTTGTTAAAGCGAACGTTTTCAAGAACAACCAATTCACCCGCGTTTAGCTCAAGACCGTCTAGGTAGTCTTTCGCCAGTTTCACTTCGCAATCTAGCGCGTCGTTTAGGTAGTTCACAACAGGTTGTAGAGAGAATTCTTCTGCGTATTCACCTTCAGTAGGACGGCCTAGGTGAGACGTCACCATCACTTTCGCGCCCGCTTCTAGGCACAGTTTGATCGTTGGCAGAGATGCGATGATACGTGCATCAGAAGTGACTTTGCCATCTTTAACTGGCACGTTAAGGTCAGCACGGATAAATACACGTTTACCTGCGAGATCCAGGTCAGTCATCTTGATTACAGACATGTTGTGTCCTCTCAAATATTAAAAATAAAGTTTTTGAAAACTCGGCAACCCTGCCAAGCCTGTTAATTCTTTAAACTGGTCTTGATATGGAGTTACTAGCAATTTATTTCAAGCCTAGAAATAAATTTTCTCCGTGGCGACTACAGACTACTTAGCCGCCTGCATTGCGAGCGCAGTATCCAGCATGCGATTCGCAAAGCCCCATTCGTTATCGCACCACACCAGCATTTTCACCAAATGCCCGTTACTGACTCGTGTCTGCGTTCCATCCACAATCGCACTATGCGGATCGTGGTTGAAATCGATGGAAACCAATGGCGCTTCAGTATAGTCAACAATGCCATGTAATGTACACTGAGACGCCTTCACTATGGTTTGATTTACGTCATTAACTTTCACATTTGTATTAATTGTGACGCTCAAATCCATCGCAGTGACGTTAACTGTCGGCACTCGCACCGAAATAGCTTCAAATTTGTTGGAAAATTTCGGGAATATTCTTTCAATTCCTTTATGCAACTTAGTGTCCACAGGAATGATGGACTGACTGGCAGCGCGAGTACGGCGCAGATCGGTGTGGTAAGCGTCAATCACCTGTTGATCGTTCATTGAGGAGTGAATGGTGGTGATGGTTCCAGATTCGATGCCAAAAGCATCATCGAGGGCCTTAATAATTGGCACGATGCAGTTGGTGGTGCAAGAGCCGTTAGACACAACTTTGTGCTGCGCGGTCAGCGTTTGATGATTGACGCCATAGATGATGGTGTTGTCCACATCGTTCGCGCCAGGATGAGAAAACAGCACTTTCTTCGCGCCTGCTTTGATGTGTTCTTGACCATCGGCTTGCGAGCCGTATACGCCAGTACAATCAAGCACTAAATCGACTTCTAAATCACGCCAAGGGAGTAAATCGATGTCAGCCAGATGAAGAATACGCACCGTATCCATTTCACCGTTGCTGTGATGAATGTAAATGTGTTCTTGGTCATTGCTGATTTTCTTACCAAAACGACCATGCGAGGTGTCGTATTGCAGCAAATGGGCCATGGCATCCGGCTGGGCCAGTTCGTTCACCGCCACCACCTTGATCTGCTGATGCTTACCGCTCTCATACACGGCTCTTAAAACATTACGACCTATACGTCCAAATCCATTGATCGCAACTTTTAGCATAATTCCATCGCCCCACATTTTTTTCGTGTCACGCATAGTAACTGATCGAAAACCTTTGCGCATTAAAATAAAAGCCGAGTCAGGTTGACTCGGCTTGTTCCACTTTGTAGCGTTTAAGCGATGATTTCTTTCGCGGTGTTCACCACGTTTTCTACTGTGAAACCAAACATCTTGAACAGTTGGTCCGCTGGCGCTGATTCACCGAAGGTGGTCATACCGATGATGCGACCGCCAAAGCCGACGTACTTGTACCAGAAATCGGCAATGCCCGCTTCGATAGCAATACGCGCTGTTACGTCTGATGGCAGTACCGCTTCACGGTAAGCGGCGTCTTGTTTGTCGAATGCATCGGTTGATGGCATGGAAACCACGCGCACTTTCTTACCTTCTGCGGTTAGTTGCTCAGCGGCTTTCACTGCGAGTTCAACTTCAGAACCCGTCGCGATAAGGATAAGCTCAGGCTTGCCTTCGCAATCTTTCAGGATGTAACCACCTTTGGCGATGTCTGTCACTTGCTGTGCCGTACGCTCTTGCTGCGCTAGGTTTTGACGCGAGAAAATCAGCGCTGATGGGCCATCTTTGCGCTCAATCGCCAGTTTCCATGCTACTGCTGATTCCACTTGGTCACATGGACGCCATGTGCTCATGTTTGGTGTTAGACGTAGCGATGCGATTTGCTCAACGGGTTGGTGAGTTGGGCCATCTTCACCCAAGCCGATAGAATCGTGCGTGTACACTTGGATGTTCTGAATCTTCATCAGAGCCGCCATACGCATTGCGTTACGTGCGTATTCCA